>NZ_CP132543.1:3155102-3469280 GCF_030845195.1 Sanyastnella coralliicola
CACAAAGTGCCGATTGTGGAAAAGTGGGGAATCTATCTGAATGTGGCGAAAAGAGATCCTGAAAAGCCGCTTCCTGACTTTATGTTGAAAGCTTTACGCTTCAGCAGAATCAAAGATTAGCATAAGACTTCTTAGCTTAGACAAAGCGAATTTAAACGGGTTCCGTAAAAGCCCGTTAACGTTCACTTAACGTCACCCTAGTAGTTTTGAGGTGCATTTAGAAGGCATTCCTATGGATAACGCGAAGATCCTACTTGTAGATGATGAACAAGACATCATCGATCTAGTCAAGTACAACTTAGAGAAAGAAAACTTCGAGGTTCACACTGCGAACAACGGTAAAGAAGCTATTCGCATCGCACGAAAAGTGATGCCTGACCTCATCCTTCTCGATGTCATGATGCCAGAAATGGATGGCATGGAAACATGTCAGCAGATTCGCGAAATCCCTGAATTGAAAGGCACTTTGATTTCCTTCCTCACAGCACGAGGTGAAGACTACTCACAAATCGCAGGATTTGATGCCGGCGCCGATGATTACATCACGAAGCCAATCAAACCACGTGTTCTGATTTCGCGCATCAAAGCCACGTTACGCAGACGTGCAGCGATGGACGAAAACAAGAAAAAGAAGAAGTCAAAAGGAATCTCAATTGACAAGGAACGCTACATCGTAATGAAGAATGGCGATGAGCTCACACTACCGAAAAAAGAGTTCGAATTGCTTTCATTGCTCATGTCTCAACCCGGACGTGTATTCACACGCGAAACGATTCTTTCAAGCGTTTGGGGTAATGACGTAATTGTAGGAGATCGTACGATCGACGTTCATATCCGTAAATTGCGCGAGAAACTCGGTGACCATTACTTCAAAACAGTAAAGGGAGTCGGGTACAAGTTCAACGATTAATCAACTCAGCCCATGGCTGTTCAAACACCGCGGGATGTCGCGGTGCGCATCAGTGTCTACATTACGCTGGTCGTCACCGTTATTCTCTTTCTATACGACCTAGCAAAAGGTGACGAGGCCAATTTTGGGCTCCTCGCAGTAGCGGCGGCTCTGACCTTCGCTAGTTCCTTTGTGCTTGCTTCATGGGCGGTGGAGAAATTCATCTATCAAAAGGTCAAAATCATCTACAAGACCATTCACCGATTCAAAAGTCAGCGCGAAAAACGCAAAGACATTTCGATGAATGAAGATGTCATGACCAAAGTGAACAACGAGGTGATGGTCTGGGCTGAAGATAAGATTGAAGAAATTTCGCAGCTCAAAGAGCAAGACTCATTCCGAAGAGATTTCATAGGTAACCTCGCTCACGAGATCAAGACTCCCGTCTTCAACATCCAGGGATATATCCTAACACTTTTGGAAGGCGCCTTGGAAGATGAAGAGAACAACCGCAAGTTCTTGATGAAGGCGGCGCGCAACGTTGACCGAATCGTAACTCTTATAGAAGATCTCGATCAAATCACACGCATCGAGGGCGGTAGATACCAGTTGCATGAAACACGTTTCGACGTTGTTGAACTTGCAAAGGAGGTCATTGAATCACTTGAGCAAAAGGCCAAAAAGGCCAATATCCGTTTGCGTTTGAAGAACGTCAATGAAAAACCTATTCAGGTGGTGGGCGACCGTCCGAAGATCGAGCAGGTATTCATCAACCTAGTAGCCAACAGTATCAACTACGGCGCCGAAGATGGTGAAACCAGAATCCGTTTCTACGACATGGAAGACAACATTCTGGTAGAGGTAGCCGATAACGGAATTGGAATTTCTGAGGACCACCTTCCACGTATTTTCGAACGCTTCTACCGCGTTGACAAGTCGCGCTCACGCCACGGTGGTGGGTCTGGATTGGGACTTTCCATCGTCAAGCACATCATCGACGTACACGATCAAACGATCAATGTGCGTAGTAGCCCTGACCTAGGAACTACCTTCTCTTTTACTCTTGAAAAAGCCTAATTAGAAGGCACTGAATCCCGGACGAACAAAAGGATTACTCTGCTTTTCGATGCCAATCGTTGTTTCAGGACCATGTCCGCAGTAAACGATCATTTCATCTGGAAGGGCGTACATTTTCTCTTGAATGCTCTTAGCCAACAAAGGCGCATCGCCTCCTGGGAGATCTACGCGGCCTACAGAACCTTGGAATAAGACATCTCCAGCAATTACTTTTTTCCCGTCATGATCTACGAATGCGACGTGACCTGGGGCGTGGCCTGGAACGAAGAGCACATCCATGCTGCTGTTTCCAAAGGTGAGTTGTTCGCCCTCTTCAATAAATTCCGTGGGGTCAGGACAGGTTGTAAACGGCAACCCATACATGCGAGACACTTGTTCAGCCATTCCGATTGTTGGCAGCGCTTTTTTGTGAGACATCAACGGGATATCGAATTTTTTCATGCAAAAATCGACACCCATAACGTGGTCAATGTGTCCGTGAGTGAGCACAACCTTCACCGGGTTTAACTCTTCTTCCGCGATAGCGTTCAACAACAAACGCTCTTCGCTGTTATCCATCATACCAGGATCAATGATGATCGCCTGCTTCGTTTCATCGTAAAGCAAGTAGGTATTCTCTGCGAATGCATTGAAGGTGAATTTACGTAGGGAGATCATGGCTGAACCTGTATTAGTTTGGAATGCTAAAGATATACCGCAAATTCGGGGATTCCGGCACAATCTTCGCGGGTACTTTTAGTTATATTTAAGCTTCACTTTGAAAAGCCTCTCCACATATCTGATCGCCTTGCTGGCTGTCTTATTGGCACCTCTTGCTGTTCAAGGTCAATTCTACACGGGTTCTCAACAAGAATTTGGGAAGAATCGCGTGCAGTATCGTGACTTCTTTTGGCAGTACTATCCAGGGGAGAATTTCGAAGTTTACTACTATCAAGGAGGCAAGGAACTCGCAGGCTACACTGTGCTTTCAGCGCAACAAAACCTCGAATCTTTGGAGACCTTGTTCGACTTTGCCTTGGAAGAGAAGATTCAAATCATTCTCTACAACAAGCAAAGCGAATTCCGTCAAAGCAATATTGGAATCACCGGGGATGAGACCTACAACATTGGAGGTTCCACACGCATCATTGGCTCCAAGATCTTCCTCTATTTCAAAGGAGACTACATTCAATTTGAACGACAACTACGCGAATCACTCGCCTTAGTACTGTTCAACCAAATGATGTTCTCCGGCGATTGGAAAGACGTCATCAAGAATTCTACGCTGTTGACTATTCCTGCATGGTATCAAGACGGGCTCTTGTCTTATGCCGCAGAACCATGGTCAGCAGATAAGGCAGCATACATTCGCGATGGAATTCTCAGCGGAAGCTACGAGAAGTTCAACCGCTTAGAAGGTGATCAAGCCACCTATGCAGGACACGCGCTTTGGAAATACGTGGCTGATGTCTACGGTGAAAGTGTGATCCCAAACATCCTCTACATGACGAGGATTAGCCGCAGTATTGAAAGCGGTTTCCTTTTCGTACTAGGCACAAGTTTAGATACGATTACGGAAGAGTTCTTGGCTTATTACCAGCAGCAATTCGAACAAGACATGCGCCGCAAGGCCGGTCCGCAATTCGATCCACTATTCTCGAAGAAACAGAACAAACTCAAAGACGAGTTCATGCTCTCTGATCGTGAAGGTCAGCAACTGTTCAAAGAGGAAAAGTGGAAACGCCGTATTGGGGAATTGCCTGTGAAGTGGAGAGGCAAGTACACTTACAGCGAGCTAGAATTAAGCCCGAACGGACAACAAGTCGCCTTCGTGACCAATGAGCTTGGTCAATACAAGATTTGGATCTACGACAAGACCACAGGAAAGAAGAAACGCATCTTGAAGCAAGACCACAAGCTCGACCGCATCGTCGATGACACCTACCCTATTCTGGCTTGGCACCCTTCAGGACAAATCCTGACTTACGTATTCGAAGATCGTGGACGTCCGTTCATAGGCAACTACAACACGATTGATAAGAAGCACACGGTCAAGGAGCTCTTCCGCATTGATAAGGTGGTAGACATGTCGTACTCACCGGATGGAAGAAAAATGATCTTCACCGGAGTGAAAGGCGGACGCTCTGACCTCTACTTATACCAGGTGATTGGTAACAACCAAGAACAGTTGACCACAGACATCTACGATGACTTGAATCCGCAGTTCCTCGCTGATGGGAATCGAGTGATCTTCGCGAGTAACCGTCCAGATGATACGCTGCGAGTGGATGTTCCGAATGAACCATTCGAGCTTCAAACCGACATCTACATTCTCGATCTGAATTCACGAAAGCTAGAGCGTGTCACCAACTCACCTGACGTTTACGAGACGCATCCATACGCCTTTGATGACGAGCACTACACCTTCCTTGGAGAAGATGCTGGTTCGCGTAATCGTTACATGGCCTCGATTGACAGTGTGATTTCGCGCATTGATACGGTCATTCACTACCGCTTTTTCACGGTATCGAAGCAGCTTTCTGACTTCCCGAACCCTCCGGTAGATTATCAGTTTGACCATAAGACCGGCAATTGGCAATTGAGCTTCGTTGAAGATGGCAAGCTCGCTTATTATGAAGGCAACGGTGCACAAGAGGTTACTTCTTCGGCCCAGAGTTCTGGTAGTACGGCAACACCCGATGCTCCGAGTTCAAATC
Organism: Sanyastnella coralliicola; assembly: GCF_030845195.1. Classification (GTDB taxonomy): domain Bacteria; phylum Bacteroidota; class Bacteroidia; order Flavobacteriales_D; family Sanyastnellaceae; genus Sanyastnella; species Sanyastnella coralliicola. The sequence goes on from NZ_CP132543.1 coordinate 3,159,765, forward strand.
GCGCTGATGTACAGGTTTTTGAATACCGAGATGAAAAAGATCCGCAGGTCGATATCGATAACTACAAGTTCGAAGATGACCCTACCGACTTTGAATACGAGAAGGAGTCTATTCAATTAGATGAGAATACAGCTGTGGCTGAAAACGCTAGCGCGGAAGACAGCTTGGAGACACCATTCGTATTACCGAAGCCCCGGAATTACCGTCTCAACTTCGCAACTGATTACGTCTTGAGCCAGGTTGACAACACCTTCTCGAATCAGTTCTACCAGCCATTCACGGGTCCTACAACGATGTTCCCAGGAATCTCTGGTGTGATTAGACTTGGGGTAAGTGATCTGTTCGAAGACTACAAGATCGTGGGTGGTTTCCGCTTGTCTGGTGGACTCGACAACAACGACTACGGACTTTCATTCGAAGACCTCTCTGGTAGAATAGACAAGCGTTATGAATTCATGCGCCAATCTACGCGTCGCGTGATCAATAACCTTTCAATCGTTCAGGTACATACGCACACTTTTGAGTACGAATTAAAGTACCCGATCAACGAATTGACAAGTATCCGTGCAACGGCTATTTACCGTCAAGACCGCTCGGTATACTTGAGCACAGACCCAACAAACTTGGGTCGTCCGAACGAATTCTTGCATAACGTTGGGGTGCGTGGTGAATACGTCTTCGACAACACCATTTCTCGCGGACTGAATCTTCGCTGGGGAACGCGTTATAAGCTTTGGGCTGAGGCCTACCTTGACGCCGAGGACCGCGTAAGCGACTTCATGGTATTCGGAGCTGACTTCAGACATTATGAGCGTATTCACCGAGATATGATTTTCGCATTCCGCGCTGCGGGAAGCACGAGTATTGGAGCTCGTCGATTGGTATACTACCTCGGTGGTGTAGACAACTGGCTATTCCAGCGCATCGACAACGATACCCCGATTGCAGATGATCAGAATTACTTCTATCAAACGCTTGCAGCGCCAATGCGTGGTTTCTGGGTGAACGCACGAAACGGAAACAGCTTCGCTGGAATCAATGCTGAAGTGCGCTGGCCGGTATTCAAGTACTTCTTGAACAAGCCGATCAAATCTGACTTCGTAGAGAACTTCCAATTTGTGCCTTTCACAGACGTCGGTTCTGCGTGGACTGGGCTCCATCCTTATTCAGATGACAACCGATTCAATCAGGTAGTCTACGAACAGAACCCGATTACTGTCACCGTAGACAACAACCGCGAACCAATTATTTGGTCGTACGGATTCGGTCTTCGTTCACGCGTTCTCGGTTACTTCGTCCGTGCTGATTGGGCATGGGGAGTTGATGATGGTATGATTCAAGACCGCGTCTTCCACTTATCGCTCTCAATGGACTTCTAAGGTCCTCTTCATAAGCACATGTTAATCGTTTCAAGTCAAGGGAGTCTATCTTTGGCAAACATTCATCATCTTCGCTGTAAATGCTGAGCAAATGGACATGTCGCAACTGATCATACTTATTGGAATCGGTCTTTGTGCCGGAATTCTAAGTGGATTCATTGGAATCGGCGGTGGCGTTGTGATCGTTCCTGCCCTCATGTACTTCATGGGCATGAACCAATTAGGAGCACAAGGAACCAGCTTAGCGATCATGCTTCCACCGGTAGGTGTCTTGGCATTTATGAACTACTACAAGGCTGACCAGATGAATGTGAAATACGCGGCTGTCGTCGCCCTCACCTTCATTATTGGCGGTTATCTCGGCTCAAAAGTCGCCCTGAAGATCAACCCGAATATTGTTCGATTCATCTTCGGAATCCTTATGCTTTACGTTTCAGCTCGTTTGATTTGGTCATCGGTATTTAAACTGTTCATCAACAATGGAGAGTAAGCGTATTAAAGACATTGCAGCGCGCATTGCGCCTGAGTTGATCGAGATTCGCCAGCATCTTCATCAGCATCCTGAGTTGAGCTTTAAAGAAGAGCAGACTTCGGCTTTTGTCAAGTCTAAACTCGCTGATCGCGGAATTGCTTTTGATGACGGCTACGCCGGAACGGGCATTGTAGCGAAGGTCAAAGGGAAAGCTGGAGGCAAACAATTCGCACTTCGTGGCGACATGGACGCCCTTCCCATTCAAGAGGTGAATGACGTAGCATATCGCTCAACCAATCCGGGTGTCATGCACGCTTGTGGTCACGACGTGCATACTTCATGTGCCTTAGGAGCTGCCTTCATTTTGCATGAACTAAGAGATGAATGGGCTGGTGAGGCTCACATCGTTTTCCAACCAGGAGAAGAAGTGCTACCTGGAGGAGCAAGTTTGATGATCAAAGAAGGAGCGCTTTCTAACGAACTTCAAGGAATCGTTGGTCAACACGTCTTCCCAGAACTAGAAGCCGGAAAAGTAGGATTCAGAAGCGGCATGTACATGGCGAGCTGCGACGAACTCTATTTCACGGTCAAAGGAAAAGGTGGTCACGGTGCCTTGCCGCATAAGAACAATGACCCTGTTTATGCAACAGCCCAAATGGTGGTTGCGCTTCAGCAAATTGCCAGTCGGAATGCTCCGCCTGAAGTCCCAACGGTCCTCTCCATTGGTCGCATTATCGCTGAAGGAGCGACGAATGTGATCCCCAACGAAGTACAAGTAGCTGGAACCTTCAGAACCTTGGATGAAGAATGGAGAAGTAAAGCTCATGGACTCATTGAACAGGTAGCCAAAAGCACCTGTGCAGCCAACGGTGTAGAAGTAGAGGTCGACATTCGAAAAGGATACCCTTTTTTGATCAACCAACCCGACCTCACAGCTAGAGCGAAAAAAGCAGCAGAAGATTACTTGGGCTCAGAGAACGTCATTGACCTCGACCTACGCATGACTGCTGAAGACTTTGCCTACTACAGCCAGCACATGGCCGGTTGTTTCTACAGACTAGGTACTGCTTCCGCCAACGGCGAAAATAGATCAGCAGTGCACACGCCAACATTCAACATCGATGAATCGGCGATTGCAGTAGGAACAGGATTAATGGCTTGGATCGCGCTAACTGAGCTTAGTTAGCCACCTCACTCATAAACTTGATACGCATTAGGCGAAGTTCTTCCTCAGTGAAGTCATCTTCGAACTCCTCGGTAGCTTCCTCTAACGAGTCAGATTCTGCTTCCATGAAGTATTCGTAGATGTCTGCTTGAGAATCTTCATCTAGGATATCATTCAAGTAGTAGTCGATGTTCACCTTCGTTCCAGAAGCAACAATACGCTCTAGATCTTCGATGAGTTCATTCAACTCCTTCCCTACACCTTTCGCAATGTCATCCAGTGGAAGCTTGCGATCGATGTTCTGAATGATGTGGACTTTCGAACCACTCTTCTTCACCACAGACTTCACCACCATGTCTTGCGGACGATCGATGTTGTTGTCTTCAACATAACTCTTAATCAAGGAGATGAACGGCTGGCCAAACTTCATGGCTTTACCTCGACCTACCCCACTGATCATGGTTAGTTCGTCAATCGACGTTGGGTAATGTGTGGCGATCTCTTCCAACGAAGTGTCTTGGAAGATCACGTATGGTGGAAGGTTCTTCGCTTTTGATTGCTTCTTGCGTTCGTCTTTCAACATGCGTAGAAGCGTCTGATCCATGGCTCCGGAGCCCGCTTGACGTGTATTGGAAACAACTGCATCCTTATCGTCAACATCAGAGAAATCACGTTCCGCAATCAACGTCACACTGTGTGGATTGGCCATGAACTCCTCTCCTTTCGGAGTGACTTTCAATACCCCGTAAGACTCGATCTCTTTTCGCAAGTAGCCCATGACAACAGCTTGTCGCCCTACTGCATTCCAGAACTTTTCGTCTTTCTCCTCACCTGCTTTCCAGAACTCTGAGCTACTCGCTCGGTAAGTATCTGTTTCCGCAGATTCATGTCCGGTTAAGACGTTTGTGATGTATCTCCCTTTGTGGATCTCGTCGCATCCTTTCACTGCTTTGAGGTAAAGCTCAAGGAATGGCTTCCCTTCGTAGCGCTCTTTTGGATAGCGACTATTGTCGTCCATCTCTGCTCCTGGTCCGTTCACCTCATCAAACTCTTCACCGAAATAGTGAAGGATGAATTTGCGACGAGACATCGAAGTTTCCGCGTACGCGACTACTTCTTGGATGAGTTGAAGTCCGACTTCTTGCTCTGCCACTGGTTTCCCTTGAAGGAACTTGGCGAGCTTTTCAATGTCTTTATAGCTGTAGAATGCGATGCACACCCCTTCTCCGCCGTCACGTCCGGCTCTACCCGTTTCCTGGTAGTAGCTTTCCAGCGACTTCGGCATGTCGTAGTGAATCACGAAGCGTACATCCGGCTTATCGATTCCCATACCGAAGGCAATCGTGGCCACGATCACATCCACATCTTGCATGAGGAATTGGTCTTGACCGCTTGAACGTTGATTGGCATCCATACCTGCGTGGTATGGGAGTGCCTTGATACCGTTCACCTGAAGCATTTGTGCCAGTTCTTCTACTTTCTTTCGAGAAAGGCAGTAGATGATTCCGCTTTTCCCTTCGTGATTGCGGATGTACTGGATGATTTGCTTGACGGCATCTTTCTTAGGGCGTACCTCATAAAAAAGGTTTGGTCGATTGAAGGAGCTCTTGTACACCTTCGCATCGACCATTCCTAAGTTCTTTTGAATATCCTGTTGCACCTTCGGAGTTGCAGTGGCGGTGAGGGCAATCACCGGTACATCTGCAATTTCTCGAATGATGGGTTTGAGGCGTCGGTATTCCGGTCTGAAGTCATGACCCCACTCTGAAATACAGTGGGCTTCGTCAATGGCGACAAACGAAATGGTTACCGTGCGCAGGAAGTCAATATTATCTTGCTTCGTAAGTGACTCAGGCGCCACATAAAGCAGTTTTGTTCGTCCTTCTGTCAAGTCATTTTTGACTCGGGCGATCTCACTTTTATTGAGTGAAGAGTTGAGGAAATGGGCTACTCCCTCGTCTTCTGAGAATCCGCGAATCGCGTCTACCTGATTCTTCATCAGTGCGATAAGAGGAGAAACTACGATAGCAGTTCCTTCGCTCATCAGGGCCGGTAATTGGTAGCATAAGCTTTTACCTCCGCCCGTAGGCATGATTACAAAGGTGTCGTGGCCGGCGAGCAGGCTATGAATTACTTTTTCCTGGTCACCCTTGAACCCACTGAACCCGAAGAACTTTTTGAGCGCGTCTTTCGGCTCAAGTTCCATTGTGGTCATCTGATTTTTCTACTTTTGCTATGTTAAATATAACGATTCTTTTCCTTGCAGAACGGGGAAAAACAGCGTTTCTGTCATTCATACCCGACCTTGAAAAATCACACGTCAATTACATCCTCTGCGAGAAAGACCCTACTTCTTGAAGCAGAAGCAGTAAGCGGACTTACAGCTTACATCAACGAAGCGTTCACGGAAGTCGTGAATTTGATCCTCTCTTCCCCGGGAAGGGTGGTGTTCACCGGAATAGGTAAGAGCGCAAATATCGCGAATAAGCTGGTAGCAACCTTCAATTCTACTGGAACACCCGCATTATTTATGCACGCAGCCGATGCCATCCATGGCGACCTCGGTATCGTGCAACCGGATGATGTGGTGATCTGCATTTCAAAAAGTGGAAACTCTCCGGAGATCAAAGCACTCGTCCCACTCGTAAAATCGATGGGAAACACCTTGATTGGAATGGTCGGGAATCTTGATTCGTTCTTAGCTCAACGTGCTGACCATATCGTCAACACTACGGTAGACAAAGAAGCTTGTCCGAACAACCTCGCACCAACCACCAGTACCACAGCACAGCTCGCGATGGGAGACGCTATCGCAGTGGCCCTGATGGAAGAGCGCGGGTTCACGGCGAATGATTTTGCTCAATACCACCCTGGAGGAGCACTCGGAAAACGTCTGTACACAACGGTAGCGGATGTGATGTCAAAGGAAGAACCACCAGTGGTTAGTCCACAAACACCCGTGCGGGAAGTCATCATCGAGATTTCAGAGAAGCGATTAGGCGCTACTGCCGTAGTTGAAGGAGACGAGCTTCTAGGTATCGTAACTGACGGGGATGTACGACGCATGCTGCAAAAAGACCTTGATCTCAAGACCACGCTGGCTGCTGACATTATGAGTCGTTCACCGAAGACACTCGCGCATGACCAGCTTGCGGTTGATGCTTTCCACATGATGGAAGCAAATAGCATCACACAAGTCTTGGTTGTAGAGGACGGAAAATACAAAGGCATCGTACATTTGCACGACATTCTGAGAGAAGGAATTTTCTGATCGCACCATGAGCGAAGACAAAAATGACATGAGTTTCCTCGAGCACCTCGAGGAGTTACGATTTAGACTGATGCGCTCGGTGATCGCCATTTTCGTGATTGCGATCGTCTTCTTCATCTTCAAAGATTTTGTCTTCGATGAGATCATCTTTGGCCCAAGACAACTAGACTTTCCATCTTTTCGAGCTTGGTGCAAACTATCTGACCTTCTCGGACTCGGAGAGCGCCTTTGCGTTAAATCCATTGATTATAAGATCATCAACACCACGATGCTCGGGAAATTTACAGCGCATATTATGGTGTCGTTGATTGGTGGATTTATTACTGCCTTCCCTTATGTTTTCTGGGAGTTCTGGCGATTCATCAAACCGGGATTACGCCAAACAGAGTCATCAGCAGTTCGTGGAGTTGTGTTCTACACAGCCCTCCTGTTTTTCAGCGGTGTACTCTTCGGATACTATGGAATTGTCCCTCTTTCGCTCCAATTCCTCGGAAACTACAAGCTTGCTGATGTAGAATCTACGATCACCATCATGTCGTACATGAAGCTGGTGGCATCAATCACCCTGGCTACCGGAATCATCTTCCAGTTGCCGATTGCTGTGTACTTCCTATCGAAGGCTGGAATTGTGACACCGGAACTATTGAAGAAGTTCCGCAGGCACGCGCTGGTAGCGGTACTTGTGCTTTCAGCTATTATCACACCTCCTGACCTCACAAGCCAAATCCTGGTAGCGATGCCAGTCTTGGTGCTCTACGAGTTGAGTATTGTGATTTCTCGTCGGGTTTGGAAAAAGGCCCGCGAACGCGATCAGGAATTCGCGTAGCAATTTGACTTTTACGGCATTTAACACACCGATTTCGTTGGTAAGTGCGTTCTTTACTTGTGAACCAAAGCAAGGGAATCTCGTACATTCGTTATAAGACGAGGTTACTAGCCTAATGAACCACTTGCGGAACACATACCGCCCGTTACTCCTATTGCCATTACTTTGTTTGTTGGCCCTGTCTTCGTTCGCCCAAAAAACGGTGGTTTCAGGTAAGGTTACTGACGCTGAAACAGGAGAAGCCCTTCCCTATGTGAATATCAGCTTCGTAGGTACCAAAAGTGGTACGATTACCGACTTCAACGGGAATTATTTCCTAGAAACATATTACGCCAGTGATAGCATCCGCGCTAGCTTTATTGGATATAAGCCAAGCACAAAAGCGGTCAAGCTTGACCAAACCCAAGTCATCAACTTCGAACTAAGTGTTTCAAGTATCGCCCTTGAAGTGGCTGAGGTTACTGCAGGAGACGAAGAGAATCCGGCACACCCCATCATTCGTGCCGTTCAGAAGAATCGAAAGATCAATAACCGAGAGAAACTTGAGGCTTACGAGTACGAGCTCTACAACAAAGTAGAATTCGACCTCAACAACCTCACGGATGAATTCCGAGAGCGGAAAATCATGAAGCCCTTTGAATTCGTGTTCGATAACATCGACAGCACGGAAGAGAAGATCTACCTCCCGATTTTCATGACTGAGAATATCTCTGAGTTCTACTACCGAAAGAACCCAAAGACGGAAAAGGAAATCATCCTTGCCACCAAGATCTCAGGTATTGAGAACAAGAGTGTTTCGCAGTTCCTGGGGGACATGTACCAGAACGTTAACATCTACGACAATAACATTATCGTTTTCGGAAAGAGCTTTGTTTCGCCGATTTCCGGCCTTGGCTTCACTTTCTATGATTACTACCTGATGGATAGCACCTATATCGAAGGCAAATGGTGTTACCAGATCAAATTCCAACCGAAGCGTAAACAAGAACTGACCTTCACAGGCGATATGTGGGTAAACGACACTACCTACGCCGTGAAACAAGTTGAAGCAACGATTGCGGAAGACGCGAACATCAACTTCATCAATAAACTCAAGGTCCGCCAAGAGTACAACGAGGTACAAAAGGAGGTCTGGATGCTCACACGAGATGAGCTTCTAGTAGACTTCAACCTGACCGAGAAGACCATGGGCTTCTACGGAAGAAAAACTACGACCTACAGAGACTTCCAGATCAACGAAGCCAGAGAAGACGACTTCTACAAGGGCATCTCTGATATCATCGTGGAAGAAAATGCGACGGAACAAGGCGAAGAATTCTGGGACGACCGACGGCATATTGAACTGACGGATAACGAGAAGAGCGTCTATCAAATGGTTGACTCCATCAAGACGGTCCCCCAGTTCCGAACCATTGCTGATGTGATTTCCCTCTTTGTCTCCGGCTACTACGTGCGCGGGAACTTTGAGTATGGACCTTACTTCACCTTGTACAGCTTCAACCCGGTTGAAGGACATCGCTTCAGAGTGGGTGGACGAACAAGCAACGACTTTTCTAAACGCGTATTGATTGAAGGATACACGGCCTACGGCTTGCGTGACCGTCGATTCAAGTACGGCGGAGGCATCACCTGGATGCTTTCCAAGCAACCGCGGATGGTCTTCGGTATCTCTGGAAAAGAAGATGTGGAACAGTTAGGACAAGCTCCTGGGGCCTTTCAACAAGACAACGTCCTCTCGAGTATCTTCCGGCGGAACCCTGCGAATAAGTTGACCAATGTGGTCGAAGCCAAGAGCTACTTCGAACGAGAGTGGTTCTATGGCTTGTCTAATAAGATTGTATTCACTCACCGCACGCTTTCTCCATTGGGTGCGCTGCGTTATGAGCGACTAAACGACATTCGACAAATAGAGCCAGTAGACAATCTGACGACCGCAGAATTGACCTTCTATACACGATTCGCTTACAAGGAGAAATTCCTCAGTGGTGAATTCGACCGTGTTTCACTCGGCACGAAATACCCGACGCTCGAGGTAGCGTATACCCTCGGACTAAAGGACGTGATCAATAGCGACTACGAATACCAAAAATTGGTAGTCCGAGTGAAAGACAAGGTCCGATTTGGTCCTCTTGGTTATGCTCGAATTTGGGCAGAGGCAGGACGCTACTGGGGACAGCTACCTTATCCGTTGTTGCAATTGCATCAGGGTAACGAGACCTTCTTTTACGACGAAACGGCATTCAACACGATGAACTTCTTCGAGTTCGTGAGTGACGAATGGGTGAGTGCTTCAATCACTTATCATGCGGATGGACTCTTCTTGAACCGGATTCCGTTGATGCGTAAACTAAAGTGGCGTGAGGTTGCTACTGTTAAAGGAGTTGTAGGTAATTTTGACCCGAGCAATCAGGAAGAAATGGTACTTCCTCCTGAGACGAACGTGCTCACGAAACCCTACGTCGAAGCAGCCCTAGGGGTGGAGAATATTTTCAAGTTCCTCCGCGTTGATGGTCTGTGGCGATTGTCATACCTCGATAATCCGAACATTGTGAAGTTCGGTATTCGAGCCAAATTCCAGTTCGACTTCTAATGCAGCTGAGAGCAGAGAATATTGTCAAACGATACGGGAAACGCACCGTTGTGAAAGGCGTTTCCATTGAAGTAAATCAAGGAGAGATCGTTGGTCTACTCGGACCAAATGGTGCCGGTAAAACGACGAGCTTCTATATGATCGTAGGCTTGATCAGACCCAACGAAGGCACGGTCTTCATGGACGATCAAGAGATCACCGACGAAGCGATGTACAAACGCGCCAAACTAGGGGTAGGTTACCTCCCGCAGGAAGCAAGTGTATTCCGTAAGCTGAGTGTTGAAGACAACATCATGGCCATCTTGGAGATGACTGAGCTCAACCGCCAAGAACGCAAAGACCGACTGGAACAACTCCTCAATGAATTTGGTTTGCAGCACGTACGAAAGAACCGTGGTGACTTCCTTTCTGGAGGTGAGCGTCGTAGAACAGAGATCGCACGTGCATTAGCAACTGACCCTAAATTTATCCTTCTCGATGAGCCGTTTGCAGGGGTCGACCCGATTGCAGTTGAAGACATTCAGAAGATTGTTGCTCAGCTGAAAAGAAAGAACATCGGTATTCTGATTACAGACCACAACGTACAAGAAACGTTGTCAATCACAGATCGAGCTTACCTCCTTTTCGAAGGAAACATCCTGAAAGCTGGAACTGCAGAAGAACTAGCTGCAGACGAGCAAGTAAGAAAGGTATATCTGGGTCAGAACTTCGAGCTTAGGAAGCCGAAGGTGTTTGATTGATCGCAGCCATTCGTGCTACGTACTTCCCAATAATATCGAACTCTAGGTTCACTTTTGTTCCCGCCTTAAAGGTGTGGAAATTGGTGTGTTCCCATGTGTAAGGAATGATCGCCACACTGAAATGACCAGGTGAAGAGTCTACCACTGTCAGAGACACTCCATTTACCGTAATACTCCCTTTAGGAACGGTAACATAGCCTTCGTCAACTTTAGTGACTTCGTGCTTCACATACACACGCCAGCTTCCATCTTCTTCCTTCACATCAGTCACCTCACCAACCATGTCAACGTGGCCTTGAACGATATGTCCGTCTAGGCGGCCGCCCATGATCATACAGCGTTCGAGGTTCACTTTATCACCAGAGGCTAATTCACCAACGTTCGTACGAATGATGGTTTCATCAATCGCAGTCACTACGTATTCGTCTCCGTCGATTTTCACCACGGTCAAACACGTACCGTTATGGGCCACGCTTTGATCAATTTGCAGTTCGTCTGTGAAGGGAGATGAAATAGTGAAGTGAAGGTTATCACCTTCGCGTTCTACGCCCTTGACTTCGCCAAGGGCCTCGATAATTCCTGTGAACATGTTACTCTTTAACTGGATTCAAACCGTCGAGCAAGGTAATTGTTCCGGAGAGTTCTTCCACAACAATTCCTTCGAGTCTGATTGTATTGACCCGAGCTATGTAATAATAGGTGCCGTCGGCACAAATCTCACCTGTTTCTTGATCAGTCCCATCCCAAGAAATGAGCGGATCCCTGGTCTCGAAGACTTGTGTTCCCCATCGATTGAAGACGAAGAACTCAACACTTTCAACGAACTTGAACGGGAAGGCCGTGAAGACATCGTTTGAGCCGTCATTGTTTGGTGAGAATACATTCGGCAAGAAGTAAAGCGGACAATTATCGATGCACACGACATTACTAAACTCACTTTCATTGCGTCGGATATCTCCGTTGAGGTCAGGAGTCAAACTATCAAGTGCAGTCACTGCATAGCAACCCGCGATGGAGTTCAAATCACCTTCTTCATTCCAGATATACTCCGTCAATTCAGCACCTGTCAAGGTAACCACGAATTCCAGATCTTGATCGGTGGTTGGAGCGTAATACAGGTTGTACAACTCTGTATCATCCGTCAACTCACATGACTCATTTGGATTCGTCCATGTCAAGAAGGCTTGTTCGAGTTCACAATCTGGTTCAATACTCAACTCAGGCGGACAAGGAGGTGTTAGATCTACTGCGAATCCACAAGCTTCTTGAGACTTGTTCAAGATTGGATCAATCGTTCCTGATTCTGGAACGGTGTACGCCCCTATGGATCGCACATAGTAACATATCTCGACGTTGTTCGGGAGTCCTGTGTCTTCATAGATTGGTTCATCGACCGTTGCAATGAGTGCGAAGTCAGTTTCACCCGGATCCAATCGGTAAATCTCATATTGGGTATTTGTCCATGGAGTGAGGTCGTTGACGAATACGGTGATGGTCTCATCACCTGACTCAAGCTCGAGGTAAAGGCTTGACGCCTGGAAGGCCGATCCAACGAAATCTTCTCCAGAGAAAAGATTCACACGGTAAGTGTGCGCTGTCGTTTCAGTATCAATTCCCGTGTGGACAAAAGTGGTATCCTCGTTAAAGAGGTTTGCGCTTGGGGTTGAAGTGAAAATCACATCGTTCGCGCCGCCATAACCTTCTCCGTGAAGAAGCTCGTAGTAGTAAGGCCCTGGGAAATTCTCTTGATCAAGCTGTGTAGCTGGTGACCATGCTACATAAATCTCTCCGTTAGTTGCATCGGTGACATTCACATCTGCATTGGTCATGACCGGTACTTCCTTGATGATTGAAGCACAGAACTCTTCACTTGCATAGCTTTCTGCGCCATCAGGGAAACAAGTGACAATCATGTAACAGAACTCACCACCGAAGAAGACTCCTTCAGTATCAATGTAGTTCGTGTTTTCTAGTCCTTCAACCGTATCAATCAATTCGAAGCCGGTGTAATCAGGCACTCCTGTTTCACAGAAATCAGGCTCAAAACCATAGCTTCCTTGACGACGGTATATCTTATATCCGCTTTGCGATACCTGTAAATCGGTCAGGTGATCGATGCAGATATTCGGCTCCCAGTTCAAGACGAAGCTATTTCCGTCAGGCTCTACCGTTGGGTTTTCTACCGCCGGTGCCACCACCGTAATATTCACCGCCATGAAATCTGAGAGGTCAACGGTTGAACTGAAATCGGTGGCCTTGAAGGTCACCTGATAAGGATTCAATCGTACCTCTTCACATTCTGGTGTCCATGAGAAAACGCCTGTGCCGTCGTTGTTATCTGTAAAGAACGCTTGGTTCTCAACCTCAGTCATTGGTCCACCGAAAGCTTCCAAATCAATTGGATCTCCATCGATGTCTGATGCTGCAATTTGGAGTGTCAAGTTCGTGAAAGCCTCAACACAGGTATCGAGCACTTCTTCAATCACCGGTGGGTTGTTAGGACACTGCTCTACAAGAATCTGCATGTCACGAATGACATGTCCTACTTTCACTAGCTGTCCAGCTACCTCACGCCACTCTTCGATGAGAATTGCAATATTGTATTCCCCTGGAGGCCACGAAGTCACGTCCCAAGTAACAGTACCGTCGTTCGGGTCGATGAAGAAAATATCGTCGGGACTCTCGGTATAATCATCTGGTAGTTCATACCCGGGAACTGGATCGTTCCATCCGTCTTCGTCCAAATCTCTACCTAAGGGTGTGATCAGGCTGTAGGTAAGAATGTCACCATCGGGATCATACGCTCCGGGATTGTGTTGCCAAACACGCGCCAGACACGCTTCTTCTTTCGCTGGGTTCAAAAGTTGAACCGAGTTATTATGTCCGGCTTGCGGATTGATGATCAGAAGCGTTTGCACACAGAATTCCTCTTCTACACTGTTCGGAATGTTGTGTACTCCTTCGTTACGGTTCGGGTCAGCCATTTGGATCAAATACTGCCCTGGCCCGCTATAGGTGTGGGTTCCACGGTAGATATTGATCTGGGCATCAGCGTCAGGAACAGGAGAAATAGACTCGCGTTCTAAGCTGTCAAGCGTTCCGCCGGTAGGCAAATCACCCCAGTTGATATTCAACCATTGACGGTCAGCAATAACCGAAGACTTCGTACATGTAGTAATGACAACCTCGTAAGTGAACCCGCTAATGTGCGTATAGGTAATCTCCCCTGCCCTGTTGTGAGTAGCCAGGGCGGCAATGCTGATGAAAGCAAAAATGAGGAGTGAAACGAGTTTTCGCATGAGTAAGATTAAAGGTACACTTTCACTTGGTAACGAACGAAAAGGCAATATGTTTAATTACCTATTTGTTTCAGTTCAAGCCACATAAACCTTGCCAATATTACAATCTCAAAAGGCTTTTCCCGAACAGTATAACGCAAGATTCTAGCAGATAGCTTATCGAATACAAAAGCTATCTTGCGCCACAAATCAACGACCATGGGAATTACGCTTAAAGTTTTGCGCAAAATTCCATCGAATGCGATGGTATTTCACCTCCTCGACGGGAAGTCAGTTCCGAAGGAATTCAGCAAGGAGGCGACAAAGCAAGTGAAGAACGGATTGAAGAAGAAGCAATCGATGATCACCTTCGTTGAAGACGGTGACGTTCGCTACGCTTTTTCAGTGGGGTCGATTGATTCAGCGAATGAAAAAGAAGCCCTTCGTGTAGCAGGGAGTTCCGCTTCGGCGCTAGCCATCAAACAAAAAGCCTCAAAACTGACCTTCGTAAACCACACAGGCGATGCCGAAGTATCATTGCTTCATGCCGAAGGTGCCAAATTGACGGCTTACCAATTCAATCAACTCCTTTCAGATCCGGGCAAAAAAGACCATGGGTTCAGGGAGATTGGATTGATCGATGGCGATTTGAACAGCAAAGAAGTCAAAGACCTCAACACCCTTACAGATAATGTCTTCTGGACGCGTGACTTGGTCAACCGTCCGCTTTCGCATTTGACGGCGACAGACCTTGCGGATGCTGTAGAGCAAGCCGGTAAGGAGAGCGGATTTGACGTGAATGTATTGTCGAAGCGCAAGATTCAGTCGTTGAAAATGGGTGGTCTATTGGCCGTAAACAAAGGTTCGATTGACCCTCCAACCTTCACCATTGCTGAATACAAGCCGGCCAATGCCGTAAATAAGCAACCGATTGTTTTGGTTGGAAAAGGTGTGGTTTACGATACGGGTGGTATGAGCTTGAAGCCAACGCCAATGTCGATGGACTTTATGAAGAGTGATATGGCAGGGGCGGCTATGATGGCTGGTTCTATTAAGGCTATCGCCGAATTGGAACTCCCTGTTCATGTGATTGCTCTTCTACCTGCTACAGATAACCGACCTGACGGAAACGCCTACGTACCTGGTGACGTGATCACGATGTACGACGGCACCACCGTAGAGGTGAAGAACACAGATGCAGAAGGACGTTTGCTATTGGCAGATGCCTTGGCATATGCTAAGAAATACGATCCAGAATTGGTGATGAACGCAGCTACCCTGACAGGAGCTTCTGTTCGTGCCATTGGAACTTACGCTACAAGTGTGATGGGAACTGCAGACGACGGAGAGTTCAAGAAACTCGAAGCCGCTGCCTACGATACTTACGAGCGCGTTGTACGTTTCCCTTTGTGGGATGAGTATGGGAAAGAGCTAGCCTCTGATGTGGCCGACATGTCGAACCTCGGTCGAGGAGAAGCAGGTCATATCTCTGCAGGGAAGTTCTTGCAGCACTTCACTGACTACCCATGGATTCACTTTGACATTGCTGGTCCTTCATTCTTACACGCTCCTCAATCTTACCGCACCAAAGGCGGAACAGGAGTTGGGGTTCGCTTGTTAGTTGAATTCATTAAAGTGCGCTACGAGCTATGAGTAAAGTAGAGAATCAAGTACGTGTAGGGATTACGATCGGTGACCCGAATGGGATTGGAATTGAGACCATCCTAAAGGTCTTTGCTGATCAACGCATGAATGAAATCGTTCTTCCGATCATCTACGGAAACACGGACATCCTGCGTTTTCACCGCAAGGTGCTCGACATGGGTGATGTACGACTAAACAGCACTTCTTCAGCTGAAGAAGTCAACCCAAAGAAAATCAACGTTGTCAACGTTTGGGACGATAAATGGGAGCCAACCTTAGGTTCACCAGACAAAGAAGCAGGTGCCTACGCATTCAAAAGCTTAAAAGCCGCCGTTGACGATTTGGCCTCGAATAAAATCGACGTTTTGGTTACCTGTCCGATCAATAAAGACACGATTCAAAGCGATGAATTCAACTTCCCAGGGCATACTGAGTACCTGGCGAGCATGGCGAATGTAGAGGAGAGCTTGATGTTCCTTGTTTCAGACCGCATGCGTATTGGAGTGGCTACCGGACACGTACCATTGAAAGATGTCAGTGCGAACTTGACGAAGGAGTCTATCATCAAGAAGCTGCGCCTCATGCATGAAAGCTTGCAACGAGATTTCGGAGTGAATCGTCCGAAAATCGCGGTACTCGGCTTGAATCCGCACGCTGGTGACAATGGCTTATTGGGAACAGAAGAGCTCGACATTATCCTTCCGGCGATTCGTGAAGTAGAGAATGAAATGTTCGTAAAAGGACCGTATGGCGCCGATGGATTCTTTGGTACAGCAGCGTTCCAGCAGTTTGATGGAGTGTTGGCTATGTACCATGATCAAGGACTGGCGCCGTTTAAGGCCTTGGCTTTTGACAGTGGTGTGAATTACACAGCCGGCTTGCCGATTGTACGCACAAGTCCGGACCACGGAACAGGATATGAGATCGCCGGAAAAGGACAAGCGAATGAAGGATCGTTACGCGCGGCCATCTTCACAGCGATTGATGTATATAAGTACCGCAAGGTATATCGAGAGATGACAGCAAATCCACTTCGCTAGTGGATGTTTTTCCGACTTTACTTGGCCCAGCCAGAAAAGTCGTTGAAAACTTTTGATATCGAAGAGTTTCCACTATCTTTGCACTCCTAATTTTTGAAGGTATGAATCCTTTTACTGCCTATCATATTCCCTTCTTGGGTCTCAAGGCAGGTGTTCACACCTTTGATTTCGTGATAAACGAATCGTTCTTTGAAGAGTTTGAGTATTCTGAGATCAGTAAAGGAAACTTTACGGTTGATCTAAAGCTAGAGAAGCAAAGCACCATGATGGTTCTCGACTTTTCACTAGAAGGTAAGGTAGAAGACACCTGCGATCGATGTGGAAAGCCTGTTACCCTTGAGGTGGCTCATGAAGATCGTTTAATTGTCAAGTATGGCGATGAAACGAAAATTACCGAAGATGAAATCTTAGTGGTGAGTCAAGCGGAGCACATTCTCGAATTAGAACAGTATCTCTATGAATACGCACACCTGGCCTTGCCTTCACGACGTGTACACGAAGATGAAGATGAGTGCGACCAGGACGCTCTTGACCTCTTGGATGATCTCCATGAGGACGACGAAGACGATGACATTGACCCACGGTGGGAAGCATTAAAAGGATTGAAATAAAAAGGTTGAACGATGGCACATCCTAAACGAAAGCAATCGAAAGCACGTACGGCGAAGCGCCGCACACACTACAAGGCCGAAGCGCCTGAGATTTCAACTTGTCAAACGACAGGTCAACCACACCTACGTCACCAGGCGCACTGGTACGAGGGTAAGCTCTATTACAAGGGCCGCGTGGTTATGGAAAAAGAAGATTAAGAAAGATCTTTTCCCTCGAATATATTGGGAGCCTCATTGGCTCCCATTTTTTTTAAGCCATGATATCTGGAAAACCAAGAGCAGAAAGCTACGTTTTCTCCTTGCCAGTATTATCAAAACGCTAACTTAGCGGCTTATCAATTAACCGACCAGTAGAAAACGCATGGCTAAAAATCACGCGGCAATTACAGCGGTAGCAGGGTATGTACCAGATGACATCCTGACAAACGCTGACCTGGAAAAGATGGTAGACACTTCTGACGAATGGATCCGTACACGGACCGGAGTCGAAGAACGTCACATTCTAAAAGGAGAAGGAAAAGGAACCTCTGTGATGGCGATCGAAGCTGTCAACAAGCTCCTCAAGAAGCGCGGCATTTCTGCCGATGAGATCGACTTGCTGATCTGCGCAACAGTAACCCCTGACATGGTATTCCCGGCAACTGCCAATATCATCGCTAACCACGTTGGAGCCACCAACGCGTATAGCTTTGATATCATGGCCGCTTGTTCCGGGTTTATTTATGCCCTAACCACAGGTGCTCAGTTCATTGAATCTGGCAAGCACAAAAAAGTAGTGGTTGTTGGTGCAGATAAAATGTCAGCAATCGTTGATTACGAAGACCGTAAAACGTGCGTCATCTTCGGTGACGGTGCTGGAGCAGTGCTGCTTGAACCAGATTCAGAAGGACATGGAGTGATTGACTCTATTCTTCGTTCTGACGGTTCAGGTGAAGAGTTCTTGCACATGAAAGCAGGAGGTTCTCGTAAGCCAGCTAGCGCGGAATCAGTAGCGAACAAAGAACACTTTGTATACCAAGATGGTCAACCTGTATTTAAGGCAGCTGTGACAAGCATGGCTGACGTATCTGCAGAAATCATGGAGAAGAACAATTTGCAATCAGAAGATGTTGCTTGGCTGGTTCCACACCAAGCTAACTTGCGCATCATCGATGCAACTGCTCGTCGCATGGGATTGACCAACGAAAGGGTGATGATCAACATTCAGCGCTACGGTAACACTACCGCAGCTACAATTCCATTGTGCCTGAATGATTGGGAGACCAAATTGAAGAAAGGAGAAAACATCGTACTCTCAGCCTTTGGTGGCGGATTCACCTGGGGCGCGGTCTACTTGAAGTGGGCATACGACGGTGCGAGTGTAAACCAATAAATCCGCAAGGAATTTCTAACTTTTGACAACCAAAAAAAGCTTAGGTATGAACCTTAACGAGATTCAAGACCTGATCAAGTTCGTCGCGAAAGCAGGCGTAACTGAAGTTGAAATCGAACAGAAAGACTTCAAGATCACGATCAAGTCAGACATGCCAAATAAGAAAGGCCGCAGACAAGACGTGGAAGCGCAGATCATGCCTGTACAGATGCCTGTACAAGGAATGCCAGCAATGGCAATGCCTGCCGCTCCAGTTCCACAACCTGTGGCTGCTGCCCCTGCTCCTGCAGCGGCGCCTGCTGCGGCTGAACCTGCAGCGGCTGAAGAGAATTCAAACTACATCACGATCAAATCTCCAATGATCGGTACGTTCTACCGTCGTCCTTCACCGGACAAGGATAACTTCATTGAAGTTGGACAGACCATCAAGCCTGGAGATTGTGTGTGCATCATCGAAGCGATGAAGCTCTTTAACGAGATCGAAGCTGAGGTTTCAGGTAAAGTAGTGAAGGTATTGGTAGATGATTCTACACCAGTAGAGTACGACCAGCCTTTGATCGTTATTGATCCTTCGTGATCATTTCACTGAAAACGCCACATCATGTTTAACAAGATTCTGATCGCCAACCGCGGTGAGATTGCACTACGTGTAATCCGTACCTGCAAAGAGATGGGCATCAAGACCGTGGCAGTGTATTCAACTGCTGACGCTGATAGCCTTCACGTGCGCTTTGCAGACGAAGCTGTGTGTATTGGTCCAGCTCCAAGTGTGGATTCATACTTGAAGATCCCAAACATCATTGCTGCTGCAGAAATCACTAACTCGGATGCGATCCACCCAGGATACGGATTCCTTAGTGAGAACGCTACTTTCTCTCGCGCTTGTCAAGAGAACGGCATCAAATTCATCGGAGCCAGCCCTGAGAACATCGATTCAATGGGTGACAAAGCCTCGGCGAAGCAAACCATGAAAGATGCAGGTGTACCAACTATTCCTGGTTCTGAAGGACTACTCGCTGACCTCGAGCAAGCCATCAAGAACGGAAATGAGATCGGTTACCCTGTCATCATGAAAGCTACTGCCGGTGGTGGTGGTAAAGGAATGCGTATTTGTCGTGATGATGATGAAGTAAAAGAAGCATGGGAAACAACTCGTCGTGAAGCAGGCGCTGCCTTCGGTAACGACGGGATGTACATGGAGAAGTTCATTGAAGAACCTCGCCACATCGAAATCCAAATCGCTTCTGACCAGACTGGAAAAGCATGTCACCTTTCTGAGCGTGACTGTTCTATCCAGCGTCGTCACCAGAAGCTGGTAGAAGAAACTCCTTCTCCTTTCATGACTGATGAGCTTCGTGAGCAAATGGGTCAAGCTGCAATCCGCGCAGCGGAAGCAGTGAAGTACGAAGGAGTAGGTACCGTTGAGTTCTTGGTTGACAAGAACCGCAACTTCTACTTCATGGAGATGAATACACGTATCCAGGTAGAGCACACGATTACTGAAGAGGTCGTGAACTACGATTTGATCAAAGAACAGATCAAACTCGCAGCCGGACACCCAATCAGTGGACGTAACTACTACCCGAAGATGCACTCTATCCAGTGCCGTATCAATGCGGAAGACCCAACGAAAGGATTTATCCCTTCACCTGGTGGAATCACAGACTACCACGCTCCTAGCGGACACGGAGTTCGTGTTGATTCACACGCATACGCCGGATACCGTGTACCTCCATTCTACGATTCAATGATCTCGAAATTGATCACTGTAGCGCAAACGCGTGAAGAAGCGATCAAGAAAATGCAACGCGCACTCGACGAGTACATCATTGAAGGAATCAAAACAACGATTCCATTCCATCAGAAATTGATGAAAGACGAACAGTTCCGCGCCGGAAACTTCACCACGAAGTTCATGGACGATTTTGAGATCTGATCTTTCTTAGGATATGTAAAAAGGGGCGTTTGCCCCTTTTTTTTGTTTAGAGACAAGGGTCTAGGGTCTAGAGACAAACGGTTCTTTTATCAGGGGAATTTCCAGAAACCTAAGTGACACCCGCGGTCCACAGTCCCCCGTCAACCGTCCACCGTCCACCGTCCACCGTCCACCATCAACCATCAACCATCAACCCAAAACACCTAACTTCCCTTCATGAACCCAGCTGTTGACCAATACCTCCTTCAGGGATGCGGAAGATGCGATTTGTACGGCACTCCGGAATGCAAGGTTCACTTGTGGACGAATGAGCTCATTCGGCTTCGTGCAGTGGTACTAGACACACAACTCGTAGAGGAACATAAGTGGGGTGTTGCTTGCTACACGTATCAAGGAAAAAACGTTGCGATCATGAGCGCCTTGAAAGGCTATGTAGCATTGAGTTTTTTTAAGGGCAGTCTTCTTGACGATAAATTAGCGCTTCTTTCAGCACCTGGTCCAAATTCTCAAGCTGCACGAATGTTCAAGTTCACGACCTCTTCGCAAATTGCTGAACATGAGACTTCCATTCGAAGCTATGTCAAGGAAGCGATCGAATTAGAAAAAAATGGAGTCAGCGTTCCCTTTAAAAAAGTAACCGAAGACGACTTCCCTTCCGAACTCTATGATTATTTCCTAGAAGACCCCACCTACGAAAGTGCCTTCCGCTCGCTCACTCCCGGACGTCAACGTGGATGGCTACTTCACTTTAATGGTGCGAAACAAACTGCAACCATCATTCGACGAATTGAGAAAAGTGCCGAGAAAGTTCTGAATGGAAAAGGCTGGAACGAACGCTAAGTTCAGCACCAAAGAAACACCGTCCACCGTCTACAGTCCACGGTCAACCGTCCACCGTCCACCGTCCACCGTCTACCGTCTACCGTCTACCGTGAAGCCCTCATCTTCGAAACAATCCCCGTAGTAGAAAACCCTTCAACGAGAGGTATGGAAGCCACCGTTCCGCCTTTGGCGCGAACGATATCAGAACCTACCATATAACGCTTATCAGACGCGTCAGTACAGTCTGGATCATAATCCCCGCCTTTGACTAAGACATCGGGTTGGATGAGCTGTATGAGCTCGTAAGGAGTGTCTTCACCGAAAATAACCGCGTGATCTACACTCTTAAGTGAAGCAATGACTTTGGCGCGTGCATCTTCGGGGTTGATCGGACGTTCTGGTCCTTTATTCAAACGACGAACACTGTCATCGTCATTGACGCCAACGATGAGCACATCCCCATGCTCTGCAGCTTTTTCGAGGTAGGTCACGTGGCCTACGTGAAGAATATCAAAGACACCGTTGGTGAAGACAATCTTCTTTCCGCTTTCGCGGCAAGAATCAAGAAAGCTTTCGAGACTATTCTGCGGCATTGGCTTGACGTTCTTTGCGGATGTTACCCCACATCAAAAGAAGGTAACCTATCCCTCCGGTCACAACGATCATAACCGTTTGTGTTAGCCACATGACATTGGCCACGGCGAACCCAAGCGCTCCGCTCATGCCCAAGGCGATGAAGCCGAGTTTCACAGTCCAGTGGTAAGATCCGATTCCTCCAGGAGCAGGTAGAATCATTCCGAATCCTCCCGCAACCATGACGAAGAGTGATTGCGTCACGGTCATGTGGCTGGTCGCATCAATACTCATGTAGATGACATAAGCCATCCCGAAGTACATGCCCCAGATAAAGAAGGTATGGAAGATGAAGGCCCCTCGGCGCTTCATTTTCAGTACGCTTTTGAGTCCGTCACCAACACCACCAAGGAAGCCTTTGACTTTCCCATAGAGCTTGCTTGCCATAATTGAGCGACGGAACATGAACCCTAGTGCCACCACAACTCCCATTGCAACTAGGCCAATTGTTACTAGTAAATTCGAGTCTTCTTCATTTACTTCTTCACCACCTCCAATTGAAAGATCAAGCAAGGTTTGAAAGGCATCAAGGTTCGAAATCAATGCTACGGACATAAAAATCACGAGCATCACCATGTCAACTACACGCTCAGAAATCACGGTTCCGAAGAGTTTGTCGACAGGAATATCGTCTGACTGATTTAAGGCGGCGCAACGGGCCAACTCACCGCTTCGTGGGACGAAGGTATTGGCGAAGTAGGCGAAGGCCACTGAGTTGACTGCATTGATCGTCTTAGGCTTGTAGCCCAATGGTTCCAAGAGGTACTGCCAGCGAATACCACGACTGACAATCGCGAGGTACCCAAAGAGGAAGGAGAGTGCGATTCCAGGGATGGAAGCACGCTTCATATCATTGATCAATTGGTCTGTTAAGTCTACTCCTTGGATAGCGAAACTATACTCTCCTTCGGGCGGTTCTGGAAGAACGAAGTTGTAATGTCCTGGTGACAAACACTCAGAGACATACTCCTTCTCATCCATCGCTTCATTGACGAAAGCTCCTGAGAGAATCACGTTTCCTAAGGTATCAGTGACTTGGTAAGGAGTGCCTCGAAGCGCTTTATCAGCAGCCGAAACACGCAATCCGGAAAGTCCATTATCACAATCACTGTGGCCTGACCCCATTTCAAACCTCACAGAAGGAGACTCGACAAGTTGCGGTCCTCTGATGACACCTAGCATTGCTAAGTAGAACAAGAAAACCCCAATTCCGAGGAACAGGATATACTTAAAAATATTGACCAATCGCTTCAAAGGCGGTACTTAGACGAGTTTATTGGTTTCCGTATCAGGGAATACCAAGGTAGGCTTGTAGTCTTTTGCCTCTTCTGGAGTCATGTATCCGTATGAGATCACAATCACCACGTCACCCACTGCCACTTTACGTGCTGCTGGTCCGTTCAAGCAGATCATTCCTGATCCGCGTTCTCCCTTGATCACATACGTCTCCAGACGTTCTCCGTTCATCAGGTTTACAATCTGTACACGTTCTCCCTCGAGCAGATTACCTGCATCCATAAGGTCTTCGTCGATCGTAATACTTCCGATGTAGTTCAAGTCTGCCTGCGTGACTGTCACGCGGTGCAACTTGGATTTCATTACCTGTAGTAACATGCGGCAAAGATAGCTTTCTTTCTCAGAGCGATGGGTTAAAAAAATCCATCAACGAATGATGATCCGTATCTCTGTTCTTCGGTTCAAGGCGTGCTCATCCTCTGAACATTCTACCCCGTCGTCGCATCCGTTCAACAACACCGTTTCGCCATATCCTTTTGCGGTCATTCGGGCAATCGCGATGCCTTTTGTTTTCATATGCGCTAGCGCGGAAGCGGCTCTCCGTTCTGATAACTCTAGGTTGTAATCATCCTCTCCCCTGCAATCAGTGTGCGATCCGAGCTCGATTCGAATTTCAGGATTCTTGATCATGATCTCAGCCAACTGATCTAGTTGGTATTTCGCTACCACATTCAACTCAGCACTATTCAGCTCGTAGTAGATGTTTTGAATAACGAAGAGGTCGTCTTGACGAATCACAATCTCGTCTCCATTCTCGTTCTTCAGTTGGATTTGCTCGCCTTCTTGTACTCGTTCATACACCGCTTCATCATCAGTCACCGGAATGACAATCTCTTGTCCTTTGTCGTAGATGATCATGTTGAGCGCAGAGCTTTCTTCATCCAATTTGAAGGTATAGCTCGCATCCGGACTCAACTCATCAAACCTAAACTTCCCTTTGTCGGTGGTGTAAGCCAGGGCCATAAGCTCACCATTCTCATCCATGATATAGATGGGTTCGCCTTTACCAATATCTCCAGGTTCATTCTCGTAGACTTGTCCTTCAACAGCCACATTCAACAAGGTGCTTTCATCAATATTCTCTACTGCTTGAAGCCCTTCTCCGTCTTCAAATGGCAGTAATTCGAAATAGAAACTACCGTCTCCTCCCGGAGTGAATACCATAATGCGGTTTCCAACGGCATCAATGATATAGAGGTAACTCGCGCGAAGCACTTCAGGTGCCACATCTTCAAATACCGCTCGGTACTTTTGGTTCAGCTCTAGCTTATCAATAGGAAACTTCCCTTCTTCCCCTGTCGTGCCATTGATGACGGTTTCACCTAGGGAGTTTTGAATCCGCACCTTGGCACCTTGCACGGGCGTTCCGGCACATTCCAGTAGCGCCGTCAGTTTGTTCATTGGAGCTTGCGTAGGCACGGGTGCAAGGCGGTAAACGGCATCTTCTCCCTCACGATCGCTATTAAACAAAGCCACCTCATCGCTTAACCATAAGAGCAAAAAATCATCTCCTAGGCTATTGATGGGTTCTTCGAAACGCTCCATTTCCTTCCACTGGCTACTGCGATCGCTGTAGTACAAATCAAAGCCGCCAAGACCGGCATGAGTATCACTTGAAAAACACAACCGGCTTCCATTCCAGCTTGGGAACACTTCGTTTCCTGAGGTATTAATCACCGGACCTAACGAAATAGGATCACTCCAATTTCCGCCGCCCAGGCGATTGACATAATAAAGGTCAAAACCACCTAAACCTCCAGGCATGTCGCTCGCAAAAACAATTTGTGACCCATCAGGTGAAATGCTTGGGTGAATTGCTCTAAACCCTGCTGGTGGCACAAAGACGGGCATCAAATTATCAACTGAACTACGCATCATGCGCGCAGTAACCACAGTTCCTTCGTCCCACATGACTTTGAAATCCATCAACGACATGACTACCAGTGTATCGCTGAAATAACACACCGTTCCGAGGTCTGAGGTGCCGCTGAAACCAAAGCCAAAATCTTCTAGGTCAGCAGGGAAACTGGTCCATGTATCACCTCTGCGTGCGAATTGTGTTTGCGCTCGGTAGTCAACATCGCCTTGGTCTGTGATCAACCCAAGGTCAGTAGCATTCACTTCCATGAAGATTCCCTGCGGGTGAATTCCTGTCATGAAACCATCCACTTTATCCAAGTCGTGAATGCGTTCTATGGTCACATTTGATTGGGCGTAGCTTTTATTCGCTAGCGCGGAAACGCAACTCAACAAAGCGAGTATGTACAACACCTTTCTCATTGAAAGTATCTAATGCTTTGTACACTGCGTTGCTTCTTTCCGAAGAGGAATCCGATCATAACTTCATGATGTCCGTTAGAGACACTACCCACGCCTTCAGTAGGAACTCCGAAGCCATAAGCCAGGCGCAATTTTCTTTTGATTCGATACTCTACAAACCCATAAGCCTCTGATGACAGTCGGTAGCCTGCACCTACCCATAGAGTTTGTTTCCACCACAGCCCGACTTGTGCTTCTGGTAACAAGGCTCCGTCTACATCATAGCGTGCTGCAATCATCGGACGCAGTGACAACATAGAATTCAGGCGATGCTGCGTTCCAATCATAGCAAGTGACTCCATGCGTGTGTCGCTACCTGAAGCTCTGCGTTCCTGCGTTAGCAAATGACCCACTTCAATACCCGCAAAGAACCGTTCAGAACGATACAGCATGGCACCTTCTAGAAGTGGTTTGGTAATGGCTTCTGAATTGATCAGCACATCAACGTCTGTTGTAGAAACGGTAATCTCACTAACGTCTAATTGCTCATTTCGAATTCCACCTCCTAAGGCAAATGAAAGTTGCCCCGATCCAACATCGAGTTGGTAAGCAAGGTGAAGCGCTACCATCGTTCGATCAAAAGCTCCAATGCTTTCTCTTTTCAAACGCAGGCCGCCATTCAGTGATCCAAAAGATGTATTAGCCGAAAGAAATGCTGTGGTTGGCGCTCCGCTGAACCCGCTAAACTGCTGACGGTAACGCAGATTGATGGATGCATGTTCGTACATCCCTGCTGCCGCAGCATTGCCATCATAAAGATTGAGTGCCTGCATGGAGTACACCCATTCTTGCTGTGCTTGAGAAGATAGGCCAAAGAGCAATGCGCATATGATCAACACCCCTCTCATCGCAGCAGATTAATGTGACCGTTTATATTACCCGTTCCGTAATCCAGGTTGTAATAATAGACGCCTTCAGGAAGCTCTTCTCCGTCTGAATTCGTTCCATTAAACACCACATTGATGTTATCGTAATTGCTTCCTTTCCAGACTTCAACTCCCCAGCGATTAACGATCGTCACCGTATTGGTAGCGTATTCTTCGTAGGCCAACCAAAAGATGTTCCAGTCGTCATTCACCCCATCTCCATTGGGCGTAATGGTATTTGGCGCGACCAAGGAACACGGACCTAAACCAGGCAAGGCGATTTCAAATTCTTCTTCAAAGGTGCATCCACCACCTGCGGTAATGTTCAAGGTGTGCAATCCGATTCCCAAGGAGCCCTGACTTTGCTCGATTCCGTTTTGGGTAATGGAGATGTCATAATTCCCTCCACATCCGCTAAGCGTAGTGAAGATCAAGGTAGCGTTGCTTCCGTTCCAACATTCAGCATAGGATATCACATACTCCACTATTAATGGCGTGAGATCAGATGGCTGTTCAAACCCCTCTGTCAACGACACGGTAGATCCAGAAGGAGAACCCACGCGGGCCTCACCAGTGTTGGAGTTCACGGAAATGGTCGAAGTACTTCCATTCACCGCCGCTGAGCCGATGACTTGTCGGCCCAACACGATCTGCGCCCCTCCTGTGGAAACGAGGAATAACGAAAATAGGGTCAGGAGGAGGCGCATTAATTGATCGTTTCATTACTGAGTACCCACCAGTTGCTACCGTCAGAGATGAGCTTGACTACTTGTCCGTCAAACCCATCCATCAACCACTCTGTTTCAGTGTCGATCTCAGCTCCGTTAACCGGAACGATGGTTACAATGGAACTCAGGGGTGGATTCCCAAAACGTTTGAAAGTATAAATCCTTCCGGTGCAAGTAGATGCATCTGGAAGGGTAAAGGTGAGGTCACCATTGGTTACGTTAGCAAGAATAATATTGTGTGTGTCGTCAAGGGTCGCATTCACTGGTCCTTGAAACTGAACAACGGCCATCCCGATAGAACCTTGCACTTCGAAATCAGAACTCGGCGTAGCCGTTCCAATTCCCACCGGACGATCATTCTGATAGACCGCTGTTTCGCTTTGCGACCAGTCTTCATCGTCTTGAAGAGAGCTCATATCAATGACGAAGGCGTCATCGCCTTCCACAATATTCAAATCGGTATCAACCAGCTGGACAAGGTTGATGCTTTCACCAGCCAGCGCCTCATCGAGGATAGGGCCAATGTCCAACCACCAGTCTTCTCCGCCTTCAGTAATCAGAAGGGAATCATTCTCAAAGGAGAAGTCAGTGATCAGGGCATCGTCTACGTTGCCTGCTTCCTCGGCATAAAGAGCGTACGGAACGCTCACCAATTGGGAGGTGCCGAGGGTTTCATATCCATTTCCACCATCTACTTCAACTTTGAGGAAGTAAATCGTTGCTCCCCAGTTAATCAGAGCAAACGTGGGTGATAGTCCGTTTCCGGTCGAAGCGCCTTCTCCAATATTCAGTGCAAACAGACCGAATCCATCGGTCGTCACCACATGTTCTTCTTCCCACATTAAGTTCCCTCCAATAGAGGTCGCTTCAATTCCAATACGGACAAGGAGTTCTTCTTCAATAAGCGGTGCACCGTCGGTAGTGCGCGCCACCGCTTGATAGTTAATCGCTGCTGGAGCTTGGCCGAAAACAGCCAAATTCAAAAGCAACAGCGTTAGTAAGATCAGGTTCTTCATGACTTAACGTCTTGAGGTTGAAATTACCAAGACCCCAGCCTCCTAAGTGTTGAGCTTTAGGATTGTATCAACAAGGATTGTTTGATTAGTGTGACTAGGCTTTAGGCTATAGGCGTTAGGCTTTAGTGTTTATGGACGCCCTTCTAACGCCTAACGCCTATAGCCTAACGCCTAACCACTATCTTTGCCCCATGATCCAAATCGGAAAAACCATCATCTCGACTGAGCTCTTTGACGAGCATTTCACTTGTGACTTGAGCGCATGTAAGGGAGCCTGTTGTGTAGAAGGAAGCAGCGGTGCGCCACTAGAGGAAAGTGAACTGGATTTGCTTGAACAGGTGTATCCTCAAGTGAAGCCGTACATGACGGAAGAAGGGATCAAAAGCATTGAAGAAAATGGCTTCTTCGTGGTGGATCAAGATGGTGATTACACCACCCCACTCGTGAACGACGCAGAATGTGCTTACACCATCTTCGATGCCGATGGCACAGCTAAATGCGGCATCGAAGCGGCATACCTTGATAAGAAGATCGACTGGCACAAACCAATCAGCTGTCACCTTTACCCTATCCGGATCAAAGCCCTCAAAGACTTCGACGCGGTCAACTACCACAAATGGCACATCTGCAAACCCGCCTGCGACTGTGGAGCGAAACTCCAAATGCCTGTATTCCGATTCTGTAAGTCGTCAATCATCCGCAAATACGGGGAGAAGTATTACGAGGAGTTGGAGGCGGCGTATCGGTTGTGGAAAGCGGAGTCTTACTAGGCGTTAGGCTATAGGCTTTAGGCGTTAGTGCTAAGGGCTAAATGGCTAAAGTTGGTGGTACAAGAATAATTAACCTAAACATTTCGCTCGTTCGCCATTTCGCCCTAGAACAAACGGACGCCGGATGCCGGACGCCGGAGAAAACACTCCCTTCACTTAAGAAGACACAAACCCAATACTCAACTTAAAGGTCACATTGTCTACAAACTCTCCTTCGTTGTATGAACCGTGGCGGTAGAAAGCACCGATACCGAAGGATGAGAAGCCTGAAACAACGAGGTGTTTGAGTTCTATACCTGACTCGAAATAGCCTTGAGAGATATCACCTGCGGCGAGCGGTGTTAGGTGGTCACGATCACCGCGGTTTCCGATAGCCATGCTGTGTACTAGGACGACATGTGGCTTCCACTTTGGTCTACTGAATAACAAATCGCGGAAGCTGTGACGGATATGTAAGGCCGCGTATTCATCGGTGAAAACACTCCCTGGGGCAATGGTTTCGAAGGCGCGGGGAGTGGCTACCGAGAAGTCATTTTGGGTTCCGCGGATGGAGAATTGACGTAAGGCTGGGGCGTCTCCGTAGATTCTTCCCGCGTGAGCGAAGAAAGACAAGTCACCTAAAATTGGCATTCGGAAGGTGTGGTCTAGTGAGACCTGAAGGCGCAAGTATTCATTCGTCTCATCTCCTGCTTCATATTCACCCGCAATAAGCTGAGCACCAACCAGTGGCCATTTCCGCGCTAGCGAAACACGACGATTCACCGTCTGAATCTGTTTCTCGCGGAAGCTCCATCTAACATTCAACTCCGCTTCATTGATGGGTGCACGATCATGGAATAAAGTGACCTCATCGTTCGGAGTAGAAATGAGTTGCTGATTCAAATTATTAATCAGGGTACCTGTGCGCACTTTGGCGGTTACCTTGAGATAGCCTGGCAAGTTTGAAGTAATACCGGCTTCTGCCACCTCTAGGCGATCCATTTGATTGATGAAGAGCTGGTAATAGCCCGCGTCAGATAACCATGAGTTATCTCCTGGGAATTGACTTCCGCCTCGTTCAAAGACTTCTGAGTAATAGGCTACGGAAAGAGAGGTATTCGACATTCGACGAATCTTCCAAGTGATATCTCCTCCTCCTTTGAGCTCGCGATCTTTGAAGCCATAACCCACGAAACCACCGAAGTAGAGGTTTCGAATGAAATCATCGTTGGTGGCCAATCCACCTCCTAGTCTGAAACCTTCGTAATCGTTGAAACGCATGAGTCGGCTCAAATCGAAATCGACCTTGCCCATCTTCAGCTTGCCTGACATAAAGGCCTGGAACCAACGGTACTTCTGATCGAACTTGAATTCATTCGAAAGGCTGTCCATCCACTCATAGGTCTGAAGCTCACGTGAATCAAGGGAGTCGTTTCGGTACTGATTCCAGAATTCTTCTGGCTGACGCACCGTCGCCGCTTCCATTCGGTAGGCAATCTCGCCGACGTCTCTTCTCTTCAACTCTGGATCCAATTGAATGTTGGAGTGATAAGATCTACCAATGCCAACAACCTCCATGAAATCCACTTCAATGTTATTGAAAGTGAGGTCCGTGTTCAATTGCACAGGAAACCATTGCTGCCCATCGATAAACTCATATCGTTGGCGAATGCGAATTCCAAAAGTCTCTGTAGCTGTAGCAGGTTCTGCAATCACACTTTGTGCAGCATATCCATTGCTGTTCAGGTGAAGTACGCCTTTCAATCCGTTGATCTTCTTCCCTGTACGAGGTCTGAATGACAAGACAAACACTGTATCCTGATCCTGATAAGTTGTGTCTTCGATGATGAAGAGGTACTTACTAATTGCACTCGAATGGAAAGGAGACAAATAGCGTAGGTCCATTAAACTGAACTCATCTCGATAGATCGAGAACGATTGCAACTGCGTGCTCAACAAGGCAAAATCTGGGGCTTGAAGTCCTGAAACTTTGCTGGCCTTTACGATCTCCGTATCCTTTCCCTTACTCAGGAATCTGCGTTCACTGATCGACTCCATCAAAAAGAGATGCTGTTCATCAAAGAACTTCAAGGCCTCTTGATCTGAAGTATCAAGCTCTGCTACTTTTTGTGGATTGTCAATGTAAACACTGTCAGGAAGCGCAGTAAAAACCAGCTTGTTGTAGGCATCATAGACGAAACTCCTCGACTCTTCCGGGTTGTTGACCTTTTTGTTCTTGATGGCCTTCCGCATCAATGCTTCTGCTGGATTCTCTCCAGGAAGCACCACAGCTTCTGCTAACTCAACACGTTCAGGACGCAATTCAACCAAGAGCTGTGACTGCATTGATTTGACCTCAACCCGTGTGCTTTTGTAGCCGACAAAACTGAAAACCAAGGTGGCCCCCTGCGCTACTTGCGGAATATCAAACTTCCCATCAATGTCGGTATAGGAACCTGCTTGTTGTCCTTCTACCACCACCGTCACAAAGGCCATCGGCACCTTCGTTTGTGCGTCAATGACACGTCCAGACACCTGGGCTTGAAGGCCCATGATAGACAGTAGAAAGACGACAAGAAGAACGGTACGACGACAAAGCATCATGAACGCAAGTTGTATTTGGTCTAGCATTGCAACAAGGATACTACGAGTTTTAGTATCGCTAGCGCGGAAAAATGACGAATGGCAACTACAGTTTGTTACACTTTGGCAAGGTCCGATGCCCTAACTTTGTTTCGTGCAGCGCATTTGGCAAGACCGACGAGAACAGTGGAAAGCCCTTTCAATTCGGAAGGTGGCTAACTTCTTTGGACTTTGGCTGAGTTACCATCTTTCAAGACTCACCCGAAGACCCCTGCACTGGGGTGGTCCGTTTTCGCTATCGATCGAACCTACGACTGCCTGTAACTTGGGTTGTCCTGAATGTCCTTCTGGTCTTAAACAGTTCACCCGCGCTACCGGTAAGCTGAGCAAAGAAACCCTCAACAAGTTACTCGACCAAACACAACGCACCCTCGGAAATATCATCTTCTATTTTCAAGGCGAACCCTATTTGCATCCAGAATTCACGGATCTGGTTAAAACAGCCAGTGACCGAGGCATCTACACCACGACTTCCACCAATGCCCACTTCTTGGATGAGAAGCAGGCACGAAAAACAGTGGAAAGTGGGCTCTCTCGTCTCATCATTTCTATTGATGGCACCACGCAAGAAACCTACGAGCAATACCGAGTCCACGGTTCCCTCGAAAAGGTACTAGCCGGAACACGTAACATCTTGAAGGCACGCGAGGAAATGGGTTCAACCACTCCCCACGTCATTTTCCAGTTCTTGGTGGTCAAGCCCAACGAGCATCAGATCGACGACGTGCACAAACTAGCCGCAGAACTTGGCGTGGATGAAGTCAGACTCAAAACAGCTCAGGTTTACGATTACGAAAACGGCAATCCACTTATCCCAGACGATACCAAATACTCTCGCTACCGTCAGCAAAAAGACGGAACCTGGACCATCAAAAACAAGCTCCTCAACCAGTGCTGGCGCATGTGGCAAGGATGTGTCATCACCTGGGATGGGAAAGTGGTTCCTTGTTGCTTCGATAAAGACGCCACACATCAACTCGGCGATACCGCAGAAGATGGTTTCCACTCCATTTGGAATGGCCCAGCTTACCATGATTTTCGTCAATCTATTCTTCAGTCCCGTGACCAAATCGATATTTGTACTAATTGTACAGAAGGAACGAAGGTGTGGGCAGAGGAATAGGCTAAAGGGCTAAAGGGCTGAAGGGCTAAAGGGCTAAAGGGCTAAATGGCTAAAGGGCTAAAGGGCTAAAGGGCTGAAGGGCTAAAGGGCTAAAGGGCTAAAGGGCTAAATGGCTAAATGGCTAAATGGCTAAATGGCTAAGGTTGGTGGTACAAGAATAATTAACCCAAAAACATTTCGCCTTTTCGCCTTTTTGCCCGTTCGCCCTTTTACTAACTTGAGCCACGTTGGCAGAGAATGAAGAAGACATAAAAAAACGCCTCTCCTGGCGGCGGATTATGATCCCGGTGTTGATCGGCTTGATTGCTGCTGGAGGATTGTTATGGTGGAACTTAACCAAGCCTACTTACATTCCCGTAACCGATGGTCAAGTGGGAACGCATGCATGGGTTGATGCCAATGAAAACGGAGCTCCTGACACCTCTGACCCTGAGGAGTTCGTGTTGCAAGAAGGCGGCGGCTACATCGAATCCTACGCCGGGGAACTACTTTCCAACTATTCCTGGGAAGAAGATGCATGGATCGCCATTGCGCTGGCCTTGTTGATGGTCGTGTTACGCGATGCCGGGTACATCTATCGCATTCGATTGTTGACCAATAAGTTCTTGACATGGCGACAAAGCTTTGATGTCATCATGCTCTGGGAGTTTGCCAGTGCGCTTACACCTAGTGTCGTGGGGGGATCTGGGGTTGCCATTTTCGTTGTGAACCGAGAAGGAATCAACCTCGGAAAATCGACGGCAACGATCTTCATTACAGCGATGATGGATGAAATCTTCTACATTGTGATGGTGCCGCTGCTGTTTGTGATCATTGGAGGAGATCGCCTATTCCCTTCAGAAGGACTATTCGATATCGTGACACCTGAGTTGCTTCGCACACTGTTCTATGCGGGCTATGGATTCATCGTCTTGCTCACGACTACCATACTTACGGGAGTCTTCTTCTTCCCGCACCAAACGAAACTATTCCTGGTCAAGCTATTCTCTTTCGGCTTCCTTCGTCGCTGGCAACACCATATGGTGAAGTTGGGTGATGAAATTGTCATCAGTAGTGAAGAGTTCAAAGGAAAGAGCATCGGATTTTGGGCCAAAGCCATGGCTTCTACAGCCGTGAGCTGGACTGCCCGTTTCCTCACCTTGAATTTTATCTTCCTTGCCTTTACTGCTGGGTTCGATCATTTCGAAGTTTATGGTCGACAGCTAGTAATGTGGGTGATCCTCTTGATCTCTTTCACCCCTGGTTCAAGTGGTATTGCTGAACTGCTGCTCCCAGCATTCTTCAACTACCTTCCATGGGAGAATGCGGCACTTGCACCTGTATTGTTGGTTCTTGTGGCCGTCATCTGGCGATTATTGACCTACTTCCCTTACCTCTTTGTTGGTGCTGCAATCTTACCGGGATGGCTTCGTAGAACAGCCAAACGAAAGGTTGAGCAGGCGGGATAGATTTGATACATTGCACGACCAATTTACAGAAGCAACAGAT
Organism: Sanyastnella coralliicola; assembly: GCF_030845195.1. GTDB lineage: Bacteria > Bacteroidota > Bacteroidia > Flavobacteriales_D > Sanyastnellaceae > Sanyastnella > Sanyastnella coralliicola. The sequence goes on from NZ_CP132543.1 coordinate 3,193,772, forward strand.
GGAGACTAAGGATATGAAGTTCGGCACGAAGGCGGTTCACGCCGGGGTGGAGCCGGATCCAAGCACAGGTGCGATCATGACACCGATCTTTCAAACGTCAACTTACGTTCAAGAAGGAATCGGTAACCATAAAGGATACGAATACTCACGTACGCACAACCCAACGCGTGATGCATTGCAAAAAAGCCTGGCGGCACTTGAAAACGGAAAGCACGGTTTGTCTTTCTCAAGTGGTTTGGCGGCCATTGATGCGGTTATCAAACTCTTGAACCCGGGCGATGAAGTGATTTCGGTGAATGACCTCTACGGTGGTACTTACCGCATCTTCCGCACGGTGTTTGAGAAGTACGGAATCAAATTCACCTTCGTTGATCTTCGCGATGCCAACAACGTAGAGCAGTACATGACTGAGAATACGCGTTTGGTATGGGTTGAAACTCCAACGAACCCTGTTCTTCAGGTGGTTGATATTGCCGCTATCGCGGAACGCTGCGCTTCACGGAACGTCCTGTTGGGAGTAGACAACACCTTCGCCTCACCGGCGCTTCAAAATCCGATTGACCACGGAGCAGATATCGTGATGCACTCAGTAACGAAGTACATCGGTGGTCACTCAGACGTAGTGATGGGTGCGCTTGTAGTGAAAGATGATGCACTCGCTGAGCAACTCTATACTTTGCAGAATAGCTGTGGTGCCGTGAGTGGACCAATGGACTGTTTCCTCGTTCTTCGTGGAATCAAGACCCTGCATATCCGCATGAAGCAACACACAGCCAACGGAAAGAAAATTGCGGCATACCTGAATTCGCATCCAAAAGTTGACAAAGTCTACTACCCTGGATTGGAAGATCACCCAAATCACGATGTGGCAGCACGTCAGATGCATGACTTCGGTGGAATGATGTCGTTCACATTGAAGCAAGACGACCTGGAGACTGCGAAAGCGACCGTAGCTCGCTTCAAACTCTTCACTCTTGCTGAGTCACTCGGAGGGGTTGAATCACTTTGTGGTCACCCTGCAACCATGACTCACGCTTCTATTCCAAAAGAAGAACGCGAGAAGTCAGGGGTTGTTGACTCTCTGATCAGACTAAGTGTAGGTATCGAAGATGCCGACGACCTTATTAAAGATATTGAACAAGCCCTAGGATGAACACAAACGAACGCATCGCAGTAGCCGGTGGAGGCCTCGTAGGAAGCCTCCTTGCGCTCTTTCTAGCCCGCAGAGGTTTCAAGGTAGACATCTACGAACGTCGACGTGACCCACGTAAGGCCGATTACATCGGCGGACGATCGATTAACCTCGCCTTGTCTGACCGTGGTTGGAAAGCGCTAGAAATGGCAGGAGTTGCTGATGCCGTTCGTGATGCAGCCATCCCAATGTACCGTCGTGTGATGCACGATCAAGCAGGAAACCTCAGTTTCCAGCAATACGGGAAAGATCAACAAGCGATCTACTCCGTATCTCGTGGTGGACTGAATAAACTTCTCCTTGAAAAGGCAGATGAGTACGATGAAGTAACGGTAGCCTTCGACACGAAGGTGAACGACATCAACATGAAGGAGAACATCCTTCATCTGGAGAACACGGTAACTGGCGAGATCAAAGAAGTCAAGTACGACCGCATCTTCGGAACCGACGGTGCGTTCTCTGCTGTCCGCTCGCGTTTGATGAAGGTGGATCGTTTCAACTTCGAGCAAGCATACCTAGATCACGGCTACAAAGAGTTGACCATCCCGCCAACTGCCGATGGTAAACATAGAATCGAGACCAACGCACTGCACATTTGGCCGCGTGGTGAGTACATGCTGATTGCCCTTCCTAATCAAGATGGAAGTTTCACATGTACGCTCTTCTTCCCCTTTGAAGGGAAAGACTCCTTCGAATCACTGAACACCACAGAAGAGATTCGCGAGTTCTTCGAACGCGAGTTCAAGGATGCGGTTGACCTCATGCCGACATACATCCAAGATTACCACGAAAACCCTACGTCTTCATTGGTTATGATTCGTTGCAATCCGTGGCATTTTGAAGATAAGATTTGCTTGATGGGCGACGCTTCCCATGCCATTGTTCCGTTCTACGGACAAGGAATGAACAGCGGTTTCGAAGATTGCTCTGTGTTTGAAGAAGTCTTTGAGGCGAACAATGGTGATTGGGAAAAGACCTTTGAGCAGTTCTCGAAGAAACGCAAGCCTGAGGCTGATGCCATTCTAGAATTGGCACTTCGCAATTACATCGAGATGCGCGATAAAACGGCAGATCCTCAATTCCTTCTTCAGAAGAAAATTGAAAAGCGATTCAACGAACGCCATCCAGACAAATGGATTCCATTGTACTCACAGGTGACATTCACACATATCCCGTACGACGAGGCGTTGCGCAACGGTGATGTGCAGGATGAAATCATGAAACGCGTGATGGATCGTCCAGACATTGAAGAGGTGTGGGATAGCGAAGAGATTGAGCAGGCCATCCTCGCTGAAATCAATTCTTGAAACGAAACTGATTGATTCTGCGTTACTTTAGTAGTATGACACGCTTCCTGATCGTTATTTCACTTGTTCTTTTTGGCCTAACGGCCGAAGCACAAAGCGGTAGACAACACCGACCTCTCTACCAAATTGGTGGAAAGTACAGTCCGAACGGATGGCACTTTGGCCCGGGGCTGACCTACATGATCCCGAATGCGAGCCAGCGTACTGACACACGTCTACTAAACACAGAGTCAGGCGTCGACACATTGTACTCAGGCACTTTTGACGCTGCAGGCAAACTTGGCCTTTACCTCGAAGTAGGAAGACAGCACTTCGTCAAAGACCCTGTCTTCGTTCACTACTTTGATTTCGGATTGCATTGGAAACAATTCCGCGCTAGCGAAAACTTTAACGGAAGAGTCAATACCGGCGACAGTCTGCTGGTTTCAGTCAATAATCAAGGAAGCTTTTCACACGGTTACCTTGGGATTTACGGAAATGCAAATCACATTACCCAGCTTAATGATTGGAGTTTTCTTCAATTCAGCCTTGGTGCCAATGTAGATTACCGCTTGATTGATCGTCGTACCTATGAAGGTCCAGAACTCCTGAACACGGTAGAAGAAGCAGGACCATTGCAGGCACAGCTTCATGCGAAGTTGGGCTATGGTATTCGTCTCGAATCAGGCGTTTTCATCATTCCAACCATTGAGACCCCGATTCTCAATATTTACCCATTCTACGACGGGAAATCGACCTTACCTATGTTCAACACAAGGTATCGTCCGATCATCCTTAGCGTTCGAATCTTGCTATTCAGCTACCAGAAAGTAGGTGATTGTGTAGGAAAAGGAACTGAGAAGCGTGGTGATCAGCTTTGGGGCAAGAAGATGCGTAAGAAGTACGGACGTTAATCCCTACTTATCAGCGCACAACTCAACCAACACACGGTTTGAACCTTTAGGGTGAAGGAAGGCAATCATCTTTCCATCCGCTCCCTCTTTCGGCTTTTCGTGGATCATTCGGTAACCCAAGTTCATCAAACGATCAATCTCTGCCTGGATGTCATCCACAGCAAAGGCAACATGGTGAATTCCTTCACCCTTCGCAGCGATGAACTTCGCTATCGCACTATCCTCAGAAGTCGCCTGGAGTAGTTCAATCTTATTCTCACCCACCTTGAAGAAAGACGTAATCACGTTTTCGCTTTCAACCTCTTCACGCTTATAAGGTGCCGCTCCAAGTACGTCAGTAAAGATCTTTTCAGAAGCCTCAAGATCACTCACCGCAATCCCTAGATGTTCAATTTTGTTGGGCATGGAATGTGTTTTGGGCGAAGATAATACTTCAGGGGGCTTAGGGCGTATGGCTTAAGGCGTATGTAAGGGCCTTCTTCCAAAAGCTCTTTTCTGAAAGATGCACCAGGGTCATTTAGCCTTTTCGCCATTTTGCCATTTCGCCCATAAAGCTGGACGCTGGAGCTACTTCTTCATTACCACCGCCCCAAACGTCTTCCCATAATTGACGAAGTACTGGCCTTTGCCCCAAGAAGAGGCATCAATGGTTGGGCCATTGCCTTTGGTAACGAGTACGCCGTATTCATCGAATACTTCGTAGGCGCATGCGGCGCTGAATTCTACTTTATCGTAGATTTTGTTGCTGACCATAGAAACGGCTGCAGTAGATGAATCAACGTCTACTTTATCTGAAGTCTTGGTACCTGCTGCATCACGCTGCTTGACACGGAAAGTATTCACCCCTTCGTGGAAACGAATATCCACTTCGTATTGGTGTCCGCCATCGCCTTTGCCGTTGATGGTGGCTACCTCTACCCATTTGTTCCACTTGAATTGTTCTACTGTGAACGGTAGTGGACCGCCTTCGTTTGAGGTGACAAAGCTGAGCTTGTTCTCTCCTGAAACGCTGATATTCTCAACCTCGAAAGTAGCGCGTGGAGAAATATCTTCTGGATTAATGACACGTGGTTCACAGTCATCTTTGGTGCGAATAACTACTTCAACGGGGTCTCCGATATTCAGTTCGAACATGGCTAGATCGATAGCGAAGGCACTAGAGTTCACTTCGTCTGTAGTGAGTTCTCCGTTTACTTTCACTTCGAATACGCAGAATCCAACTCCGTCTGCAGAGAAAGGGTTCTTTACGTATAGATCTCGGCCTTGGTAAACCCCAGAGTAAACATAAACTCCAGCGTTAGCAGCCAGCGATGCCATCGCGAAAAGTGCAATAAGAAGTAGTCGCATGATTAGTTGTTTGTACTACAAAATTACAATTGATGCGAGAAAAACCAGCTGATTGCTAGGGATTTATTGTATCACTAACAGTGAATTAACACATTCAGCCAACTGACGGGCTTCATGAATTGTCAATTCGATATTCTCATCTGAGTAGACATGGTATCCTTGTCCGTTCACGTCAATGACACGAACAATCTGTACTCCTACCGATTCGCCGGTAGGCAATTTTTGCTCAAACATGAGCAGGTCAGACCCTTCTTCTAGAATGGCCACATCGAATACTGCTCCATCTTGAATCTCGAGCTTCGCTTCACTCAAAGAGCGACTGTCTGGGACAAGCTTTGCAATCAATTCAGGGGAATAAGTAATCGAGACAATACCCGAGTTAGAGTCCTTGGTGACTACCGGAAAACTCCCTTCAGGCATCCATGAGGGTACTTTACCTTCGAGGGCAACGCCGACGCTGCTTAGATCGAAGGTAACGGAGGTAGTTGCGGTCTCTTCTACCTGTGCATTCTCTTCTTCTGCTGGAGGAGCTTCTCCACAAGCGATGAATAGCACAAAACAGAGTATGTATCCTAGATTTTTCATGACGTCTCCATGTATACGAAGCTTGACGCTTCTTGTTTCGTTTCAAGGTACGAACACATTCGAAAGCGTATCTTGCGCCCATGATGCAATTAGATCTTTCACCCTATACCGCAATGGTGTGCGGTAGTACACAAGGAATTGGATTCGCTACAGCCAAAGAATTAGCGAGCATGGGAGCCCGCATTGTTTTGGTGGCTCGTAACGAGGCTTCACTGCAAAAAGCAGTGGCTGAGATCAACGAAATCAACGGCAAGGAAAACATGACCTTGACTGCAGATTTCCAACATCCTGATAGCTTGGAAAAGGCACTCGACGGATTCCTTGTAGAAAACGAAGCACAGATCTTGATCAACAACACCGGAGGCCCACCACCCGGACAAGCCATCGACGCGGAAGTTGAAGGATTTCGAATTGCATTCAATCAACACCTCATTTGTAACCACATCTTGGCTACCAAGCTGGTTCCTGGAATGAAGAAGGCGGGCTACGGACGCATCATCAATGTGATTAGTACCTCCGTAAAACAGCCATTGCCAAACCTTGGAGTGTCAAATACAATCCGCGGCGCCGTGGCCAATTGGTCAAAAACTCTTGCAAATGAGCTCGGTGCATTTGGTATTACTGTCAACAATGTATTACCTGGAGCCACTGATACAGCTCGTCTCACGGGAATCATCGAACGCAAGTCTGAAAAGACAGGAAAAAGCCTTGACGATGTACGCGCCGGAATGGAATCTCAAGTACCAATGAAGCGTGTGGGTAGACCTGAAGAAGTCGCATGGGCGATTTCTTTCCTAGCATCACCTTCAGCTGCTTACATCAACGGAATCAACGTGCCGGTTGACGGAGGACGAACAGCATCGCTATAAGTGTATTTTTGACACTTTCTATTTTTCCTCTAAGTCTTGTATAGTGGGCGTTTCGTGTTACAATTTTGTATGATTTATACGCGAAAATTCATCTAACTTTGCGGCCGTTCAAAATAACCTGAATGGACACAACAACAATGCATCACGCTCAGATTGAAGAGTTCATGAATTTGGTTCGCGATCGCAACCAGAATGAACCTGAGTTCCAACAAGCCGTGCAAGAAGTTGCAGAGGCTATCATTCCTTTCATCGAGGAGAACCCTAAATATGCTGACGCACGCATCCTGGAGCGAATTATCGAGCCAGAACGTGTTCTCATGTTCCGTGTTCCTTGGCTAGATGACGAAGGAAATGTTCAAGTTAACCGTGGTTACCGCATTGAGTTCAACTCTGCCATCGGACCTTACAAGGGAGGACTTCGCTTCCACCCTACTGTGAACCTCAGCATCCTGAAGTTCCTTGGATTCGAGCAGATCTTCAAGAACTCGTTGACTACACTCCCAATGGGTGGTGGTAAAGGTGGTTCTGACTTCAACCCAAAAGGAAAGTCAGACAACGAAGTCATGCGATTCTGCCAAAGCTTCATGACGGAGCTAGCGCGCCATATCGGTCCTAACACAGACGTACCTGCTGGTGACATCGGTGTTGGTGGACGTGAAATCGGATACATGTTCGGTCAGTACAAGCGTCTTCGCAACGAGTTTACCGGTGTATTGACTGGTAAAGGATTGAACTGGGGTGGATCACTTATCCGTCCCGAAGCAACTGGATACGGTTGTGTGTACTTCGCTCAAAACATGTTAGCGACCAAGAACGACAGCTTCCAAGGGAAGACCGTTGCTATCTCGGGTTCTGGAAACGTAGCACAGTACGCTTGTGAAAAAGCAACTGAGCTCGGAGCTACTGTAGTAACAATGTCTGATTCTGGTGGCTTCATTCACGATCCAGAAGGAATCACTGCTGAGAAACTCGCTTGGATCATGGATCTTAAGAACGTTCGTCGTGGACGTATCCATGAGTACGCTACAGAGTTTGCTTCAGCTACATACTACGAAGGACAGCGTCCTTGGGGTGTGAACTGTGACATCGCTCTTCCTTGTGCGACGCAGAACGAGCTTGACGGTGACGAGGCGAAGACACTTCTTTCAAACGGCTGTAAGGCAGTTGCTGAAGGAGCAAACATGCCTTGTACTCCAGAAGCGATTGAAGCATTTGCTGACGCGAAAATATTGTTCGCTCCTGGTAAAGCATCAAACGCTGGTGGTGTAGCTACTTCTGGACTAGAAATGTCTCAGAACTCGCTTCGTTACAACTGGACGCGCGAAGAAGTGGATTCACGCTTGAAGAATATCATGAAAGACATTCACGAAGCATGTGTGAACTACGGTACAACTGACGGTCACACTGACTACGTGAAAGGCGCAAACATCGCTGGATTCGTGAAGGTGGCTGACGCAATGATCGACCAAGGGGTAGTTTAATCCCTTCATCATAAAATTGAAAAGGTCACCTTCGGGTGGCCTTTTTTTTCCCACTCATCTGGCGTAACTTATAGCATCTGAAATCCTTAACTAGATGCGAATTCTTGGCCTAATGACCTGTCTCTTGTTCGGCGCTAGCCTGCAAGCTCAAACCCTTTTCTCAGAAGACTTTGGAATCGGATGCAATCAAGGCACCCTGGTTACCTCCTATGTTTCACCCAATGGCAATTGGACGGTTACTGAAACCGGACTGAATGAAGCCTCATCCAATGTTTGGTACGTAAGTGCCATGGAAAACAATACGGGAGAAGGCGGTTGCGGCGCCACCTGCGGATCAAACCCAACCTTGCACGTCGGTAATCAAACAGTCCTCGGTATTCCAGCTGACCAAGGTGCAGCATACTATGAAGGCCTCGCCGGGTTTTGCGGACTCTTACCTTGTGGGACGACCAATAGACGCGTCGAATCACCTATAATCGATTGTACCGGTCATGAGAACATCGTACTCAACTTCCTCTACCTCGAAGGCGGGAATGTACAAGACAATGCTACCGTCTGGTACTATGACGGAAACATTTGGGCTCAATTAGACGAAACACCCAAAACCTTCTCCGGAATCTGTTCACCGCAAGGACAGTGGACTGCTCGAACAGTCATTTTACCGGCATCTGCCAACGAAAACCCCAACGTTCAAATTGGCTTTTTGTGGACCAGCAACGATGATGGAGTAGCGACCGACCCTTCTTTCGCTGTTGATGACATTCTAGTTTCAGGAGATGAAATTGAAGTGGTGGTAGGTACTTGTCCGGGAGATTTCAATGGCGACGGCACCATCAATTCTGCAGACCTTCTCCTCTTCTTGAGTGACTTTGGCTGTTCCGAAGACTGTCTTTACGAAATGGTAATCGATGGATTGAATAATGTAGCTGACCTACTGGCCTTTCTTGAAGTGTTTGGAACCGACTGCCCAGAGTAGATCAGGAATCGCCGTCGTTATCACCCATGGTTACTTGAACACCAAGAGCTGAAGCCAAGTCTACGCTCAGAATGACGTATAGCTCAGCCACTTTATCGTGCAAAGTAAGTACGTCATCTTGGTCATGGAATAACGCTGCTTCCAAAGAACCGTCGACTTCCTTTACCGCTGATTCTGCCGCTGCGATGGCACTCTGCACCTTTTGATGCGTTTGTTCATCAGCAGGGGTCAGTGAAGCCGGATCGAGAAGGAGTTCATCAAGCGAGTACTCGTTGTCATTTCCGAAGTACCAGTGCTTAATCGTTGCAACAGTTTGTTGAATGCTTTGCAACGATGCACCACTGCGGAACGCTTGCGCAGCAGTTGGATCGGGTCCGTCACCTTTGGTCAAACCAAGAGGTCGTTGCAGTTGTTGAATTTTGAGATTTTCCGTTGCACGAATCAGCATGTTTACCAGTTGATTCAAACTACCACTCACCCCTGTGCGCGGGTTATCGATGAAAGCCTGCGCCTCTTCCTTCCATCGCGCTTCTAGTTGCGCTGAGCGTTCTTGTACATTCTGAGCAAGGCTGAACGCCATTGACGCTCGTTTCGGATCATCCATCAACGCCTGCACGTGCTCTTCAGCTGGAGTGGTTCCATCACCAAACAACAAGTACTCAATGGCTCCAAGTCCTTTCGAATTTGACCCTATGCCTTCGGCAAAATCTTCTCCGAAGGTCTCGTTTGCTGCAAGGTTCTTTTTAATGAACTGCTCATTCGCTGGCCAGGTATATAGCTTGTTATGGATGAATGTATCTGCAATGTCTCCCACTTGCGTGAATGAACAGGCAGACCACGCGGCATGCGCCTCCATCCATGCTTGCTGCGCTGATAACAAGTTTGAAGTCGATATCGAATCGTTGAGTGTTTCTACTGATCTCGCTAGCGCGGAAGCGGTCAGAGCGAATTCGGCATTTGCCGGAAGGATCATTCCATGAACCAAATCTTTCTTAACCTGATTGCGGTCAATTGGAGTTCTTTCCGGTGCCGGTTCATTGCACCCAGCAACGAATAACAAGCCGCCTAGGAAGAGGATAAATCGCGTCATAGTGATCTTAAGAATGCCAGTATTTTTTCTCGGTCTTCAGCGCCAAGCCGCTTAAATGCTTGAGCTGACCCTTCAGCCTCGCCTCCATGCCAAAGAATAGCTTCCTCAATGGAGCGAGCCCGACCGTCATGTAATAACCGCGTATGACCGTTAACTGTTTCAATCAATCCCAATCCCCACAACGGCTGTGTTCTCCACTCTTGTCCGTTCGCTTCAAAATCAGGACGATTATCTGCAAGTTCAGGTCCCATATCATGGAGGAGCAAATCAGTGTATGGCCAAATAGTTTGGTTGGAAAGATGTGAGAATTCAGCATTCTCCCCGGTGGTATGCGAAGGCACGTGGCACCCTGCACAACCAATTTCATTGAAAATCGCCTTGCCCTCCATAACGACTGGATCTTGCGCATTGCGAGGTGCCGGAACAGCAAGATTCGATGAATAGAGCACTACCTTATCAAAGTCATCCTGAGAGATCTCAGGTTCGCCACCCGTTTCCGCGTTAGCGCAATCAAGCTGATCACCCGGACAATGTTCGTCAGGAAATATAGGAGTCGTGATACCCATATCTCCACCGAAAGCGCCTGCCACTTGCTGAGCCACCGTCGGTTGATTGGCCTTCCACCCAAAACGGCCTACGGTGTACTGCTCCTCTAAGGCATTCCAGACCATGTTTTTTCGTCCTGAAATACCGTCGCCATTCGCATCATCTGGATCACTTAACTCATCCAAACGAGATTCTGGAATGGTCTCCAGCAAACCGAGTCCGATCATCTGTTGCGCCACCCTTGGGGAAATAGCCAAGTCAGCAGGAAAATCACCAAAAGCCCCATTCTGAAGGCGGTAAGTAGGTACTTCCAATTCGAAGGTAGAGCCGTCTTCGTAACGGTCTTTGTACCGCTTATGATCAATCACAAACTCGGCTTCAACCTCTACACCTTGAATGGCCTGATCTTGAAGTTGCATTCCATAATGCGCCAAGGCCTCATCTCCATTTGCGCCTTTACTGAATCGAAGCAAGAGCCCCGTGCCCTTCTCACCTTCAAAGGCAGGCGGACGACCGCGACCATCTTTGAAGTGGCAACCAGAACAAGAGTGTGCATTGAAGGTAGGACCTAGTCCATCACGAGCGGTAGTGCTTGCCGGAGCTGACACCCAATTCTGATTGAAGAAACTGTTGCCGACGAAAAATTTGAGCTCTTGCTCTCCCTCTAGCGCTGGAGAAGCCAGTCCAAAGGCATTAACAGACTTATCGGTTACAGTATTCAATGCTCCTCCTGGGAGTAACTCTCGCTGGTCAAATACTTGGGTCGTCGAATTCGAACATCGAACAACCAAGGTAACCAACGCAGCAATCGCAGATATGACGAAGATTTTCTGTTTCATTCGCAGTGAGACTCAGCGCGCAAATATACACCGCTCCGAGCCCATAGTCTGCTTATAAACTTGACTTTGCTCAGGAAGTTCCCAAAAGCTGCTCAAGGCGGAGTGCATTGCGCACTTCGATGAATAAGTCGCCTTGTTTCTGTAATGAAAGAATCGCTTTCATAATGGGTCCGTCACCACCTGTAGTTTCCAAGGTCAATGAATGATCAAACGGCACCGGAATTTGCTGCGAGTTTTGAAGTGCCGCCGCAGTAATTTCATGTGCTTCGACTGTCAACGAACTATCAACTTTAGCCAAGAGGTCAATGAAGCCTACTCCTTCAATGCGATCACCATTCGGACGAGTGTAGCTCCCTTGGAATACATTGGCAATTCCTTGGGCATTCAGATAAATATCGCGGTGCGTGTTATCACTGAAACATGAGTGCTCATCTTCTTGATTCTGATTATCTAATGCTACAAAAATGCGTTCACCTGCCAATTCTGATTTACTCAAGGTCGCAATCCCCGTGATGATTTGTTGGAGCGCAAGGTTGACATCCATAGCCATGAATTCTTGGTAGTACTCACCTCCTTCGGGATTCCATGTGTCTACCATATCTCCCAAGTGCTCAACCAACAAGTCAGCACATAACACGAGGTATTCAGCGCGACGCTCTGCATTTGGTGCGCTGACATAGTCAGTGTGCGGACGATCACCTGCCTTCAATGTGCTGGTTTCAGGATCGTCTTGTCCCCACAACAAGAACTCAATCGCGTGGTAGCCGATGGCTACATTTTCTTCTCCTCCTTGCTCATTCAATTGCTGAAGCAAGCTTTTCTCCAGAGATGGATAAATCTCTAGGTCATGAATAATTCCTGAGTTCGGGGCACCTTCAACGTAATCGATGTATCCTTCATCAAGTGGCCATGCATTCAGGTAACCTTCAGGACCTTCTTCATTATCGATAGGTCCGTTTGAAAAACGATATGCTTCTGTTTGTCCGTAGGGTTCACGAGCTGCGAGCCACGCTTGTTTACACGCCTCAAACTTATCTTCATCCGGGGCAGCTACAAAGTCGTTAATTGATGCTTGAAGGGCTTTCGCAGCTTCTTGTGCATCTTGGTAGGAAGCAAAGACGATTTCAGCGTAGGTATCACGAATGGCTTGCTTGTCAACAGAAAAGGGTCCGTCTGCATCGTATTTACACGATCCATCGTCAACTGTAGCTTCTGCGTTGTAGTTCACTGCGAATTGATCGGTGCAGCCGCCTCCTTGGTCTCCATCTCCACAACCCACAACCAGCGCGAGTCCTAAGAATCCTGTCAATCGAAAAACATTCATGCGTCAAAGGTCATAATTATCCGTGTGCAAAATTCCGAGTGAACAATTAGAGATGCAATGCCCTTTTTAAGGTAATTTGAATCAATGATTTAAGGGAGTTCTAGCAATCGATCCGAACACCCTGCTTATCTTTGCGCCCAATGGAAACAGGACTTCAACACATGCACAGTGCCCTCAGATGGGTTATTCTCGTGCTTCTCGTACTCTCAATTGTTCGTGCTTACGCAGCTAGCAGCAGTGGCAAGCCTTTCGCAAGCATCAAGAAACTCGCCATGTTCACAATGATCGGGTTGCACATTCAGTTGCTCATTGGTTTGGCTTTGTACTTCCTCAAAGGATGGGCTGGTCAATGGGGAACGGAAGGAATGATGTCGAATACCCTTCTGCGTTTCTTCACTATGGAGCACTTGCTTTTGATGATCTTGGCTATTGCTGTGGCAACGATGGGTTACTCAGGAGCAAAGCGCAAAACAGACGATAAGAAAGCGAACAAACGCGTATTTGTCTTTTACCTCATCGCGTTGATTCTGATTTTGGCTGGTATTCCTTGGCCTTTCAGAAGCGGATTTGAAGCTTACGGATGGTTCTAAGAAAACTCTTTCTTTGTCTGCCTGTGGCTCTACTTTTCGCCTGCGGCGGAAATGATAAGCCAACAGCTGCAGACTTTGAGTCGACTGTCTCAGAAGCCGACGCTCAGAAGATCTACACCATGAAGTGTGCCCTCTGCCACGGAGCAGACGGTAAGCTCATGATTAGCGGTGCTCCTGACCTTACGAAGAGCACCAAGACTTTCGAAGAGCGTGTCGCACTCATTACCTACGGAAAAGGCACGATGCCTCCGCAAAAAGAAGTCTTGTCTACTGCTGAAATCAAAGCCGTAGCAAAGTATATCGAAGCTTTTACTGAATAAGCCGCAATGGCACAGATGATCGAAACGAAAAAGGACCAAGAGACCTGTGTGCTCGTTGGTTTGGTAACGAAATCCCAACGCAAGGAGCATTTGGAAGAATACCTTGACGAGCTGGAATTCCTTGCTAAAACGGCTGATGCTCATTGCCTTGCACGCTTTACTCAATCACTCGAACACCCTGACAACAAAACTTTTGTTGGAAAAGGGAAACTAGAAGAAATCAGAGAGTTCTGCCATGATCGTAAAATCGACATGGTTATCTTCGACGATGAGTTGAGCCCTACGCAGCTTCGAAACATTGAACGTGAGATCAAGGATGTAAAGGTTCTTGATCGTAGCAACCTTATCCTTGACATCTTCGCTTCCCGTGCGCGTACCGCCCATGCGAAGACTCAGGTGGAATTGGCACAATATCAATACCTCTTGCCGCGTCTGACGAACATGTGGACCCACCTTCAGAAGCAGAAAGGGGGTATCGGAATGAAAGGACCTGGGGAAAAGGAGATCGAGACTGACCGTCGTATCATTCGCGATAAGATTTCAGCGTTGAAGAAAGACCTCGCTCAAATCGATAAGCAAAAGGCGACGCAACGCGGAAATCGCGGAGCCATGGTACGCGTAGCCCTCGTTGGATACACGAACGTAGGGAAGTCTACGCTCATGAACATTCTGGCGAAGAGCAAGGTGATGGCTGAGAACAAACTCTTCGCGACCCTCGATACGACGGTGCGAAAGGTGGTGCTTCAGAACCTACCTTTCCTTCTTTCAGATACGGTAGGTTTCATTCGTAAACTACCTCACCAATTGATTGAGTCGTTCAAGTCAACCTTGGATGAAACGCGTGAGTCGGACATTCTGGTTCACGTAGTAGACGTGTCACACCCGAACTTTGAAGATCAAATGGCAACGGTGAGTGACACGTTGAACGACATTGGTTCTGGAACAAAGCCAACAATCGTGGTCTTCAATAAGATCGATGCCCTTGAATTTCCGAACCCTGATGATGTAGAGCCGAACTTCGACGAAGACAATCCAACCATCTTCAACTTGGAGGATTTGAAGCGCACCTGGATGGCAAAACACAGTGATCTAGAGGTGGTTTTCATCTCAGCACAAGAGCGTACGAACCTTGAAGAACTGAGAGACGTACTCTATGAAAAAGTGAAAGTGATTCATCAGGAACGCTATCCTTACAACAACTTCCTTTATTAATTGCTTGGAGCTTAAAGCTCTATCGTCTATATCTTTGCATAATGGCAGGAATCCGTCAGGAAAAAATCGCAAGCCTTTTGAAGCGAGAACTCGCTCAATTCTTCCAACGTGAGTCATCATTCATGTTTGGAGGAAGGTTCATTACTGTGACCATCGTTCGTATGTCACCAGACCTTGGCGTGGCCAAAGTCTACCTCAGCTTCATGGCTTCCAAAGATCCTAAAGGCGACCTAGAAGCAGTTTCAGGTCAAGCTTGGCTCATCAGAAAAAAGCTCGCTGAAACGGTTGGTAAGCAATTACGTAGAATGCCAGAGCTGCAGTTCTATGTAGATGATAGTCTTGATTACTACGACGACATCGACCGACTGCTCAACTCGTAAGCAATGCACACCGAAGAGATCCGAACATCAGTATCCCAGATTTGTGGGCGCTCACCTATTCTAAGGAGAGGGCTTTTTCACATCATGGACTGGTTGACGGTGAAAAGCTGGCACGTTCGCCGCGAACTTCGGAAGTGGATGCGTAATGCTCCAGACAAAGCACACATCCTCGATGCCGGAACAGGTTTCGGGCACAATGCTTATTGGCTTAGTTGCCAGCGCGACAAGTACAGCGTGCTTGCCATCGATCAAAAGCAAAGCCATGTGTGTTCTGGGAATGCCTTTGTAAGAGACACAAAACGCAAGAACCTACTTTTCCGCACCATGTCTATTGAAGAGTTGGAGGCTGACGAAGCATTCGATCTCATCTTGTGCACTGAAACTTTGGAGAAGGTCGAAAACGACGAATCAGCCGTAGAGCACATGCATGGAGCTCTGAAAGATGGTGGACTCATGATCACAACGGTCAACCGCAAGTTCAAAGCGAAGTGCGAAAAGGGTGATGATTTTAGTCGTCCGGGTTACCAAATCGAGGAGATTAAAAAGATGCTGAAGGAGTCAGGCTTTCATCATGTCAAAGCTCACTTCACGGGCGGTAAAGCTGGCCAATGGGCGCAACGACTTGGGGTAACCCTTCCACTGCGTTTGTTGCGTATGTCGCGTCTATTTTTGCTGATCCTTCCTTTCTATTTCATTTTGGCGATTCCAACGGCCATTATTTTGAACTGGCTTGATAGCCATACTGCCCATCTTTCCGGAGAAGGCATCATCCTCCTCGCAAGAAAGTAGGCGGATTCCACTACAAGGTCTTACCTTCGGCTCGTGAACGTACCATTCTTTATTTCCAGGAGATATCTGTTCTCAAAGAAGTCAAGAAACATCATCAATGTCATTTCCGGCATTTCGATGCTGGTAGTTGCTGCTGTGACCACAGCCATGATCACCATCCTTTCTGCCTTTAACGGAATTGAGAGTTTGGTGGCTGACCTATTCACCTCATTCGACGCTGAAATCACCGTTACTCCCGCAGAGGGTAAGGTCTTCGCAGCAAACGATTCACTGATCAACTACTTGCAAGTACTTCCGGAAGTAGACTACATCAGTCGAACCTTAGAAGACGATGTCATCATCCGCTACGACGGCCAACCAAGTGTGGCTACTTTGCTGGGGGTTGATACCGTATTCAAGGAGGTAACAGACATTGAAGAAGTACTGGCCTACGGTGATTACAACCTAGATCGTGATGGCCTACCCTGCGCTATTACCGGCTATGGAATTCAGAGTGAGCTAGGCATCCCCTTCCATCCCGAAGATTACTCGATGATCACGCTTTCTGCACCTATTCGGGGCAAGAAATTGAGTCGTTATAAAGAGAAGGCGCTGAATACCATGCCTATTCTTATCAGTGCTGTTTTCAGTGTGAATGCAGAGTTAGACGTGAAGTATATCATTGCCCCTCTTGACTATGCCAAGGAGCTATTTGATTACGATACTGAAGTGAGTCAGCTTTCTATCGCTATCGCGGAAGGGGTCCACCCTGAAGATGCAAAGGAGGTTGTCATGAATGCGCTAGGCGAAGGTTACCTCGTACAAACCCGCTACGACAAAAACGCACTGGTCCATCAGACGAACCGCTCTGAAAAGTGGGCCACCTTTTTGATCCTAGCTTTCATCATGATCATTGCGGCCTTCAATATCATGGCTTCCTTGACCATGCTGATCATTGAGAAGCGTAAAGACATTTTCATCCTTCAGAGCTTTGGATTGACTGCTACAGATATCCGCAGAATCTTCAGTAATCAGGGAATTCTCATCAACGTGATTGGAGCAGGAATTGGTCTCTTCCTCGGACTATCACTTTGCCTGTTGCAGCAATACGTGGGCATCCTGAGATTGCAGGGGTCGATTGTTGAGTTCTACCCGGTCGAAATTCGATTCTTAGATGTGATTGGGGTGATGGCCACTGTCTTGATCATCGGCTCGGTCTTCTCGAGCTTTATGGTTCGCTACCTGATCAAGCGCTTTGCGCAGTAAAATCAAAATCTTTGAAGAGCTCTCGAATCTCTTCCAACTTCCCTAGAATATCAGGAACTGTATCCAAGGTGACGAGAGCTAATCGGTGATCTTTAAAATGTGGAATGCCTTTGAAGTAATTCGCGTAATGACGACGCATCTCCACGATTCCAAGGCGTTCACCTTTCCATTCCACACCCATCTCGAAGTGCTGGCGGGCAGCATCTACACGATCTGAAATGGATGGAGGAGCCAAGTGCTCCCCGGTCTTCATGAAGTGCTTAATCTGATTGAACACCCACGGATTACCAATGCTGGCACGTCCGATCATGATGCCATCTACTCCCCAACGGTCACGGTATTCAACGGCGCGTTCTGGTGAATCAACGTCTCCATTTCCGAACACAGGAATCTGCATGCGGGGGTTGTTCTTCACCTCAGAGATCAAGGTCCAATCAGCGTCACCCTTGTACATCTGCTTTCGCGTACGTCCGTGAATGGAGATGGCTTTGATGCCCACATCTTGCAGACGTTCAGCTACTTCAACAATGTACTTGGTGTCTTCGTCCCATCCGAGACGGGTCTTCACTGTGACCGGAAGTTTTGTCGACTTGACAATCTCACTCGTCATCGACACCATCTTCGGAATATCTTGGAGGATACCAGCTCCTGCACCTTTACAGGCTACCTTCTTCACCGGACAACCATAATTGATATCGATGATGTCTGGATTGGCTGACTCCGTGATCTCCGTAGCACGCTTCATTGACTCAATGTCGCTCCCGAAGATTTGGATCCCTACGGGACGTTCGTATTCGAAGATATCGAGCTTCTGAACACTTTTGGCTGCATCGCGGATCAATCCCTCCGAAGAAATAAACTCCGTGTACATCACGTCTGCTCCGTGCTTCTTACAAAGCGCGCGGAACGGCGGATCACTCACGTCTTCCATCGGAGCGAGTAGCAGAGGAAATTCCCCGATCTCTATGTCTGCGATTTTCACCATCCAAGTAAATTGGCCAAATTCGAAGCAAATTTACGAAATACCTTCCCTCGAAGTGATACGAACGGTCTTTAGAACGATGAATCCAGTCATGAAGATCATGATGCTGTTCTGCATTGTGCTCATGATGATCTCTGTGTCAGTGGCTGTTGGGGGCGTTATCGCCACCTCCACCTGCGGCATGAGCATGGACGATCTCACGAAGATTATGGAAGGTGTGAATGAAGATTGGGGGCCATGCAGCCTGCGCGTAATGAACGCAGCCAATCAACTGGTTGGGTTCTTCGGAGCGGCTATCCTATTCGGGATTCTTTTTGGGTGGAAGTCGATCAACCGTTTTATGACGGGTCGTCCGGCGTTGACGATTCTATTGGTTCCCATCCTTGCCTTTTTCTCGTTCCCATTGATTGATGCGGCTTATCAAATCAACCTGGCCCTCATCCCAGAAGGCGGTTGGATCGAAGAGCTTTTCAAACCAATGGAAGAGTCGGCGGCACAAGCCACCGAGGCACTCTTAGCGGGTACATCGACCACAGACCTACTCTTGAATTTATTTGTGATCGCCTTCCTACCGGGGCTCTGTGAAGAGTTCTTATTCCGAGGAACCTTGATGCCGTTGATTGCAAAGTCAAGCAAGAACATCCACATTGGAATCTGGGTAAGCGCAGCCATCTTCAGCGCTGTACATATGCAGTTCTACGGCTTCTTACCACGCTTATTATTAGGTGTGTACTTCGGTTATTTGGTGATGGCTACTGGAAGTATTTGGACAGCCGTCTTTGCGCATTTCATCCACAATGGCTCCGCCGCAGTTGCCCATTTCTATGCTGCCAAAAACAACTTGGATGTGGCACAGATGGAAGCTGAATCATATACATGGTTGAACGTGTTGGTTGCAGCGATCATCTTCTCATTGTTATTCTTTGCGATACTTCAACGTTCGAAATGGCCGAAGTTCAAAGAGGCGTATCTCGCCTATGAGACCATTGAGGATCACCTTCCTCCTCCCAAGCCTGCTGAAGAGGCTTAGATCAATCCTTCCAGCAATACTAGATCCATCGGAGAGGTCACTTTGATGTTCTCTACGTTCCCCTCGACCATGGTTACCGCTTTCCCAAGTGATTCGTATACACTCGCATCATCAGTAAAATGGGATTGGAATCCGGCATCATAACCTCGGATCAATTCATCGTAACGGAAACACTGCGGTGTCTGAACCACTCGATAGTCTGCACGATCCACGTGGCTGTTTTGGTCTCCTTTAACCTGACGCAGGCTTTCATTCACCGCGATTACCGGCACCGCACCACCCTCCGATTCCGCGCTAGCGAAACAACGAGCAATGGTGTCAACGGAAACGAGCGGACGAACCGCATCATGAATAGCGACGAGACTGCCAGGAGCACAAGCTTTGAGGCCTTCGAGTACTGAATGAAAACGCTCCTTGCCGCCGTCAACCACGCGATGGGCAGGCAGATTGAACTGCTCGCACTCATTCTTCCAGTAATCTTGCCAATCGCTTGGCAATACGACGATCAATTCCATTTCCGGATCAAACGAATGGAACACATTCAAGGTGTGACCAAGGATAGGAAGTCCTTTGACCACAATGAACTGCTTGGGTAAATCAGAGCCCATGCGCTTACCAATTCCTCCGGCGACGATGATCGTGTGTCGTTTCATATGCTGCAAAATACAAAGAGGCCACCCAGTGGATGGCCTCTTCTGCAATTTTATATCAAAGGATTACTTCGCAGCAGCGTAACGGCTTGCTACTTCGTCCCAGTTGATCACATTGAAGAACGCGCTGATGTAGTCAGGGCGACGGTTCTGGTAGTTCAGGTAGTAAGCGTGCTCCCAAACGTCAAGACCTAGGATAGGTGTTCCACCACATCCAACTCCTGGCATCAGTGGGTTATCTTGATTCGCTGAAGAACATACTTCTAGCTCACCATTCTTTACACAAAGCCAAGCCCATCCTGAACCGAAGCGTGTAGCTGCAGCCTTTGAGAACTCTTCTTTGAATGCATCGAATGAACCGAACTTCGCATCAATCGCTGCACCAAGGTCACCTGAAGGATTTCCTCCTCCGTTTGGAGACATTACTGACCAGAATAGGTTGTGGTTGTAGTAACCTCCACCGTTGTTACGAACACCTGTGTTATCACCAACATTCGCGCAGATATCTTCGATAGACATGTTTGCCATGTCAGTTCCTTCGATTGCTGCGTTCAATTTGCTTGTGTAGCCTGCATGGTGCTTCGAGTGGTGGATTTCCATGGTACGCGCATCCATGTGCGGTTCCAAAGCGTCATATGCGTAAGGCAGTTGTGGTAATTCAAAAGCCATATTTTCTGGATTTATAAGGTTGATATTAGGGTTTAAGTGTCAAAAGTATCAATTCGTTGTCATCGCTTCCTCCACTTCCGTGGCCGAAAGTAAGGTCAATTCGCCATCTACGATAGCGTAGTCCTTGTAATTTCTTGCTACTTCCAGCGCCGCATCATACACATTGTCATCCTCGAGCAAGGCGCGGTAGTATGCTTCATCTCCAAAAAGGTTCTTAGCCATATGGGCTTTCAGGCGGATCTTCATCACTTCACCACTCTCTGCAATGGCGCGTTCATCGCGCTCATACCCATCTTCTTCTCCTGCTTTGAAGAGGCCTTCCATCATCACGTTCGTGACCTTGAATCCTTTCAGGAATGATTCAACATCTGAGTAGCTTGATAGTTCATCTCGGTGGCTATCTGAATAGTCAAATCCGTATCTACGAATGGTTCCAGCGTAGCTTAAATCAGAAAAATACCAGCTCGCTCCAATCGTATCAATCGGAACAAAGACATCCGGAGTAATTCCTCCTCCCCCATAGACAATGCGTCCTTTAGGGGTGGTGAACTTCAAACTGTCATTGAGTTCGATCTTCTCTTCCGAGTATAGCTCACCACTATCGTAACGATCATTGTAATCGTTGTCGTAATCAATTTCTTCACCGTACGGACGCTGAATCGAACGGCCCGTAGGTGTGTAGTAACGTGCCACTGTCAAACGTAAAGCTGACTCGTCTGGCAATGGAATCTCGTCTTGAACGAGTCCTTTTCCGAAGGAGCGACGACCGACGGTAATGGAGCGATCGTGATCTTGCAAGGCACCTGCCATGATCTCACTTGCACTTGCAGAACCTGAGTTAATCAGGATCACTACGTCTTTGTCTGCATATCGTCCACGACGTTGAGATCGGTATTCACTTCGCGGAGAATTCACCCCTTCTGTGTATACGATCAGCTTATCGTCTTCCAAGAATTCTTCTACCATAGGGATGGCTACATGAAGGTATCCACCGCCGTTTCCACGTAGGTCGAAGATGATGCTTTCAGCGCCAGCTTCATCGAGCTTCGCCATACCCATCATGAACTCTTCGTAAGAGTTCTTCGCAAAGCGTGTGAGTTTGATGTAGCCTACTCCTGGCTCAACCATGGTTGACGCTACTACGCTATAGATTGGAATACGATCACGCGTAATATTAAAGTCAAGGATATCATCCGTTCCGCGGCGTTGGATCTTGAGATCTACCTTTGTTCCTTTCTCGCCTTTCAGAACTTCCATGACCTTCGAGTTGGTCAATCCAATTCCTGCAATGTGTTCACCGTCGACTTCAACAATGCGGTCACCTGCGCGAATCCCGGCCGTTTCAGACGGACCTCCTTGAATAGGCGACACCACTACGAGGGTATCTTTTTGGATCATGAACTCTACTCCAATTCCTTCGAAGTTTCCTTGGAGCGGCTCTTGAACCGACGCCAGTTCTTCTGATGAAATGTAGTAAGAGTGTGGATCGAGGTCTTCCAACATGGCGTTGATCGCCTTTTCGATCAGTGCCTTCTTCTCTACGGAATCCACGTACATCTCATCGATCTTGTTGATGATGTTCACCAACTTGTTTGGATTCTCCGATGCCGCTGGACGGTGGGTGAAAGTGCTATTCCCGGAGAAGTTACTCCCGATATACACTCCTAAGACAACAAGGATAGCATAGATCAGTGGCTGAAAAGCCGAACGACCACGCTTTGGTTCCTCGTTCATAATATCATTGATACGTTCACTCATTCATTTCAAATTATGGTTCCTCAATCTGAACCAATTCGATGCCGGCTTGCCTTAAGAATTGCAACCCGCTGTCATCTTTGTACTCAATCATGTACACCACTCGTTTGATTCCAACTTGAAGAATCAACTTCGAGCAATCTTTACAAGGTGATAACGTGATATACAGTGTGGCATTTTCCGCACTGTTGTTCGAACGCGCCACTTTTGTAATCGCATTCGCTTCAGCATGTAACACATACCACTTCGTATCACCATCGCAGTCTTCGCAGTCATTTTCGAAACCAGAAGGTGTACCATTGTACCCATCCGCGATGATCATCCCATTTTTTACAATCAACGCTCCAACTTGTTTACGTTGACAATGAGACAATTTCGCCCACTCGCGCGCCATCTTTAAATATGCGCGGTCATAACGCTCTTGTTTCGCCGAATCAGTATACTTGATCAGATCTCCCGTCATAATTGAAGGTAAATTTAGCTGAATCCACTGTGAAGACACATCACAGGAGTGTAATTTGGCAAATCTTAAGGGCAATGCAGCACTTCGCCACATATCTCTTGGGGCTTTTTAGCCTTCTCTTCACCTTCGGTGGAACCGCTCAGGTCTTCGAGTTCAACCAATTCGGACCTGGTTCTGGTTTTCCATCTGATGGTGCATACGCTATCGCGGAAGACGAATTGGGAAGGCTTTACGTAGGTTCAGAAGGCGGCGGACTGGTCAGATTTGACGGCTTCGACTTCGAAATCTGGGATCACACCACAGAATTAACTTCCGATACCGTTCGCAGTCTCTTCTTTGACTCTTCGAACCAACTATTCATTGGAACAGATCACCGCGGGCTCTGGAAAATGCAGCACGATCAATTCGAACGTGTCGATACGGCCTATGATGTAAGTGGCGCTCAAATCAGAGCTTTTGCTGAATTCGACGAGCAGCTTTGGGTGGGAACGAAAGGCGAAGGCCTGTTCCGCGTTAGCGAAGACAGCGGACTTGTACATATCAATGAACTCGACGAATCAAACGTTCGATGTCTACTCGTTGATGGCCAACAACAGTTCTGGATAGGCACGGATCACGGGCTATACAACCAAAGTAATGGCAACTACATTCTGCGCTCTGAAGAAGAATTACAAGACCGAATATTAGCGCTCTTTGAAGACAATCAAGGTCGAGTGTGGGTAGGTCATCAGAACGGGCTGTCGGTTATTGAAAATGGGGCGATCGTTCAAGTGGTGCCCGAAGTAATCAGCCACTCTCGTATTCGCGCCATCGAGCAAGATGAGCAAGGACATTTTTGGATTGGCACCCGTATTGGAGCCTTCGAATTCCATGAAGAAAGTGGCGAAGTCACGGTCTTTGGAACTCAAAATGGACTCAGCAACGATCGAATTCGCGACATCCACCGAGATCGGAGTGGAAGTCTTTGGTTCGCCACTTATTTCGGAGGGATTTGTCAATTGACCGGACAAAGTGCAGCTCATTACACCCTGGCACATGGCTTCCCTGAAACCTCCGTCGTTTCCCTTGTTAGCTTCGGCGATAGCCTATTGTTCTTCAACAGTATTGACGGCGATTTGTATCAATGGAAAAGAGGAGATCAGGTTCAGAAAATGCTCCCTCCGATTGCTGATGAAGGTGTGCAAGCCACATTAGCTAAAATTGAAGCTAATCAGCCCTCATTCGCCACGCTGAAAGACAATCAAGAGGTGCTCATTCATGAAGCTTGGCAAGACATCTACCGCTTCAACACCTTCACAAAAGACGCCACAGTTTTGAACTATGTGGGCAACGAAAAAACCACTGCTTTCGTGACTGAAGACTTCTTTGAAATCAACGGAGATCGTCTGACTGACATCGATTTGGCCTGTGGTGAGCTCACAGATATCGCCATCAATGATAGCCTGTGTTTCGTAGGTAGTTCTTGTGGTCTTTTTGCTTTCGCTATCGCGGAATCGGGCAATGTTATCATCCCTAAAAGAGCGGGCATCCTGCCGATTGAAGGAAGTGAAGAACTAAAGATTATTGACATTGAAATCGACTCCAATGACAATGTCTGGATGGCGACGGAACGCCAAGGAATCTTCCGTTATGGTGGGAAGGTGAAGCATTACAGCGACCGTTACTTGAGTGATCTGCGCGTCTCATCTCTTCATCTTGACCCTTTAGAAAACCTATGGGTAGTGACGCGTGCTGGGATTGACTTCATTGAGCTTGACCCAACTCAGGAATTCGTATTGAATCATGAGAGCTATGGCAATGAAGAAGGCATCGATGGTCAAATCAACGATGTAATCTTTGACTTTCTGGAGCCCAATACCGTCTGGTTGGCGACCACTCAAGGATTGATTCGATTTGACCCTGAAGGAGCATTCATTAATGAAGAAGCTCCAGGCATTGTCTTAGATGGCATACGCTTGAACTACGAATCAGTGGATTGGAGTGTTTATGACCTCTCGATGAATAAGGTTGGACTACCCGTAGACCTGACCTTGCCTTATGACGCCAATCATCTCTCTTTTGACTTCGATGGTTTCGATCTTTCGCAGCCTGAGGATCTAATATTCCAATGTCGACTGGAAGGATTAGAAGAAGAATGGGTAGACCTTCAAGAGGTTCGATCACATACTTATCCGCAGATTCCACCAGGCGATTACACTTTCCAATTACGCGCAAGAAACAGCGATGGATTCTGGAATGAAGAACCACTATCATACGCTGTCAAGATTAAGCAGCCATTCTGGATGAATCCATTGTTCATTGCGGTGATGGCGATTGGTTTGTTCTTGGCCGTATATGGCTTTGTGCAGTACCGCCTTCGTCGATTACGACGTGCAAACGAACGATTAGAAAGAACGGTACTTGAACGCACCGAGGAGGTTCGTCAAGAGAAGGAGAAATCAGAAGCACTCTTGCTTAACATTCTTCCTAAAGACACTGCTGAGGAGCTAAAGGAAAAGGGATATGCCGAAACAAAAGACTACGACGGGGCTTCCGTGCTATTCTCTGACTTGAAAGGATTCACTTCTTTGAGCGAAAAGATCACTGCCGATGAGTTGGTTGGTCTGCTGGACGAAGCTTTCAAGAGTTTTGATCGTTTGTGTGATGAGTTTGGAGTAGAGAAAATCAAGACCATTGGTGATGCCTACATGTGTGCCACGGGTATCCCGAGAGAAGACCCATTGCACGCTGAGAACCTCGTTCGTTTTGCCTTTGGCATGTTGGAAAGCATGAAGAAGCTCAACCAACGAAACCGAGAGAAAGGACTTCCTGAATGTGATATTCGCATAGGAATCCACAGCGGGCCTCTGATTGCGGGAGTGGTAGGGGAACGCAAATTCGCCTATGATATCTGGGGCGACACTGTGAATACCGCGGCTCGGATGGAGTCAAGTGGTGAGCCTGCTCGCATTAATATCAGCGCGAGCACCTTCGAATTGGTCAAGGAGCATTTCAATTGTGAATCAAGAGGAAAGATTCAGGCAAAGAACAAAGGGGAACTTGAGATGTACTTTGTAGTAGACGAAAAGAAATGAAAGTATACACGAAAACCGGAGACAAGGGAACCACAGGTATCCTTGGAGGAACGCGACTAGCGAAAGACCACGACCGCATTGAGGCTTACGGCACACTCGACGAACTGAATGCCAACGTTGGTTTGTTGCGAGATCAAGAAGGAACAGATGCCTTTCAAGCAGAGCTGATTCAAATCCAAGAAGACCTGTTTACGATCGGAAGTCACCTGGCGAGTGATCCAGAGAAGAATAAAATGACCTTACCTGCATTTAAGGTCGAACGCATTGAGGCTCTGGAAGCTGCGATGGATGCAATGGACAGCACACTTCCCCCGTTAAAGAACTTTGTTTTACCTGGCGGACATGTAACTATTTCGCATTGTCACGTCGTAAGATGTGTATGTAGACGTGCTGAACGGGCAACCATTACCCTTGCTCGAACGTCCTACGTGCAAAGCGACATGATTCGCTTTTTGAATCGCTTGTCAGACTACTTTTTCGTCCTTTCGAGGAAGTTGGCACACGACTTGCGAGTGGAAGAGACGCCATGGACGCCATAAATCACGTTCGTAACGAACTGATTTTGTGTTGATTGAGAGCTTATTTGAAGTTCATTCGATTTTCCTTGGCTCGAAAGTTTAAAAATATATTTTTGCGTACTGAATTACAGTACCCCTTAAAACATTGGTGCTATGTATTGGACCTTGGAATTAGCTTCCTATTTGGAAGATGCGCCATGGCCGGCTACCAAGGATGAGCTGATTGATTTTGCCATGCGCACCGGAGCTCCGCTCGAAGTAGTGGAGAACCTGCAACAAATTGAGGATGAAGGAGAATCTTACGAGAGTATCGAAGAGATTTGGCCTGACTATCCGACCAAAGAAGACTTCTTCTTTAACGAAGACGAGTATTAACTCCTGCGCTTTAGTCAGGACTCAAACAGCCTCCTTTTGGGGGCTTTTTTTGTACCTCTTACCGGCATCCGGCGTCCGGCGTCCGTTCTTCTTTCTTTTAGTTATCCATCTAATAACCAAGGACTAAAGACCAAAGACTAACCACCAATCGCGAAAGTTTAGGTAAAAAGAAATGGGGACTGCGTTCAGTCCCCATTCCACTTAACATTAAACTAAAACTACCATTACAATAAGTACATTGTAACTATGAAAATTTGCCTTCTTTGCGGAATCGAACGTTCCGCAGATCATATTCAAAATTACACATTTCTTTCTAAACGCAAGTCCTTTTCACACTTTTTTAGCCGTTTTGGCGCAAAACCATGCGTAAAGTGTGTCGGCTCTTTTGCTGAAGTAAGACTTCTTTTCCGTCGGTAAGTTGGTCAACGGTTTTTTCGTCGTAATGTCTGATGGTGAGCAACTCAACCGATTCGTTGTATCTGATTTGGTAGTTCATCTGCATTAATTCTCTGAATCGCTCAAACTTTTGCTCATCTCGATCGACACAGACCGAAAAGCTGATGGCAGAGTTCTGCATAAGATTCACGGAGATTCCAGAAGATGTGAGTGCCTCGAAGATATCTCTGAGGTTCGCTTCTACGATGAAGGAGAAATCGCGTGGCGAAATACTGATCAAGACTTGGTCTGGCTTGAAGATGTACATTGGCACGTAGTGCTTCACCTCCGTTCCAGCAGCAATGGTAGTTCCTGGGTGATCAGTATTGACAAAAGACTTCACGTAAAGTGGAATCTCTTTGTTCTGCAATGGCTTGATTGTCTTTGGGTGAATCACCGAAGCGCCGTAGTAGCTCAATTCAATGGCCTCACGGAATGATAGGGCCTTCACCTCCACGGTATTATTGAACCACTTGGGATCAGCGTTCAACATTCCTGGAACGTCTTTCCAAATAGTGAGCGATCGAGCATTCGTTAAGAACGCGAGGATAGCTCCAGTGTAGTCTGAACCTTCTCTCCCGAGTGTGCTCGTATTCCCTACGTTACTCTTGCCGATGAAGCCTTGGGTGAGCACGAATTTGCGCACGCCTTCTTCGTAGTGGGCAGCAACAACATCAGCGTTCTGCTTGCTGCGTTCCCAATCTACATTCGCTGATCGGTGAGAAGAATCTGTGACGATTACGTTTCGCACGTCGAGCCATTCGATGGGAAGCTCTTGATGTTCGAGGTAAGCGGCTACCAAACGCGTTCCAACGAGCTCTCCGAAAGGAACGACACGATCATAACTAAGTGCCGTGTTTTGACCCGGGTCACCTTGAAGTGTCTCTCCTAATTCATTGATCAATTCGTCAACCGGTATCAAGAGTTCAGCTGGAATCCCAAGCGATTCCGCGATAGCGTGATGAAACGAACGGAACTCATTAAGCAAGTCATCGGTCGGTTCACCAACAATCCATGCTCGCCAAATCTCCTCGAGGTGATTGGTCATCTTACCCATCGCTGATTGCACCAATAGCACATGTTCATCCTGCGCTTCTCCGAGGATTTTTGCAACGTTCTTCACGGCATCAGCATCTTTCACTGATGCACCACCAAATTTGTATACGATCATATTACTTCTCTTGCGCAAAGCGCTGAATTTCTTCTCTTACAATCTTGCAATTCAGCCATTCTTCTTCAAAAACCACTTTGTACTTTTTGTAGAATTCAATGGCTGGTTCATTCCAATCCAAAACTTGCCATTCTAAACGATGAACCCCTTTCTCTTCTGCTATCAGCAGTAGTTTTTCTAACAACTGCGCACCAATTCCGCGTCGACGAAAAGGCTCTCGAACGATCAAATCTTCCAGGTAAAGTGTAGGCCCTTTCCAAGTTGAATAGCGCGGATAGTACAGAGCCATTCCGATAACCTCACCACCGGCCTGCGCCACCAGGGCTTGGAAGTAAGAGGTATCACCAAAGCCGTCATTTCTAAGGCGTTCAGCCGTCAACTCCACCTGATCTAAGGCTTTCTCATACTCAGCCAACTCACAAATCATCGCGTGCATGGCTTCTGCATCGCCACTATTAGCTTGTCTTATCTGAATGGCATCACTCATAATGCGCTAAACTAAAGGCTTTGCTCGTTGGTAAATCATGGGCTTAACTATCTTGTGCGCATGAATTATGTGGATATCGTCATCGGGATCATCCTTCTCTCCGCCGCATGGACCGGCTACAAGAAGGGATTCATCATTGAGGTTCTCTCGCTCGCCGGATTAGTCCTCGCGATTTACGGCGTGATGCACTTGTCTGATGAGTTGGCATTTATCCTCGAAGACACTACTGAACTCAACGAGCAATACATCCCCATCATCGCTATAGCTGCGGTTTTCATTGTGATCGTTGTGCTGGTAAACATGGTCGCCAAATCGATCTCTAAACTACTTGACATGGTTGCCCTCGGCTTCCTCAACAAGATTGCCGGCGCCATTTTCGGACTCGCTAAAGCTGCACTCATTTTAAGTGTCTTCCTCATGCTCGCTCGTCCCTTCACTGACCGACTCAGCATCATCCCCAAAGACATCAAGGATGAATCAATGCTGTATGAACCCCTAGTCCAACTCGCTCCCTCTGTACTCCCCTTCGTCAAAGACAGCGAGGTCTGGAAATTTTTAGAGGAAGAATTAGGGTTAGAAGAAGAAGGAGAGGGAGAATTAGAAGGAGAAGCAGAAATAGAGATCTAACGGACGCCGGAAGCCGGACGCCGGAGCAAATAAGCCTTAGGCCCTAGGCCATAAGCCCTCTAAAGGTATTCCTGAAGCTTCGCCGCCAGCTCCTCGGGAGAGTATGGCTTCAACAAAATATCGGTCATTCCTGCTTGTTGGCTGCGGTCTTGAACTTCACTTCGCATAGATGCGGTAACGGCTAGGATTGGCACATTTGAGTAGCTACCTCCTAGTTGTCGGATATTCCGAGTGGCAACGTAGCCATCCATTCCTGGCATTTGGATATCCATCAAGACAATGTCGAACTCGTTTTCTTGAGCAATCATCAAAGCTTCAATGCCGTTCGATGCCAACTCAACGTCAGCACCCCACTCGCCTATAAATCGCTTCAATAGGAGCTGATTTACCTCATTGTCTTCCACGGCAAGTATTCGCTTTCCGTCGAAGCTTACACTTGAAATCTTTTTCTCTGGCATCTTCACATCTACAAGTGGTTCACGCTGAATGCTTCGTCCGAAGTTCGCATCAAAGTAGAACTTGGAGCCTTTTCCGGCCTCGCTTTCTACTTTCAATTCTCCACCAAAGAGCTCAACGAGGTTCCGAGTAATGGCGAGGCCGAGGCCTGTACCACCAAACTTTCGCGTTGTGCTGCTACTTGCTTGCGTGAAGACTTCAAAGACTGAGTCTATTTTATTCTGAGGGATGCCAATACCGGTATCCTCCACACTGATACGAACCCTTACGTCGTCACGATTGTTCTCGACCAGTCCGAAGCTCAGCTTCACTTCTCCATGGAATGTGAATTTCAGTGCGTTGCTAATCAGGTTGTTCAACACCTGTTGCAGCCTGAGTTTATCGGAGAATAACTTTTGCGGAATACGTTCATCGAGTTCCACTTTCAAATCGATTCCCTTCTGTTCTGCTTGCGGACGGAAAGATTCAATGATGCGTTCAGCCTCGCTTGCGAGGACAAGCTTTTCTTTGGTCAACTGCACATGTCCAGCTTCAATCTTCGAGAAGTCAAGTACATCATTGATCAATCCCAAGAGGCTGTTCGCGCTGTAGAGTAGCGCTTTCATGCTCTCCAGCTGATCTTCACGAGGATTTTCATCAATCAACAAGTGGGTCAATCCGATCACCGCATTTAAGGGAGTGCGGAGTTCATGACTGATGGTACTCAAGAACTGCTGTTTTGCCAAGGTAGCAGCCTCGGCATTTTGCATTTCAATTTTCAGCTGACGTTCGATTTCCTTGATCTTGGTGATGTCACGCAAGGCACCGTCGAGATGAATTTCACCGTTCTCGTCTTCGTTTTGCGACACACTCAATAGTCCCCAGAAAATGCTTCCATCCTTCTTCTTGAAAAGCACCTCTCGGTTCGTGATTCGTCCGGCTTCCGTCAGCTCGAGTACCAGCTCTTGGCGGGCTGCTGGGTCCACGTACATCACCGAGGCATGAATATCCTTCATCTCCTCCGGGGCGGTGAACCCAAACATATCAGCGAAGGCCTGATTCACATAGCGGATATTTCCGTCGGCAGTGCTTCGGTAAAAACCTTCTTGAAGTGATTCATTAATGGAGTGAAGTACGTCGTTGGCTTCTTCACTAAGGCGGATCTTCTCGCTTCTCAAACTCCATATCACCATGGCCAAGGCCTCATGATTCTCTCGAAATGGAAATACTTGAACGCGGTACCACTTCCCTTCGGTGATGGAGCCTGCACGCATTTCAAATTCAAAGGAATCACCAGCATGCACGCGATCTTCAAAATAGAGCTGGAGTTTGTTGTCTGATTGGCTTGAGTAAGACCAGATACTGTTGAGATCAGCATTAGCGTTGGCTACCGATTGTAAGGCCTTGAATGCATCATTGGTTTCTACAATACTGCCCCCTGGCCGCACTACGCAAGTAGGCAGGTGAGCGGAGAGCTTCTGTCCAATGTCGAAAGCCATATTAGCTTGCCAAAAAAGCCTCTTTCAACTGTTTGATCTTCTGCTCAAGGGATGAACGGTGAGCGTCATAGTCCCCTGCGAATGCCTCGTTCACAGAGAAATAGAACTTGATCTTTGGTTCAGTTCCTGAAGGTCTTGCCGTAACGATTGAATCGTCTTCAAGAACAAACTGAACCACATTCGATGAAGGCTGGTTAACGGTATCTGTTGTATTGGTGTTGAGGTCTTTAGCCTCAGAACTAAGATAATCAATTACGGTGGAAACCGCTATACCTGCCATTTTGGTTGGCGATTCATTGCGGAATCGCTGCATCATTTGCTGAATTTCTTCAGCCCCTGAAATACCTTCTTTCTTCAGTGAAACCAAAGCTTCGCGATATACACCGAGCTCTTTATGAACTGAAGCCAAGGCTTGTGGAATAGACATGCCCTGCGACTTAAACCAAGCCGTCATTTCGCAAATCATCGCAGCTGCCGAGACACCATCTTTGTCTCGGACGAAGTCACCAATCATGTATCCGTAGCTCTCTTCTCCTCCAGTAATGAATTTCTCTTCCGGCTCTTTCTCTCTGATCTTATCCGCGATCCACTTGAATCCGGTCAGGGTCTCGTAACAAGGAATCCCGAAGTAATCAGCAATCTTCTCAATAAGAGGGGTGGTTACAATCGTTTTCGCCACAAAAGCATTCGAGGGCAACTCCCCTTTGGCTTTCAATCTGCTCAATTGATACCAGGTGAGAAGCACTCCTGTATCGTTACCATTCAGTAGATCATATTTTCCTTGATCGTTGCGGCAGGCGATACCTACACGATCTGTATCAGGGTCTGTTCCAAGAACAATCTCTGCTCCGATCTCTTCTGCCAGCGCCACTCCCATTGACAATGCCTCTGCTTCTTCTGGATTGGGAGACTCAACGGTTGGGAATTCCCCACTCACAACAGCTTGCTCTTTAACAAGCTGAACGTTGTTAAATCCAATACGCTTCAAGGCATCAGGAATCAAGGTAATTCCCGTTCCGTGCAGTCCAGTATATACGATTGGAAGGTCTGCTTGACTGGCAATGACTTCCTTTTCGATGGCATTATTTTCAACTTCTTGAAGGAAACGATCATCCATATCATCTCCGATGATTTGGACGCGGTCTCCAGCATCTCCTCGCTTCACTTCTGATTGATCTGCAATGGCACGAACGCGCGCAATAATCGCCTTGTCGTGTGGTGTTACGATTTGTCCGCCATCTTCCCAATACACCTTGTAGCCATTGTATGCCGGTGGATTGTGACTTGCAGTGATTACAATTCCTCCCTTACACCCTAACGAACGCACAGCGTAGCTCAATTGAGGTGTTGGTCGCAGTTCCTTGAACAAGTGCACTCGGAATCCATTTGACGCCAAGATATCTGCCGTTTCTTCAGCGAATTCACGGCTGTTGTTTCGGCAATCGTGTGCAATGGCAACGCCGTGTTCTCCTTCACCGAATGACTCACGGAGGTAATTGGCGAAGCCTTGTGTGGCTGCACCTACCGTGTAACGATTCATTCGATTAGAACCAGCACCCATGATACCACGGAGTCCTCCGGTTCCAAATTCAAGGTCTTTATAAAATGACTCCTTCAGAGCTTGTGGATCATTCTGCATCATATGCAGCACTTCCTGACGAGTTGTTTCATCGTAAGGAGCTTTTGTCCATGACTCGGCCTTTTCAACGAGGGCCTGATCGAGAGAGGTCAGATCTTCATTCATAGTTAAGACAGCTTTCTAAAGACTCGCGCCAATGCGGAATCTGAGGAGCGAAGATAGTTTCGATTTTTCTGTTGTCCAGTTTGGAGTAGGCCGGACGCTCTGCCTTGGTCGGAAAGTATTCAGAATCAACGGGGTGTACCTGCGCTCTTTTTCCAGTGAGCTCATTCACCGCTGTAGCCAGGTCAAACCAGCTAGCTTCCCCATGCTCGCTGTAGTGATAAAGTCCAGGCTCACCTCCCTCAAGGGCGCACTCCAATAAGAAGCGACCAAAGGTCAAGGCCGAAGAAGGTGATGCGATTTGATCATTCACCACATTCACCTCATCGCGGGTTCCGAAAAGGTGATTCATGGTTTTTACAAAATTCTTCCCGAACGGACTGTAAAGCCAAGAAACCCTGAAGATCAGCGCATCACTTTTTAAATCAAGAATCCCCTGTTCCCCAGCCAATTTTGAAGCGCCGTAGACATTTAAGGGTGCGGTTCCGTCCTGCTCAGTGTACGGTCTGCTTGCTTTTCCATCGAACACATAATCAGTGCTGATGTGTATGAAGCGCTTGTCGCGTTCCGCCGTTAGGCGAGAAGCTAAAACAGCTGCAGAATCATTAATGGAAAAAGCCGCTTCGCGATGGTCTTCAGCGCCCTCAACATCGGTATAGGCGGCGCAATTGATGACCACATCAGGGTCAATATCATCTAGCTTCTCTCGCCATTCATCAGCATTCGAAATATCAAGCGACTGACGATCAAGGAGAAAAAGTTCGTGTGACAACGACTTATTGACCACAGCAAGGCTCTGAGCTAATTGGCCATTACTACCGGTGACTAGGATTCTCTTGCTTTCCATCCGTTTCGAAAGGTACATAAAGGAAATACCATGGGGATGATCAACTGACAGAGATGTGCGGAGAATTCTTACAAAATACTCGCCCAATTGCTCACGTGTCTAGGCATCCTACCCACGTAGTTTTGTATG
The DNA here is from genome assembly GCF_030845195.1 of Sanyastnella coralliicola. GTDB lineage: Bacteria > Bacteroidota > Bacteroidia > Flavobacteriales_D > Sanyastnellaceae > Sanyastnella > Sanyastnella coralliicola. The sequence continues at coordinate 3,227,644 of NZ_CP132543.1, forward strand.
AGTAGAATGTTGCATTGGCAGCATTCATTCATGAGAGGTTGATTATTCGTGAGGTTGAATAATTTAAGTTAGGAAAAGGGGCGGGTTCGCCTGTCCCTTTATTCTAAGATTAAGTATTACCTTGCTAGAGCTCTCTCTATCATTTAAGTAGGACGAATATGCAGAACGAATTCACGGAATTCAGTTTTGAAAAAATAGAGGAACTGACGGGCAATGACCCGCAGGCCGTGAAGCATTTTAGTGAGCTATTTATTTCACACACCATCGGTAAAGATTTACCTAAACTGGTGGCAGCCGTTGAAGGCAATGAAATGAAAGAAGCTGGCGAAATTGCTCACCGAATGAAAGCAAGCATTGACTTGTTTTCCATCACCGAAGGTGGCGAAAGGATCAGAACGATCGAAGGAGCCTGCCAGTACCCTGATGGCAAAGCAAGAGCAACAAACGAGATCATACAACTACAAGAAATCCTCGACCGCGTGAAAACCAGCATCGAGGGTAGCATACTGTAAACGTTCAAGTGGTGACCATACGATAAGTTATGGCACATCAATTGAAGAAACAGCAGTCGGACAGTTCAGAGAACTGGATCAACTTCACATTCCTAATTGGATTTGTGGTAGTCATGGCGTCAGTCATTGCCTTCCGTAATCCACTTATGTCGCTAATTCCTGTTGGAGTCGGCCTCGTAGGTACCGCTCTTTGGTACTTCAAATGGCAGTACGACGAAGAGCTCCCGTTGCCAGTCTATCTGGTTTCGATTGTGATGATCAATGTCTTTGGCATCTTCTTTTACAAGGAATCGGGTCTGATATACCTCTATCCACTCGCGGCGGTGCACGTGCTATTGGTAGCGCGAAACACACTTAATGTAGTGGTTTGTATGGGTGCTGGATACATCTCCATGGTCGCCTATCTCTTCATTTCACCAGCGAGTTTAGCCACGACTTATCCTGGAAAAATTGTCACCTTCCTTGCTGGGTTCGTAGCCCTCGGAGGTTTGATCACGATGATTGCGTTACGCATGACTCAGCTTCAAAAAGAGAGTAAACACCACAAACACAATTACGATCAACTTAACACCTTCGTAGAATTCGTAAAAGAGTCTTCACTCTTGCTCCTTCGAGTGAATTCATCGGGTGAAATTTTGCTAATGAATAATGTGGCCCGCGCTGCGCTTGGAAACGAAGACAACGACAATATCAGCTGGCCTCCTGGATGTTCAGAAACGATCATGCAGGCATTCCGCCTCGGTATTCCTCAAGAGCTAACAACGTATCAAAATGGTAAGCACTACCAATTCAAGTTTGAGCCAAATCAAGAAGCCGACTACATCAGTGTTTACGGTGAAGACATAACAGAAATTCAAAAAACACGCGACCGTGTTGACGAGCTGAACAACGCGATTGAATTCGCTGCAGATGGTGTGGCCATCATTAACAAAAGTGGTGAGTTTACCTACCTCAACAACTCCTTTGCTTCTTTACTAGGGCATGTTGAGAAACCATCCCTTGATAGCCAAAGTTGGTTTGACTTGTGGGATGAAGATCAGTCTAAAGCATTCAAGGAAGAAGTATTCCCAGAAATTCTCCGTTCGTATGTATGGCGTGGTGAAAGTATTTGCCAGCGTATCGATGGAAGAACGGTTGAAGTTCTATTAACAATCACTCGAATCCCTGGGGGTTCTATGATCTGTTATATGCGTGACAACACCGCAGTGAAAGCATTTGAGCGTGATTTGATTGACGCGAAAGATGCAGCAGAAGCGGCTACGAAGGCGAAGAGTGCTTTCTTGGCAACAATGAGTCACGAGATCCGAACACCTATGAATGGTGTATTGGGTATGGCTTCACTTCTTTCTGCTACTGAGTTGAATGCAGATCAGCGAGAATTCGTAGAGACCCTTCAAGTCAGTGGAGAGAACCTACTATCGATCATTAATGAGATTCTTGATTTCTCGAAGATTGAAGCAGGAAAGATGGTCATCAGCGCCGAGCCTGTACCGGTTAACAAGCTGATTAAAAACGCCATGACCTTGAGCTCACACCGAGCTTCCACTCGAAATAACACCATTGTTTCGCACATTTCACACCGAGTTCCTGAAGTCATCATTAGTGATGCAGGTCGACTGTCGCAGATTCTGAACAACCTCGTTTCGAACGCCATCAAGTTCACGGAGGGAGGAAAGATCGAGCTCAATGTAGACGCGAAGGAACTTGAACACGATCAGTTCGAGGTAAGTATCGATGTGAAGGATACTGGAATCGGAATTCCTGAAGACAAATTAGCCACCCTTTTCGATTCATTCACGCAGGTTGATTCTTCGCTAGCGCGGAAATTCGAAGGGACTGGTTTAGGACTCGCCATTTGTAAAAAGCTCGCTGAGTTGATGGATGGAGATATTAAAGTAGAAAGCACCCTTGGTGAAGGATCTACCTTTACTTTCCGATTCATCACAACAGCTAAAAAAGGTGCCAATCCAGACACCCAGAAAGAGGTGATGGAACCAACATTGGACGGAACCCTTGCGAAAGACTACCCTCTCTCCATATTGGTAGCTGAAGACAACCTGATTAATCAACGACTAGCCATGTTTGTCTTAGAAAAGATGGGGTATAGTGTGGATCTTGCTTGCAACGGTAGGGAAGCCGTGGAAATGGCTCGCATCAATGCCTACGACATCATTTTCATGGACATTCACATGCCTGAAATGGACGGAATTGAGGCCTCAGGAATTATCACAACCGACGAGAGCATCGACACTCCATACATTGCCGCACTTACCGCAAACATTGCGAGTGAAAGCAAGAACGAGTGTTTCGAAGCAGGAATGTCTGAGTTCATTCTTAAGCCGTTCAAAAGCGGTCAACTCGAACTTGTGATTCGTAAAGTAGCCATGATGAAAGAGTCGATTGAGTAGAACCTAATCGCTTCATTGAGTGTTAGTAAACTCCTACCTTTGGCACACTTGTTGCTTTTAGAGAAGGAAACACTAGCGCCATGATACGACTCTCTTATTTCATAGCCTTTCTGTTACTCGCCAGCACTTCATTTGGTCAGTTCAACAATGGTAACCAACGCAATAACCAGCGTAACCAGCGTAATAACGTACGTCTGCGCACGCCATCTCTCAGCTTTGGGGTTATTGTAGGTCAACCAGAAGGCCAATTCGCAGCAAATTTTGATGGTACTCCAGCCGGTATCGGCGGACAATTCCTCGCTAACATGGGTCGCTCCCCTTTTGAGGTTGGAGCAGGATTCAACTGGATGAGCCGTGGATCTTCAAACGAAGATGTATGGATCGAAGTAGGCGAAGATGTCGAAGGGGACATGATCTTCCAAGAAGCCGAAATGGAGATCAATAGCAACATGTATACCTACTATGGTATTGGACGTTTCAAGCCTTTCGCAGGACGAATCCAGCCTTATGGTGATGTGATTGGCGGACTCCGCAATTTCTCTACAGTTACTGTAATCCAACCTGATGATGAGCAAAGCGAAGAAATTCGCGATCGCTACCACAATGACATCACTGTGGTTTACGGATGGGCTGCCGGATTGAAAATCCGTCTCACACAAAATATGCTCGTGGAAGGACGTTTCAGCAAACTCCAAGGAGGAAGTGTTGAATTCGTAGACCGCGAAACCATTGAAGTCAACGACGACGGCGACATTAGTTTCGACCGTATTTCAAGTCGTACGGATATGATGAATTTCCAGCTAGGAGTGAGCTTCGAGTTCTAAACTCGGAGCCCTCCTTCTGCTCTACCCTACAGACGCAATTCCCAAGTGCTGTAGGACATTTCTTAAACGGGGTTTTCACCCCAACTTCAGCACACTACAGACGTAACGAAAGTTGATAGCTAACATTTCGGATGCTCTCATGCTCCGAATTCAACGTCTGTATGATGAAAACACTTCAATTAAACGCGAGAATCGCCCATCTCGCAATGTCGATCTTAACCTTGGCGTTTGCCCTAGTTTCGACTGTCACCTTCGCTCAAAGCAGTGCTTTGGAAGGTACAGAGAGCAATGATCCAGAATTGATCTACCCTGGTCCGGAAGTAAGACAAGGGAAAGAAGCTGGAACGCTCGACATGACATATGTGACTGTTCAGAATAAATCGGCGGTGCCTGATATTACTGACATCCTTGAAGATGCGGGAAACCGTAGTTCAGATTGTTGGATCGATTTCGATCCGAACACCTGGACTGAGTTCCCAGAAAACGATGATGGTTCTCTTGGACCTATCTCTCTTCCATTTACCTTTGATTTGTATGGTGATCAATACACCTCGGTGTACTTGAACAACAACGGTAACCTGACTTTCGATAACGGTTACTGGTGGTACTCACCATCAGGTTTCCCAATCACCACTCCTATGATTGCTCCTTTCTGGGGTGACGTGGATACGCGTGATGCCAGTGGAGAGGTTTGGTACTATGTGACTGACCACGCGTTCTATGTGACGTGGGTTGAAGTAGGTCCATACTACTCATACGGCTCGTATAGTGATGGCCTTTTCAATTCCTTCCAAGTGGTACTCACTGATGGTACAGATGATGTGCTTGAACCAGGGAACAACGTTGGTTTCTTCTATGGTGACATGGGTTGGACGACCGGATCAGCATCTTCGGGTGTGGACGGATTTGGAGGATACCCTGCAACGGTAGGAGTAAATGCTGGAAATGGCACAGACTATATCCAGATCGGGCTATTCTCGCAAAACAATGATGACTATGACGGGCCTGACGGAAACGAAGATGGTGTTGATTGGTTGGATGATCAGTGCATCGAGCTCGATGTATCGAGTGCCTCGAACTTCCCTCCTGTAGCACAAAGCTTTCCAGACGGAAATGCCATTTCATACACGGAAGGTGGCTCAACCACGATTGAAGTTGGCTTCATCGGACCTGAATCAAACGAAACAGTCTCTATTGCTGTAGATGATCTCGGCAATGGCGGTAGCACAATCAACACGAATACTTCTGGAAATCCAGCGACGTTAAACATGACGTTTTCGGGACTTGCAGCCGGAACTTACACATACGAAATCACTGGTACAGACAACAATGTATCACCAGAATCAACCACCGTTACATTAACAGTTACGGTTGAAGAACCTGATTTCAATTGTGGAGATGACATCACCGTTGCTGATGCAGATGACAACTGTGAAGAAGATGTTACCATCACGGCACCTACCGCTGGAAGTCTTGTATATGGAACAGAATTCACTGCCAACTACCTAAACATGGACGGATCGAACGATTACGTGGCTATCCAAGACATGTTCTACCAAGGTTCTTATGCCGAGTGTACGGTTGAGGCTTGGATCCGAACGAATGAAGACGGAAACCAAGTTATCGCATCGTTTGACCGAAGCGACTATTGGCGACTTGAAGTCAACGGAGCCAGCGGAGGTACCGGAGAAATTGGCTGGGGTGTCAAAACCAATAGTGGTACTGGATCACTTTCGAGTACAACTCGTGTTGATGATGGGTTATGGCACCACGTGGTAGGTATCTATGACAATGGTTCGATGAAACTTTACATCGACGGAACATTAGAATCAAGCACAACCAAAGGAACCACTATGGGGTCTGGTAACACACGTTACGGATTCATTGGAGTAGGTTCAGAAGCAACATATTTCAACGGTTCACGTGGTCCTTCACAATACTTCGAAGGAGACATTGCAGGATTCAGAATCTGGAACCGTGCTTTGACAGAAGCAGAATTCGAGACGGCAATGTGTCCGGATGGATCAGACATTGACCTTCTTGTTGACTACAACTTCGTTGAAGGTACTGGAACGGCAATCAACGATGGCTCATCGTACGACTACGACGGAACCATGTATAACATGGATTCTGCCACTGATTGGTTATCCGGAAATCGTCCGGGGTGTTTTGATATCATCAACGACTTCAACAATACTGCTGATGCCTCTGATACTTATCCAGCAGGTGAAACAACAGTAACATGGACACTTTCAGACCCAACTGGAACAGTCTCTACATGTTCTCAGACCATCACGGTGAATTTGAGCGATCCAGAAATGATTTGTGAAAACGAATACAACGACTACATCTGGAAAGGAACAATTTCTGACGACTGGAATACCGCTGGCAACTGGTTTGATGGTGAGGTTCCTCCAACAGATGCGAACGTGACCATTGACACTGATACTTATGACCCTGTCATCGGTTCTACGGTGACACTCACCAACCTCTTGATCAAAGAAGGTTGTACCATCGACTTCAGCAGTAGTTTCGGAAACCTTCGATTGAAGGGAGACCTTGCTCATAACGGTGACCTTGAAATGGACGAAGGAAAGTTCACTTTCATGGGATCTGAATTGCAGCTGATCAAAGGAAACGAAATCCCAACATTCCACGACTTGCGTATTGATTCGGAAGATTCGCTTCGCTTGATGATTGACATCAAGTTGACAGGTGCGATGATGCCAGATGACGGTGTCTTTGATTGGGATGGACATGCGGTAACGCTCCTTTCTGACGATACGAATACAGGTAGTATTGGAGAGATCAAATCTCAAGCGGAAATCTTGGGAGATGAGATTACCTACAATCGTTACTTCCCTGCGGCGAGCGGTAGCTGGCGAATGATCTGTTCACCAATCACTAACGCCACCTTTGAGCAGTGGAACGATGATATCCCAACCACAGGATTCTCTGGATCGGATTACCCGAACTACCCAAGTGCGGAAGATCCGTGGAGTAATGTGCGTGTATATGACGAGACAGTGGTTGAAGGAGACCTTCACAACGGGTTCGAATCAGTGAATGCCATTACAGATGTAATTGGAAATTCACGCGGATACTTTGTGTACTTCATCCCTTCTCCAACACTGATTGATCTCATGGGTACATTCCATAAGGGAGATCTCACGTACACACTCACACAGACAGTATCGAATACTGGTGATTACAATGACGGATGGAACCTGATTGCCAATCCATACCCTTCGGCTATTGATTGGGATGACGAACTGGGGTGGTCAAAAACAGACCTTGACGATGCGATTTACGCATTCGACCCTATCAACGATCAGTACGGTTCGTACATCAACGGAATCAGTGTAGGTACACTTGACAACCAAGTAGCTTCATTCCAGGCATTCTGGGTGAAAGCAAGCGGACCAAACCCTGCACTTACAATCAACGAAAAAGCAAAAGTCAATACTGGTGGTGTCTTCATGCGCTCACAAGACATGAATACGCAGAGTATTGTACGAGTTAAAGTTCTTACCAACGATGAGAACAAGTATGATGAGACAGTTATCGGTTTCCACTATGGAGCAGATATCGGTTTCGATCCACACCTGGATGCATACAAGTTCTTCTCTGGTGATCCTGCCTTACCTAACCTGGCCACCGTGCCAGACACGGCGGTCCACCACCCTATGAGCATCACTATGGTTCCGGTTCCTGAAGAGGACATGGTCATTGACCTTCTTCTCAGACCGGGCCAGAATGATGTCCTTACGCTCAAGAACATCTTGGTCGATAGCTACGAAGGCAACTTGTGTTTCGTACTAGAAGACCGCGAGTTAAATACATTCCATCCATTCAATTTGGATGACACCTATGAATTCGAAGTAACAGAAGACATGGCAGAAGATCGTTTCGCGATTCACGTAAGCGCTCCTCTCGATGTCACACCGCTTGCTGAATCATGTTACGAAGCAGAAGACGGTACTATCGTTGCCCAAGGATTTGGTGATGCACCATGGACATTCACATGGTACGATGAAATGGGTACGGTTATTCGTGAAGTAGAGGATATGACCACAGCAGATACTGCTGAGGACCTACCTCCTGGTTTCTACGAAGTCATCGTAACCAACCAGAGCGAACAGTGTAACACTGCCTCACGCATTGTACAAGTAGAAGCAGCTCCACAAGAAACGATTGAAGCGACATCAAGCGTTGACAACTGTAATACTTCAGAAGACGGTACGATTACCTTCTTCGCCAGCGAAGATTACACATGGGACATCTCATTGACGAACTCTGAGGATGGCGAAACGATCAACCTAGAAGCCATCACAGGTGACTCTACATTGACGGATCTTCCATTCGGAGTATACACAGTAGACGTTGTAAGTAACTGTGGTAATGCACACGACATCGAGAATTTCGATCTACGTGATAACAACGCAGTATTCGCCGAGTTTGGAGCTAATTCAACCAACGTATCCCTGAACGATGGAGGTTCGATCTACTTCTTTAATAGTAGCTCAGACAATACTTCAAACGTGATGTGGGACTTCGGTGATGGTTCACTTGACTCATTGAATTTCGATCCACAGCACACCTTCACTGAAGCTGGTATTTACACTGTGAAACTGACTGCCATTAATGGCGATTGTGAAGACACGGCTGAAATGATGGTGACCATTACAGGAATTGCTCCTGGAACCGGCAACGGACAAATTGAAGACATGCTTGGCTTGACAGCGGAAGAAGTAGTTCAAACTGAATTCGAAGTCATCGTTACTGCTGAAAACATCAAGGTGACTCCTGAAGTAGCCGTAGATGAAGCAGTGGTTGTCACCGTATTCTCATTGAATGGTCAAGTCGTAATTGACGAACAATTCGGTAACCTACCTGAAGGTGGTATCGACGTGAACATTGGTTCTCTCCTCCCTGGGTTGTACACGATGAGTGTCACAACCGAGGCCGAAGTACTCCATAGCGAAGAATTTGCTAAACAGTAACTTAACCAAAGTTCTATATACAGAGAGACCGATGCCTGAGAGGGTGTCGGTTTCTTTTTACCCCCTCATTGCCTCTACAGGATCCATGCGTGCGGCTTTTACGGCGGGAGCAATTCCAGCGATTAGCCCAGATACTACAGCGATCACCATGGCAATGAAAAAGCGATTGAAGTGCATGCCCAAGGTGAATCCGATGTCGGCAAGGTTTACAATGAGTATTACAATCCATATCAGTCCGAGCGCCATCAACGCACCAAATACACAGAGGGCAATTGACTCGAACAGGAACTGACCTAGAATGAAGGCATTCTTTGAACCTAAGGCCTTCTGAATACCAATAATCCGGGTGCGTTCGCGAACAGAAACAAACATGATATTGGCAATTGAGAAACACCCTACGAGGATGGCAAAACCACCAATGAACCAACCTCCGATTTCCAAGCTGGCAAAAATTGAATCAAGAAAGGCAGTCAGGGAATCCATCTGATTAACTGCGAAGTCATTGTCTTCCTTCGGACGAACTTTTCGTACGGAACGGAAATTCTGAATCACCTCATCTTTCAGCATATCCATCGACACACCCTCTCCTGCTTTCACGAGGATAGAAGCATCTGCGTTTCTCACATTGATAATGCGATTCGAAAACTTCGCAGGCAGCATCACAATTTGATCAAAACCATCTGAGAACAGGGAAACCCCTTCGCGCTTGAAAGTACCCACTACCGTAACCTTCAGGCCTTTTACTTTCATGTCGTTCCCAATCGCATTTCCATTCGGGAACAGCATGTCTGCAACATCAGCTCCAATCACGGCTACGGGTCGACCGCCCTGAAACTCAATATCTGTAATGTATCGACCCTGGTCGATATTGATCGTAATGCACTTCTCGTAATCTTTGGAGACTCCGGCAATTTGCGCTGACTCCATGGTATTGCTCCCTCGCTCAGCTCGACCCATGGTTCCCGTTTGGAAAGCCACTGCCGCTGCGTTCACCATACGCTCTTCCAGCGCATCTTTATCTCTGATGGTTGGTTGGAGGCGTTGGAAGTACTCCCACCATTTATATTCACCATCAGCTTCTGGCCCCCAAGGCATGATTTGTACAAAGAGTACGTCATCGTTAATGATACTAAATGTACTCTTGAGGTTATCCTCCATGGAGTCTACCAAGGTGAACACACAGGTAATCACGAAGATTCCAACCATCACACCTAAAAGCGAGAGAAAGGTGCGCAGTTTGTTCGTGACAATCGCCTGCCAGGCGAATAAAAAGCTCTCTTTAAGAAGCCTGAGATAAAGCATATCGCAAGGTACACACAAAGCAGAGTGACCTCGGTTCGTTCGCCACATTATCTATCCGCTCAGCATTTTTCAACACGGCTTTCATAAAGCACACGTAACCACTACTTTTGCGCCTTCAAGAACCCTCATCTACTTTAAACAAATGGAAGGTCAAAAGCGTATCTCATCAGCGCTCATTTCGGTATTTCACAAGGATGGACTCGAACCGATCGTAAAAGAACTACAACGTCTAGGCGTAACTATCTACAGCACAGGCGGAACACAGAAGGCCATTGAGGCTATGGGAGCAGAGGTTGTTCCTGTAGAAGATGTGACTTCATACCCTTCAATTCTTGGAGGTCGCGTGAAAACCCTTCATCCAAAAGTATTTGGAGGAATCTTAGGTCGTCGCGAGCTAAGTGACGACACTGCTCAAATGGAGGAATACGAAATCCCAGCAATTGACTTGGTGATCGTTGACCTTTACCCATTCGAGGATACTGTAGCGAGTGGAGCTCCGCATCAAGATATCATTGAGAAAATTGACATCGGTGGAATCTCTTTGATTCGCGCAGCGGCGAAGAATTACAAAGACGTCGTAATCGTTCCTTCACAAGACAAGTACGCTCGTTTGCTCAACATCTTGGTTGATCAAAACGGTGAAACTTCAATGAATGATCGCAAAGAATTGGCGGCATCTGCCTTCAATATTTCTTCGCACTACGACACGATGATCTTCCGCTACTTCAACACTTCTGATGAGCCGGTATTGAAAGAAAGTCATGTGAACGGCACAGCGCTTCGTTACGGAGAGAACCCGCACCAGCGAGGTTACTTCTTCGGAGACCTCGAAGGGATGTTCGATCAGCTTCACGGAAAGGCCCTTTCATACAACAACTTGCTTGATATCGATGCTGCAGTATTGTTGATGAGCGAGTTCAAAGATGATGACCCGACCTTCGGAATTCTTAAGCACAACAACGCCTGTGGTTTGGCCACACGTAGCAACTTGAAAGATGCTTACGAGGCAGCCTTAGCCGGAGATCCTGTTTCTGCTTTTGGTGGAATTCTGATTTCAAATAAGCCGATTGATGTCGCTACCGCGGAAAAGATCAATGAACTCTTCTGTGAGGTAGTGATTGCTCCTTCTTACGAAGGGAACGCACTGGAAGTGCTTCAAGCGAAGAAGAACCGAATCATTCTTGTTCAAAAGCACTGGGATCTTCCTGAAACACAAATCCGAACTACCCTCAACGGATACTTGCTTCAAGATCGCGACACGCATACAGACGTTGCTGCTGGATTCAAGCAGGTAACAAAAGAAGGTGCCGTAGATCGCGAAATCGAAGACTTAGTCTTTGCAAATAAGTTGGTGAAGCACACAAAGTCAAATACAATTGTGTTTGCTAAAAACAAGCAACTTCTTGCGAGCGGAACTGGTCAAACCTCACGCGTAGACGCGCTGAAACAAGCGGCTGTCAAGGCAAAGTCATTCGGATTCGACCTCAGAGGAGCCGTAATGGCAAGCGATGCTTTCTTCCCATTCCCAGACTGTGTTGAACTTGCAGGTAACGAAGGAGTCAAAGCTGTCGTACAACCAGGAGGATCAGTGAAAGATCAGCTCAGCATTGACTACTGTGATGAGCATAAAATGGCGATGTTCTTTACCGGATACCGTCATTTTAAACACTAACACTGGAAAGTTAGCTACGAATTCAAGGGTGCGGTCGAGGGCATGCTTCAATGCATATATTTGCTACGAATCCGCATACTGAGCTTTATACAAGGGGAGAACCATGGGCCTGTTCAATTTTTTCATGCAAGAGATCGCCATCGATCTCGGAACGGCAAATACGATCATCTACTACAACGATAAAGTTGTTGTTGATGAGCCATCGATCGTTGCGAAAGACCGCGCTACAAGTAAAACCGTAGCCATTGGTCGCCAAGCGCAACAAATGCATGGAAAGACCCACGAAAACATCAAGACCATTCGTCCGCTGAAAGACGGTGTAATTGCCGACTTCCAATCTGCGGAAGACATGATCAAGGGGATGATCAAAATGATCAATAAAGGTCGTTCTTGGTTTGCACCTTCCCTTCGAATGGTGATTTGTATTCCTTCCGGAATTACAGAAGTAGAAAAGCGAGCGGTAAAAGACAGCGCTGAACACGCTGGTGCAAAAGAAGTTTACCTCATCCACGAACCTATGGCAGCAGCCATCGGTATTGGTATCGATGTGGAAGAGCCGATGGGTAACATGATTATCGATATCGGTGGTGGAACTTCTGAAATTGCAGTCATTGCCCTCGGTGGAATCGTAACTGATAAGAATATCCGTGTTGCGGGTGATGAATTCACCCATGACATTGAAGAATACATGCGTCGTCAACACAACATCTTGATCGGTGAACGTACTGCTGAGCAAATCAAGATTGAAGTTGGAGCTGCGCTTCCTGAGTTGGATGAACCACCAGCAGACTACGCCGTTCGCGGACGTGACTTGATGACGGGTATTCCAAAAGAGATTCACGTGTCATACTCTGAGATTGCGCACGCTCTTGACAAGAGTATCTCGAAAATAGAAGAGGCCATCTTGAGCTGTTTGGAGAACACTCCACCAGAACTTTCAGCTGACATCTACCGCACTGGTATTTACCTCGCAGGAGGTGGAGCATTGCTACGCGGTCTCGATAAGCGTATCTCTCAGAAAACACGCCTCCCGGTTCACGTTGCTGATGAACCACTTCGCGCGGTAGCGAAAGGAACAGCCATCGCACTGAAGAACATCGACAAATTCCAGTTCCTGATGCGCGAATAATTTGACTGAAGTCCATCAATGAGGATCTTTTGGCAGCTGATTTACAGATATCATGTATTCCTGATCTTCATTGGGCTGGAAGTGCTCGCCTTCGCGTTACTTGTCCGAAACAATAATTATCAGCGCGCAGTCGCACTACATTCTGCGAACCGCATCACCGGAGAGCTGTACGCACGTCGTACCGCCATTTCTGAATACCTACGTCTTCAGTCAATCAACGAAGAACTCGCCAAAGAGAATGCCGATCTCCGCAATCAAAGTGGAGACGCCTTCCAGAAATTAGGAGATCAGATCTACATCTTCGAAGACACGCTCTACTTGCGACGTTACTCATTCATGCCTGCCAGGGTAGTGAATAACAGTATCAATCGCGTCAACAATTACATCACCATCGACAAAGGAAGTGCTTCAGGTATCCGAAAGGAAATGGGCGTGATCTCCGGAGAATCTGCGGTGGGAATTGTGAAAGATGTGAGCGAGCATTTCGCCTCGATCATGCCGTTGATCAACAACAACTTTGCACTTGGGATCAAACTCAAAAGAAGTGGTGCCTTTGGACGAGTTATCTGGACCGGAGAAGACCCAACCTTGGCACGAGTAATTGAGGTTCCCCGATACGCCAACCCTTCTAGGGGTGACACCGTTGTAACAAGCGGATACTCATCTTACTTTCCGGAAGGGATGAACGTTGGAGTGATTGAGAATTACAAGATTCCAGAAGGAGAAGACTTTTACGAAATCGACATTCGCTTGACCACCGCTTTCCATGAGCTGAGCTATGTGCAAGTGATTCAAGATTTCTTGAATGAAGAACAGCGCGAACTTGAATTGCGCAGTCAACAAGACCAAGAAGAATGATCGCATTGATCGTTAGAAATACCTTGAGGATCCTTTTCCTCGTCTTGGTTCAAGGATTGGTGGTGAACCGCATCGACCTTTGGAATGGCACCGTGCTGCCCTTCATTTACATCTTCGGAATCTTGATGTTGCCTATCAACACGCCGCGTTCACTCCTATTGGTGATTGCTTTCGCCACGGGCGCCTTGGTTGATATGTTCACGAATACATTGGGCCTACATATTTCAGCGAGTTTGGTACTCGCATTTATGCAGCCATTAGTGCAGCGTGCCTTGTCACCGCGCGAAGGGTATGAAGCCGGACAACGACCTACCATTCAAGACATGGGATTGGCGTGGTATGTTACCTATGCGGGTATTCTGACCTTGATCCACCACTTGTGGCTCTTCTTCATTGAGCTCTTCCGCTTTACGCCGTTCTTTAGCACCCTTGGAAAAGTACTACTGAGCACCTTGGCGACGTTGCTCTTATTGACCATAGGTCAGTACCTCATTTACTCTCCTACAGACAGACGAAATCAATGAATCTAGGGAATCGACGCTATATCATCACAGGGATTTTTCTCCTGTTCGGTGTGATCTTTATTGCACGTCTATTTTCACTTCAGGTAGCCACTGACGACTGGAGAGCCAAAGCCGCTGAGCTCACTGAAGAGAAGGTAAAGATCTACCCAAGTCGTGGATTGATCTATGACCGGAATGGTGAACTCCTCGTAGCCAATCGCGCGATTTATGACCTCATGGCCACACCGCGTAAAGTGGCTCCATTTGACACGGTTGCATTCTGCGACTTGATCAAAATGGATGTAGAAGATTTCGAAGAAGCATTCAACAAAGCCAAGCGCTATTCTCGATACAAGGCATCGGTGATTAAGAAGCAGATTGACCCCGAAGATTTCGCCCGTATCGCAGAGCAGCTGCATAAGTACCCCGGCTTCTACGGACAAACACGTACCGTTCGAAATTACACTCGTGGTATTGGTGCCCACGTGCTTGGTGATTTTGCCGAAGCCGGACCTAAAGACATTGAACAAGATTCCTACTACATCCCTGGCGACTACATTGGAAAAGGAGGAATTGAGCGCACTTACGAAGAGGAACTTCGCGGACGAAAAGGCGCGAAATACGTGCTGGTAGATGTACGGAATAATGTTCAAGAAAGCTTTGATGGCGGACGACTCGACACCGCTGCGGTTCAAGGACAAGACTTGACCATCACCCTTGATGCAGACCTCCAAGCCTACGCTGAAAAACTCATGCAGAACAAGCTGGGCAGTGTGGTAGCCATTGAACCAAAAACAGGTGAAATTTTGGCTTTGGTGAGTGCCCCTGGATGGGACCCTAACTTGCTAGTTGGAAGTCAGCGAGGCACCAACTACGCCCAACTTCAAAGCGACAGTTTAAAGCCGCTCTACAACCGTGCTATTCAAGGCCAATACCGTCCAGGTTCAATCTTTAAAATGGTTCAAAGTCTCATCGCTCTTCAAGACGGGAAGATTACACCAGCCACTCGCATCACTTGTAACCGAGGCATCATCGGTTGTCACGGCGCACACAGTTATGACGACTTGGAAGGAGCTATCATGCACTCGTGTAATCCTTATTTCCACCAGGTGATGAAGCGCATGGTAGAGCAAGGAGAAGAAGAAAGTCGTTTCAAGGATGCGCAAATTGGATTGAATGCCTGGAAAGAGAAGATTCACCGGTTTGGATTCGGAACCGATTTGGACTCTGACATCCCTCGCATCCTCAAAGGAAATGTTCCAGGATCATCATACTACGACAACATCTATGGTGAACTTTCGTGGGCCTACAGTACGATTTACTCCATCAGTATTGGTGAGGGCGAGTTGCTGATCAACCCGCTACAGATGGCGAACCTGTCTGCGATTATCGCTAACCGCGGATACTACTATCCTCCTCACGTGATCAAAAGTGTTGGTACGGATGGCAAGCCAGAACAGTTCCTTGAACCTATTTCAACAGGGGTTGATGAGAAACACTTCGAGACGGTAGTGAACGCCATGCAAAAGGTGGTTGACACCCCAGGAGGTACAGCTCGACGAGCTCGCATTGAAGGCATTGAAGTTTGTGGTAAGACAGGAACAGTTCAGAATGATCCATTGCCTGACCACTCGGTTTTCATCGCCTTCGCTCCGAAAGACGATCCTCAAATTGCGGTAAGTGTTTACGTGGAATGGAGTGGATTCGGAGGAACATGGGCCGCACCAATTGCGAGCCTTCTCATCGAACAGTACTTGAACGACTCTATTGCGAACCCTGCGAAAGAGCAACGTATTCTTGACGCAGAATTCTTGGGACCATGAGTGCAACTCGGCGACAAGAAATACGCAAGAACCTTGATTGGGTGACCTTGGGGTTATACTTCCTGTTGGTTCTAATTGGCTGGACGGCCATTTACAGTGCCAACTTCGACCCAGATCACCAGGCCATCTTTGACTTCAAAGCAGACCACGGAAAGCAATTGATTTGGATGGGAATCTGCACCTTCATTGCGCTGGTCTTATTGAATACTGAAGGAGAATTCTTCATACGGTTCTCCGTCATAAGCTATGTCTCCGTCTTGGTATTGCTGATACTCGTCTTGATTATCGGTAAAAAGGTCGGTGGAGCGCGATCCTGGTTTGGCGTGGGATCCTTTGGTATACAACCCTCCGAATTTGCGAAGACTACGACGGCCTTGATGCTCGCATGGTTCATTGCACAAACGGGACCCCGATTTAAAGCCCTTTCCACACGTATTCAAGCCGCTTTGGTAATCGGTATTCCGGCGGGATTAATCCTTCTGCAACCTGATGCTGGAACTGTATTGGTGTTCGCAGGTTTGGTCTTTGCACTTTACCGAGAAGGACTCTCCGGTAACATTCTGATCGTAGGCTTTGGCGCCATCATTTTGGCCATTGTCGCCATTCTTTCTGGAGCCACTACCGTGGAATATCCAGGCTTTGGTGAACAGAGTGGAATCTACGTCATGCTCTTCGTCTTGGTGATACTCGGTGCTTTGATATTCTTCGGGGTTCGAAGCTTCACCTTGCCGCGTTACCGCAGGAAGAATTACCGCATTGTCGCCCTCAGTTTAGCGGGTGCCTTGGCATTTTCTTTTGCCGTCAATTTCGGGATTGAAGAAATCTTGCAGCCACACCAACGAGAGCGTATTTACGTGCTCTTCGGGATGAACGAAAACCCAGACGCCGACTATAACATTCGCCATGCGAAGGCGGCCATTGGGTCTGGAGGTTGGACCGGAAAAGGCTATTTGAATGGCCCGATGACACGCTACAAGTTCGTTCCGGAGCAACATACCGACTTCATCTTTTGTACGATTGGTGAAGAGTGGGGCTTCTTTGGGAGTATGTTTGTGGTTGCCTTGTTTATCGCCCTGATCTTGCGCGTGATTCACCTCGCTGAACGACAACGATCCCAGTTCTCAAGGGTCTACGGATACTCAGTGGCGAGTATATTATTCATGCACTTATTGATCAATGTGGGGATGGTACTGGGTATCGCCCCGGTAATCGGAATCCCTCTCCCCTTCTTCAGTTACGGAGGATCTTCTTTAATGGGCTTCACGATTCTTCTCATGATCATGCTGCGTTTGGACGGCGAAAGATTCAGCGTATTTCGTTAAGACCCACTTGAGGTTCACACCTTCGGATGCTATCTTGAAGGCACTAGAACATTTGCCTATGTCTCGATCTATCCTCATAGCCGGGTGCCTGCTGCTCTCATTTTTGGTTGTTGGCCAAACGGAGATTGTTTGGGAAGAATTTGAGTGCGCTACCAAAGTAGAGCACCTCCATTCCGTTTCTGAGAACCAACTCATCTCTGTATTGGAATCAAATTGCGATGGCGACTATACTATCCGAATACAACGCATCGAATCGCAAGAACCCGTTGATTTCTGGGAAATTCCCGGGGCTCAGTTTAACTGTGCATATTCAAATTCTCAGTCCGTCTTCGTTTTCTATCTACTAAACGGGGCATTCTATGTGCAGCAAATTGACAACGATATGGTAGCCAATGAAGCCATACTGCTTCCTGTAAATAATTGCTTCTACATCAGGGAAGGGGGTGTATTTGAAGACTACATATTCTTCACTTATCGATCGTCAGCTATTAACCATACACTTACAGTCTGTGACTTCGGAGGCAACGAACTTGAAAGCACCATGCTTCAATTATTCGGCGCTCCAGTAGACACCCGATATTCTGACATCTTCATTGAGGCAGATGGTACCATTAGACTAGCCTTAGATTGTCATGCTCACGCCATCTTTCCTATCGACGATCTTAGTACAGCTAGTTGGATAGAAGCACCGGATTTTGTGGGAAACTGTGTACCTAAGGCAACGCTTAGAATTGATCCATATCAGAATCGATGGGTGGAGATTTATCCGTGGCCACTGCAAAACGATGGAGAAGGGTTATTCCTCTACTTTCGAGAAGGCGGATATGATGAACCTTATGGCTTTAACTACCTTATCGCCTACTCTGAATTCGGTGAGGATATTACCTTCCTCAGTGAAGACACCATTTTAGGACTCACCACCCTTACTTACGAAGACGGAACCCATAATGTCAACGTCTTTTTTGGCACTGATAATGGCAGCATTAATGGGAGCTACGTTCATAATCGACCCGAATTCACGGAAATATTCATGTACGTGCATCACTTCGACGAAATGAACTACGCCTATGGAGCCCGACGAACAGAAATCGAAGATCCATACCAACCCTGGATTCTAACTTTCACTGAAGAATCCCTAGCTATTTCCTCTCAAGAAAAACCCCATTCCGCGATAGCGATAAAAGAACAAATCGGAAACATCCAATTCCATCATCAAGAAGGAAAAAACATGCATCTCCAACTCTTTTCAAGTGATGGAAAACTGCTCAATCAAGATTATGGAAGCAACATTAACCTCGAAACTAGCGCTTGGAACTCAAAAATTTTGATCGCTCGCATTGTTACTGATAATGAAGTAGTTACGCATCGTTTTTTCACCCAATAAAAACAGTCGACTCAGATTTTTTTCGAGGATGCATGCAGAACTTTAAAGAAAGCGCCCTATCTTTGTACCAGAATGAACACGAATTTCACATATACATGTTGTTGTTTTACTAGCCTCCAAAAGGTTCGGTAGGGAACAGTGTATATCACAATATTTCAAGCCCCTCCGACCACCGGAGGGGCTTTTTTTTGGTTTATTGGTTTAATACTTGGTTAAATGTCGGGAGTAAATAACATCGGAGTCCTTTCTAGCACAACATGCTGTTGTTGTTGCTCTGCTGAAAAGCGGAACGGAAGGGGTATGCTCGGATAACAACCGATCACAGCAGAAAAGATTCAGGGCCCTTCCACAAGAAGGGCCCTTTCTTTTTGCCCTAAAAAAGCACTTAAAAACACAACACTATAAAACGCATTGTTCGAACAGAACGCAATCACTTGACCCATGCACACAATGATACCTACATCTAGATCGGTGGAACGTTTCCACGAATTGCAACACTACGTTGGGAATACGCCGCTCTATCCAATCACCAAGCTTAGTCCGAATCCAAAAGTGAAGATCTACGCTAAGCTCGAATGGCAACAAATGGGAGGAAGCGTGAAGGCGCGTCCGGCATATAACATTATGAAAGAGGCCATCGAATCAGGAAAACTCAACGAAGGAAAACACCTGCTGGATGCTACAAGTGGCAACACAGGAATCGCTTATGCTGTATTTGCTTCGGTTGCCGGAATCCCGCTTACACTTGCTGTTCCTGGTAATGTCACCAAAGAGCGCAAGAATATTCTCCAGGCACTCGGTGTGAACCTCATTTTCACTTCTCCATTTGAATCTACTGATGGTTCTCAACGAGAAGCGTTGGCTCTCGCTAGCGCGGAACCGGACAAGTACTTCTATGCAGATCAATACAACAACGATAATAACTGGAAAGCCCATTACAATTCAACGGCGGATGAGATCATTCGCCAAACCGGAGGTCAAATAACACATTTTGTTGCCGGACTAGGAACCACGGGAACATTCACTGGTACTTCGCGCAAACTGAAGGAATACGATCCATCAATTCAAGTTATCGGATTGCAGCCAGAAACCGCCCTGCACGGTTTGGAAGGCTGGAAACACCTGGAGACGGCGAAGGTACCGGGCATTTATGACGATCAACTCGCAGACGACATCCAAGGTGTGGACACGCTAGGTGCCTACGAAGTCTTGAAAGATGCTGCTCGTTATGAAAGTCTGTTCCTCTCTCCTAGTTCGGCAGCGAACCTCCTTGGCGCCATTCTCTTGGCTGAGAAGATTGAGGAAGGCACCATCGTCACTGTCTTTCCAGATGATGCGACAAAGTATTCAGAGGTCGTAGATCCAATCCTGAAATCATGAAGAAGCTCGAACTCACTACTCAAGCTGAAGATCTCATGAAGATTCACTCCCTACAAGGTTTCCCAAATGAGATCTGTGGATTCTTCTATGGGAAAACGGTGGAAGGTGTGAAGCATGTAACGGCGATCAAACCTGTGGAGAACGCGAAAGAAGGTGATCAACGTCGACGATTTGCGATTGACCCTTTAGACTACATGAAGGCTGAACAATTCGCTATCGCGGAAGAGCTTGAATTCCTCGGGATTTACCACACCCATCCATTGCATCCAGCCATTCCTTCGGAACACGACTTGAAGCAAGCATTACCATCCTTCAGCTACATCATTCTTAGTGTCCAACCAGAAGCAGTAGTAGACATCACCTCATGGACCTTGAACGATGATCGAGCATTCGAACAAGAAGAAATCATATCCAATAGAAACGTAAATACTTCGGCCAGTAAGGCCTCTTAAAACTACAATCATGGCACGACTCATTATCCCAACCCCATTGCGCAAGTTTACCGCCGACCAGGCGGAATTTGAAAGCACGGGAAACAACGTAAAAGAAGTGATCAACCAACTGATTGATGAATACAACGGACTGAAGCAACACCTCCTCGACGAGCGTGGAGATATTCGTTCATTCGTACGCATCTATGTTGGTGATGAAGATATTCAAGCGCTCAATCGAGAACACACGACTGTTGAAGCAAATTCGGTAGTTTCGATTATTCCTGCGATAGCGGGTGGAAGCCACTAAAAAGCACAATCATGGCAGAAGAAGTGACATTCTCGAAAGAAGAGCTCGAACGTTACAGCCGACATTTGATCATCCCTCAGTTCAACATTGAAGGTCAACGTAAACTGAAGGAATCAAGGGTTCTGATCGTCGGTTCAGGCGGATTAGGTAGTCCGCTACTCCTCTACCTCGCGGCAGCAGGAGTGGGAACACTGGGTATCGTTGACTTTGACGTCGTCGATGAATCCAACCTTCAACGTCAAGTGCTTTTTGGAATCGATGATGTAGGTACCCCCAAAGTGGAGGCGGCAGCGAAACGCATTCGCGCGCTGAATCCACACATTACAGTCAAGACCTACAACACGCAGCTGACCTCAGCGAACGCACTTGACATTATCAAAGACTACGATGTAGTGGCAGACGGAACCGATAATTTCCCAACCCGCTACCTGGTCAACGATGCTTGTGTTCTTTTAGATAAGGTAAACGTGTACGCTTCGATCTACCGCTTTGAAGGACAAGTCAGCGTATTCAACTACCTGGATGAGGAGGGAAACCGAGGACCGAATTACCGGGACCTCTTCCCTACACCACCTCCTCCAGGATTGGTGCCAAGCTGTGCCGAAGGAGGCGTCATTGGCGTACTCCCAGGTATCATGGGCAGCCTTCAAGCAAATGAAGTCATCAAGGTCATCTCAGGCGTAGGCGACACCCTCAACGGAAGACTCTTCCTTATGGATGCAGCCACCTTTGAGACGAGAACATTGAAGGTATACCGCGATCCCAAAAACCCACTCAACGGCGAAAACCCAACCCAAACAGAACTCATCGACTACGAGCAATTCTGTGGCATTGGTACAACCGAACGAGTAGAAAAAGCAGAAGTGAAAGAGGTAAGCGTCTCTGACCTTCAGCGCATGCGTGAAAGTGGCGTACCTCATCAATTGATCGATGTACGTGAGCCCTACGAATACGCCATCGTGAATATCGACGGTGAATTGGCTCCATTGAAATCAGTGGGTGAATTTGCCAATCGCATTGATCGCAACAAGAAAGTGATTGTCCACTGTAGAAGTGGCGTCAGAAGCGCTAAAGCAATAAAGCAGTTAGAAACAGATTTCGGTTTCGAGAATCTATACAATCTAAAGGGCGGGATTCTGGCCTGGGTAGATGAGGTAGACGCGAGTCTGCCTAAGTATTGACCCCTCCTGACCCCTCCCGGCCTCCCCTCTGCGAGGGGAGGGGTTATTCTTTGCGTTGCAAAGAATTAAATGGATTAATATGTTGGTTAAGTGGAGTCTACAGGGATTAGGTACTCTTGTAGACTAAGAAACCCCCTTCCGCATTGGGAAGGGGGTTTTTCTTTTTCCGGCGTCCAGCCTTCAAGGTAGCTCCCACCGCAATCCGCAACCCGCGATCCGCATTCCAAATACAGCATACTGCCTACCGTCTACCGCCCACAAAAAAAGGTGAGCCAACGCCCACCCTTTTCCTAATCTATATCCTTTTTTGCTTACAACCCAAGCAACACCTCAGCTGGCTCTTTGCCGCTGAATAGCATGCGCTCTGGGTTCTCGAGCATTTCTTTCACTTTGTAGAGGAAGCTTACACTTTCCTTTCCGTCGATGATGCGGTGGTCGTATGAAAGGGCCACGTACATTACCGGACGAATCACTACCTCTCCGTTTTCTGCGATTGGACGCTCAACGATGTTGTGCATACCAAGGATTGCGCTTTGCGGTGGGTTGATGATTGGTGTTGAAAGCATCGAACCGAAGACACCTCCGTTGGTAATGGTGAAGGTTCCTCCTGTCATTTCGTCGATGGTGATCTTACCGTCGCGAGCTTTGATCGCTAGGCGCTTAATTTCGCTTTCAATCTGAGCCAGGCTCATCTGTTCTGCGTTGCGTACTACAGGCACCATCAATCCTTTAGGTGAACTTACCGCGATACCGATGTCAGCGTAATCATGGAAGACCATTTCTTTACCGTCGATACGTCCGTTTACCGCTGGGTAGTGGTTGAGGGCGATGGTAACAGCCTTGGTGAAGAAGCTCATGAAACCTAAGCTGGTTCCAAGCTCTTCTTTGAATTTCGCCTTGTACTTCGCACGGATGTCCATGATTGGTTTCATGTTCACCTCGTTGAATGTCGTTAGCATCGCCGTTTCCTGCTTCACGCTTACGAGGCGCTCAGCAACTTTACGACGGAGCGATGACATGCGTTCGCGACGCTCTTCACGACTTCCGCCCCATGTTGAGGCAGCAGAAGTATCAAATCCTGCAGCCATGGCAGCAACAACGTCCTGCTTGAGGATACGTCCGTCTTTGCCAGTGCCTTGCACTTGACCTGCTTGGATTCCATTCTCACTCATCAGCTTCTGAGCTGCTGGTGATGGGTGTCCTGAAGCATATGTTTGATTCGAAGCGGCAACGGGTGCTGGTGCCGGAGCCGGCGCAGGAGCTGGCGCAGCTTTTGGCTCTTCTTTCTTCTCTTCTGGTTTCGCTTCGGCAGCAGGTGCTGGAGCAGCAGCTCCGGCCGGACGTTCAGCGTCAGTATCAATGTGGCATACCACATCTCCTACTGCTACCACGTCACCTTCTTCCGCCTTTAGCGTGATAGTTCCTGCAGCTTCCGCAGGAAGTTCCAAGGTCGCCTTATCTGAATCGACCTCAGCAATCGTTTGATCTTTTTCAACGTAGTCACCGTCTTGTACTAGCCAAGCTGCGATCTCTACTTCTGAAATTGACTCGCCCGGACTCGGGACTTTCATTTCCAATACAGGCATGGAATAGGGTATTTCGTGTTATGCTTTAACCTTCGCGTTTTCAAAAAGGCGATCTAGGATCGCTTGCTGACGTTGTGCGTGAATCACAGGAGAACCAGCTGCCGGACTACCACTCGAAACACGAGCAATAACGTCCAAGTTAGCTTTGCGGTACTTGCGCAACATGTAGCTCCACGCTCCCATGTTTTCTGGTTCTTCTTGAACCCAAATGTACTTGCAATCTTCTCCGTATTTCTTCACCAACGCATCTAGCTGTTCTTCAGGAAGTGGGTACAACTGCTCGAGGCGAACCACGGCAATATTATCTCCAGCTCCCGTCTTCTCCTTGTGCTCAAGGATATCGTAGTAGATCTTACCACTACATAGCGCTACCGTGTCAACGTCTTTCGCGTTTACACTAGCATCGTCAATCACTTCTTGGAAACCACCTTTCGTCAAATCAGCAAGTTTGCTGACTGCTTTCGGGTAACGAAGAAGTTTCTTCGGAGTGAAGACAATCAATGGCTTGCGGTACTCACGCTTCACCTGACGACGTAGCAAGTGGAAGAAGTTCGCTGGGTTAGTACAGTTCGCTACGCACATGTTGTTCTCCGCACACAGCTGAAGGAAGCGTTCCATACGTCCGCTAGAGTGCTCTGACCCCATTCCTTCATAGCCGTGAGGCAACAACATTACTAGACCATTCATCGTACGCCACTTATCTTCAGCAGCAGAGATGAACTGGTCAATCGTGATCTGCGCGCCGTTGAAGAAATCTCCAAACTGCGCTTCCCAGATTGTCAATCCGTTTGGTACACCGAAGGCGTATCCGTACTCAAACCCAAGTACAGCGTACTCAGATAGAAGTGAGTTGTAGATCGTAAGCTGCGCTTGCTTGTCACTTACGTGGTTGAGTGAGATGAATTCTTCTTCGGTGTCTTCTGTTTTGACCACAGCGTGACGGTGCGAGAATGTTCCTCGCTCTACATCTTGTCCAGAGATACGCACAGGGTGCTTTTCATCTAGGAGAGATGCGTAAGCAAGAAGCTCACCCATTGACCAATCAAGACGATCTTCAGCAATCATCTTCTCACGATCAGCCATCAATTTTTTCGTCTTACGGAAGAACTTCTTGTCTTCAGGAAGGTGCGCGATGCGCTCTGCCAATTCTAACAACTTCTTCTTCGGCACTCCTGTTTTTGGAGAAGGGTCGAATTCGCCGTGAGGCAATTGCTGGTACCCTTTCCAAGTTTCTTCAAGGAAGTGCTTCACATAAGCACGAGAGATTTCTTTCGAAGCATCAAACTTGGCGTTCAACTCTTCTTCCAACACAGCGCGAAGCTTTGTTCCATCTTCTGCTGTGTATACACCTTCACCAATCAATTGCTGAAGATAAATCTCACGTGGAGTATCGTGTGCAGCAATCGCTTTGTAGAGCTGAGGCTGCGTAAATTTCGGTTCGTCACCTTCGTTGTGTCCGTACTTACGGTAACCGAGAAGGTCAATGAATACGTCACGTCCGAACGTCTGACGGAATTCCATCGCTATTCGAACAGTTTGAATCACCGCTTCCACATCATCCGCATTCACGTGGAATACTGGTGAAAGCGTCACTTTACCTACGTCAGTACAGTACGTTGATGAACGTCCGTCGAGGTAATTCGTTGTAAATCCAATCTGGTTGTTAACTACGATGTGGATTGTACCTCCTGTGCGGTAGCCATCAAGCTGTGCCATCTGCACCACTTCGTAAACAACTCCTTGTCCTGAAATAGCCGCATCTCCGTGAATGAGGATCGGTACAATCGCCTTCTCGTCATGGAGGTACTCATCAATCTTCGAACGAACGAGTCCTTCAACAACAGGATCAACCGCCTCAAGGTGAGATGGATTTGGACAAAGTGTAAGGTGAACTTTCTCACCTGAATCTGCTACTACATCAGTAGAGTAGCCCAAGTGGTACTTCACATCACCATCAAACACACCATCGTCATCGTACTCTTTCCCTTCGAATTCAGAGAAGATTTGATCGTACGGCTTACCGAAAATGTGTGCTAGTGTGTTCAAGCGACCGCGGTGAGCCATACCCACCACAAATTCTTTGGCTCCCATGCGCGAGCCTGTCTCAACGATATCGTCGATAGCTGCCACGAGGCTTTCGTTTCCTTCAACAGAGAAACGTTTCTGACCAACAAACTTCTTCTGCAAGAACTGCTCAAAGACCGTCGCTTGGTTGATCTTTTTAAAGAAGTGCTTTTTCTCGTCAGTTGTGAATTTCGGACGATTCTTGATTTCAATTTTGTTGCGCATCCACTCAACATGTTCCGGCTTGCGCATGTACATGTATTCGATTCCGATGTGCTGGCAGTAGGTCATCTGCAAATGCTCTACGATATCGCGGAGCTTCGCTTTCCCAATTCCTACCTGTTCACCTGCTTCAAACTCGGTATCGAGATCTGCATCACTCAAGCCGAAATTTTCGAGGTCAAGTGTTGGTGAATACTGACGTCGTTGACGCACTGGATTGGTGAGTGTGAAGAGGTGTCCGCGTGAGCGGTAGCCATCAATGAGGTTGATGACCTTGAACTCTTTCTGCACATTTTCAGGGATGGCACCGCCGTCTTCGTAATTCGCTTGAGCAAATTCGAACCCTTCGAAGAATTTCTTCCATCCTTCGTCTACTGATTGCGGGTCTTTGCGATACTGCTGATAAAGAGCTTCGATGGCGTTGACGTCACCGTTGCTCAGGTATGAAAAATCATCCATCAGGATACTTCCGTCGTTTAACTTACAAAGTTACACATATAGCCTATAATACCTTAGAGAATTCAGAAAGTTCGGTTTCGCCTTTTCGCTCACGCGGAATAGCTCATCCGATAAAACACTTTAAGCGCTTCTCTTCGTACCAATAGGTAAGTCAATTGGTCTACCACACTGCCAGGATCATCACGCTCAATTACCTGTCGAACCGTCTGTTCCGGAAGGTCTACTCGGTAGAATAGACGAACCAGTCCGGGCACGTTACAATCGCACATGATGTTGATCTGTTCTCGAACAGCTTGGTATATAGATTCGGGAGAGAGTTCGTGGCTGGTGTTGATCCATTCTTCCCCAGCATCCTTATTGATCTGCAACGAAGTAGCTTTCAGCACCTCTTGATGATCCTGGATATCAGGGAATGATTGAAAAGGGATCAAGTCTTCGCTCATGTAGTTCGCACCAACACCATTTCCGCTAAGAATCGGAAAAGTAGCTTCCCTTCTTCTGAGCAGTTCAATTCGTCAACGAGGCTGAGGGCTTCGTTGTAATAGTCGTTCATTTCTTTCTTCGCTATCGCGGAAGCGCCCGTACTTTCAAAGAGATCTTTGACTACAGCTACCTTCTCTTCGCTCACCACACCATGGAAGCTCTTTAGCGACTTCAGCTGTTCCGCGCTAGCGAGATCTTGACACATTAGATAAAGGAAAGTCTTCTTATCAGCCAAGATATCACCCCCTACTTGCTTACCGAATTTCTCCGGGTCACCGAAAGCATCTAAGTAATCATCTTGGAGCTGGAAAGCCAGACCTACCTTGATTCCATACGAGTAAATCTTGGCCTGATCTTCTTCAGAAGCGCCCGCGATGATGGCTCCCATTTTCAGCGCTGCAGCGAGCAACACCGAGGTTTTCAGCTCAATCATCTCCATGTACTCATCGACGGTCACGTTATCACGCGTCTCGAATTCCATGTCGAGTTGTTGTCCTTCACAGACCTCAATGGCCGTGTGATTAAAGAGTCTCATCAGCTCTGGAAGCTGCGCCGGATCACTCTTAGCTAGGTGCTGATACGCTTGCACCAGCATGGCATCTCCGCTGAGAATAGCCGTGTTGGCATCCCATTTTTCATGAACCGTAGGCATCCCACGACGCAGTGGGGCCTTGTCCATGATATCATCATGCATCAGCGTGAAGTTGTGGAATGTTTCCACCGCTAATGCTACATCCATGGCCTTTTCTTGGCTAGCGCCGAAAGCTTCGGCCGCTGCTAATACCATGGCCGGACGAATACGCTTACCGCCCAATTGCATGAGGTAATCGATCGGGTCATAGAGACCTGCGATTTTGTAGACCGTGCCGGTTGGGATAGCGTTATTGAATGCATCTCTGTACGCGAGAAGCTGATCTGCAGGGTTCTTCAAAGCCGTTAGTGTCATTTGTCTGGGTTGCGTAGCTGCTCGAGAAGGTAAAGACCGTATCCACTGTTCTTCAGTGGCTCAGCTAAGCGTTCCATTTCTTCATCACCAATGTAGCCCATTCGCCAAGCGATCTCTTCGATGCATCCGATCTTTAGTCCTTGGCGTTCTTCAATCACCTGAACATACTGACCTGCTTGCATCAGACTCGCGAAGGTACCTGTATCTAACCAAGCCGTTCCGCGCGTCATTTTAGACACTTGCAGCTTACCCATTTCAAGGTAAGCACGGTTCACATCGGTGATCTCATATTCTCCACGGGCGCTTGGCTCTAGGTTCTTTGCGATCTCGATCACCTGATTGTCATAGTAGTACAATCCAGGCACCGCATAGTTCGATTTCGGCAATTTCGGCTTCTCTTCAATGCTGATCACCTTGTTGTTCTGATCAAACTCAACCACCCCATAACGCTGTGGATCTGAGACGTGGTAGGCGTAGACAATAGCTCCATCCACCTCCGTATTCTCACGAAGGATTTTCCCAAAACCTCTTCCATAGAAAATGTTGTCTCCGAGAATGAGTGCAACCTTATCGTTACCGATGAATTCTTCACCAATCACGAAGGCCTGCGCAAGTCCGTTCGGCACCTTTTGCTCTGCATAAGTAAAGTTGCATCCCAACTGAGCCCCATCCCCTAACAATCGCTGAAACCCAGGAAGGTCGTGTGGCGTGGAGATGATGAGAATGTCTTTGATTCCGCTTATCAACAAGGTTGACAGTGGGTAATAGATCATCGGCTTGTCGTACACAGGCATCAACTGCTTACTGACCGCTCGGGTCAGAGGATAAAGACGCGTGCCGCTACCGCCGGCGAGGATGATTCCTTTCAACTTAGTGGAGTGTAGGTGTTCGTGCGAAGATAAGGTTTTACGGGGGCTTAAGGCTTATGGCTTAAGGCGTATGTTTTTTGCACCGATGCGCAGGATCTAACATCCATTCCGGATAACAATCAAAAAGACAACCCCACATTCGCCTGAGCGATCATTCCCATTCCAAATACCGAATCTTGTATCTTGTTGGTCCTTCCTTGGAAGTTACAATTGAACTATGAAAACCGTATTGCTTTCTCTCTTTACTTCGAAGAATTTGACTCATGGTTCACGATTCCGCGGTAGCGTATTTCTCGTCTTAGTTTTACTTTCCTTTTTCGGTTGTAAAGACACCTATGAGATCAACGAAGAACTCTTGCGATGTAACTACAGACTTTACGAAGGGTTCAGGTTGAGCGAGTTAGATGTGAAACAGTTCGATGACAACGGAATCCCACTTCAATACGAAGCGGCATTCACGGTCCTTCTTAACACCAACCAAGACTACAATCCAGCAAAGAAAGGTCGAGAAGTGATCTATTTCACTCAACCTAATGGACCGAAGCACCAAGCGTGGTATTGGCGAGTAAAGGGCAAACAAGAAAAAAGCTTAGTCCTTCCTCTCTCCTTCAAAAAACAGCAGTGGTACGTGATCGATTTTTCACACCGCAGCTGCCACACAGATAACCTCTTCTTCTACTTTGAAAACAACGGAGAGGTGCGCAGCTTTCATGAGAATGTAAGATGCGAGTTCAGGCAATGAAAAGGTTCCTATTTGTAAGATTCAATCTTCGCCTTCCTCAACGAATCACGCTGCGCGTCTGACCAGTCACGGCTTGCTTCGTAAATCCCTTTCGACTCCCAATCTCCATACATCGGGTTAGGAAAAACGATGAACTGATCTCCAAAAGAAGCTTGAAGATCCTTGGCCAATTGATTTCGCGCTGCCGTTCCTTGTCCGTCAAACACAGAAGAGAAATCAGACAGATTATCTCCTAGGTACAACACCACTTCGTAGTCGTTCAACACGCGATCTCTTCTTGCTTGCTTTTCGCTGGTCTCCGTTTTCAAAAAGACGTGGCTCGAATCTGCATTCGGCAGATCCAAGGCTTGCATGTTCGCTAAGGTCTCATCGAGCTGCACATGGTAACGGTTTGAAATATAGAATACTTCAACCCCGAGTGAGTCAGCAAAATTGAAGAACTCAACCGCACCTGGAACCTCCGCAGCACTTTGTTGCTTTCCCCATTCAATCCAGTCATCCTTATCAAACTCTAAATCTTCCTGCACCTGCATTCCACTGTACGGACTATTATCCAACACTGTCTCATCAATATCCGTGATGATCGCCAGTGGTTTTTCTGACGTCCCCTCAAGCTGCTGAAGTCGCAGCGTAGCAATATTGAACGCCTGGTAACAAAGGGCCTTATACTCAGCTGAATGTTGTTGCCACAACACCGACGACACCACGTACTCTTTGACTGGCATCTCCGGAGCCTCAGGAGTTGGTGTGGGTTCCGGTGAAGGCGCAGCACAAGAAACGATGAACGCTACTGATAGGAGGAGGGATAGGTATTTCATTTACTTAGGCGTTAGGCGTTAGGCGTTGGCAAACATAACTAATCAAACTTTTACAGTAGGCAGTAGGCAGTAGGCAGTAGGCAGTAGGCAGTAGGCAACCTAACTAATCATGCTATCCGCCTCAGGCGAACTAACCATGCTATCGCCTCAGTCGAACTATTTTTAACTTTCGGCTCCAATGACCATCTACTGCATCAGCGGCCTCGGAGCAGACCAACGTGTCTTCGACAAACTTTCTGTAAAAGCGGAATTAGTCCATTTAGAGTGGATTGAACCTGCGGCGAATGAAGACCTGAAGACGTATGCCTTGCGTCTGGCCCAGAAAATTGATGTGTCTTCACCTTTCTGTTTATTAGGAGTGAGTTTTGGAGGCATGATTGCCACTGAAATCGGGAAAGCCTTGAAAGCCGAAAAGGTGATTCTTGTCTCAACCGCTGAAATCGCCTCAGAGCTACCGCTGCATTATCGAGCATTGGGGAAAACGCAGGTGTCTAAATTGATTCCCGCCAAGTGGTATGAAATGCCCAAAGGCATGGCATCTTTTCTCTTCGGGACAGATCAGAAAGAACTGCTCGGACAGATCCTAGATGACACCGATCCGAACTTTACTAAGTGGGCCATTGGAGCTTTAACCACTTGGGACAACCAAACCCGTCTGAGCAATTCCTATAAAATTCACGGTTCGAATGACCGAATGATTCCTTTGGGATCAAATCCTGCCGATCACGTTATCAAAAACGCCGGTCACTTTATGGCCTACGATCAAGCTGACGAAGTAAGCGAGGTGATTAATCGAGTTCTTCAAGACACCTCGAAACTCTAATTGTATTGAACTGTTTCATTTATAGCGCTTAGCAGCAGAACAATCTGACTCAAAATTCATGAGAGAATTCACCATCACTCTGAAAGGGCAAGACATCAAAATCAGGTTTCCGCGAGCTTCATTCTTGCTTGCGGGATGGATAGTAGGATTGCTACTGTTCAACTTCTTGACTCTGTTTGGTCTGTTCGCTCTGAGCCTGATCTACGCAGTGATTCACGGAATACTTTGGCAAACCCTCCTTACCTGGGCTATATTTCAGTTTCTCTCAGAACAAATGGTCCGAAAAGTCTCAAAACTCCTTCTAGTGCTCTGTGTTGCCTCGTCAACATTATCTATCGTGGCCCATTTTCTTCGTTCCATCACAATACTAGCTGAAGCCTTTTTAGGATTAGCCACAATTGCGTCATTCAGTTTAGCGGTTTATCTGGTTTTGGTCGGTGCGCGTATTCCTGACGAATAAGCGCTTCGAAGTATCTCCTTTTGACGTGGACAGTTCTTATCTTCGGAGGAATAACGAACTACTATGAAAAAACTAGGCTGGTTACTGCTTGTCTTCGCTCCTTTCTTGTCTTCAGCACAAGATATCGTCGAAATTGACTCCATCTCTTACGTCATTTGTGATCGTATGGAGGAATTAGATATCAAAAATGATGAAGAACTTATGGACAAACTCTACAACGAGATTGCCATCCCTTACATCATGAGCTATCCAGAACGCAAGAGGCAAGATGCTGCAGATCGATTGTTCTTCAGACTTCAACGAAACTGTACTGCTTTCTCTTTGCTACTTGACCGTCTCAGTCCGCCAAAAAGTGGCACCGGACGAATCTTTGAAAAACCAGAACCAACCATCTCTGATGAAGACCTTCAAATGTTCAAAGAGGTGGATGAATTCTATTACCTAGAAGTAGATGGGGTTAGAACCTATGTCACCATGGAAAAGGGCATCTGGAAAGACCATTTCGCAGACGACACCTACTCAAAGCTTTCCTATGAATGGATCAATGAATATGAGTTTGTCCTTGAATTCATTAAAAGCAACAACCTCGGCCGTGCCAACCTCAGTGTAAAGGGTGACCAATACATTTACCAAGTACTGTCCAAAGAGAAAAACCACTTCCGCGTTAGCGTCAACGTACCCGGACAAAGAGAGTATCAAATCTTTAAGTTCTTCTTTAAGCCGCAGGAATAAATTCTTTTTCAGGCGTTAGGCGTTAGGCGAACCCAACTAATCACACTACCCAGGACATTGTTAAAGCGTAGAATCTCATATCACTGGCTCAGGGACCTCCTGTATACGTTCTTTTGGGTTTCATCCATCTCACTGATATTGCTTGTTGCACTAGAATTCTTCAACGAAAAAAGATGGATTCTTGCTCTAAAAAACACCTTAACAACAGCTTTAGCGGTGAGTATACCTATTGGACTAAGGCCAGTTTTAAGTGTATTCAGGATTCCTAACACCCTGTACTTGGAACAAAACCGACTTGTTTGCAACTCAGGCGATTTCTTAGATATCGAGAATATTAAGGTCGTGTGGATCAAGACAATTGGCACGGGCGCCGGAACATTTAAATACTTTGAAGTTGAACTACATACTCCTTTAGCTAGCAGGTCAAAAAAGAGAAGGCAATCGCTAATTCTAGTGGAGAAATATCGCATCAAACACCTATTCCAAACTTCAGAACAAGTAATTTCAGAGCTCCGAGCAGTCGGTTTGAGCTCAGATAAAATCAAAAGATCTCATGTTAGACTGAAGCACCTATTGGGCATCAGAGATCGATTCAAATAACAAAATTTGTTCATTGTTTTCACAACCCTTCGCGGTCCACGGTCCACAGTCCACGGTCCACCCTTGAAACCCATATCTTCACTCTATGCCAAACCATCTCCACGCCACCCAAGAAGCTGGCAAGAACTTCTACCTCAACAATGTTGGGAAGGGTAAGATTGTCATGCTCAACCTGTTGAAGTTTCGCGACCTTGCAGATTACTCAGGACACGAAGACATCCGCCCAGAAGAAGCTATTTCTGGGAAAGAGGCTTACAATCTGTACATCGAGCACACTCTTCCTGAGCTCGACAAAGTGGGGAGCAAACTACTTTTTCATGGGGTGTGTCAGCCTTACTTAATTGGTCCGGAAGGTGAAGGATGGGATGCAATGTTGCTCGTAGAACATGAGTCTGCAGAGGCCTTTGTTGCTTTTGCCCAAAATGAAGACTACTTGAAGTTCGTCGGACATCGTACAGCAGCTCTTGAAGATGCCCGGCTCGTGCCAATGACTGCCATAGCATCACTAGATTGAAACAGCCGGAAAACACTACAACTACATGAAAAAGAAGGCCCTAATAGGAATAGGCGGACTGGTTTTGATATTGCTCATTGTGCAGCTTTACCGGGTCGAGAGTGATCGTCAAGACGAAATGGGGGGCTTAGAGGATGTTCCAAGCTACAGGATTATTACCCAAAGCGAAGTCCATGATTTGAAGTGCACGCTCGACATAGAAATTAGCGAACGTACGAACTACGCTCAACTTAAATCCATTGCTGAAGAGATTATTGACGACTTACCTAAAGACTATGAGCGGATTTTTATGCTCTACTATTTACCCGGAATGAAACTAGGTACTGGTGCATGGGCAACCACTCATACACAAAAGCATATTCAAGTAGAATTCTTGGGTCTTACGCTAGATGAACAATTGGAATTCGATCAATACTGCGAGTCCATCCCAAAAAAAGGCACCCTAGGTCTTTGGTATGACGAGTGGATTTACCCCTCGATCATTAGACTTTCTGAAGAAGGTGATGACGTCACCTTTCATCGCTTTGTTCCTAACGAACCTTCGAGCTCAAAACCCTTCGTAAGAAAGAACTTAAATGGTAAAACCATATTCACGGAAAAGGGCGATTCAGACTTTGGTGAATACTACGAAATCAACGGTCGGGGCAACCTTAACGTCTACGATGACCAAGGACTGATTGCTACGTACCTCGCTGCGCCGACGGAGAATTAGATATATGACAACCCTACCTGATCATGCTATCCGTCTTAGGCGGACTAACCATGCTTTCGCCGAAGGCGAACTAATCATGCCCACCTCCATAACGGACTTTTCATTAATCACTATTCATTATTTATTAGTCGTTAGTCCTTGGTGATTTGTTGTTGGTTTTAAGTTCTACCAACGACGGCAGTAACGCATGCGTGGTTCGTGGTTCGTGGTTCGTGGTTCGTGGTTCGTGGTTCGTGGTTCGTGGTTCGAAGTACCGGTAATTAGTTTTTAGACTGTAGTTATAAATTATCATTTATAGATCATCGATTAAATCCCGTCAACCGTCCACCGTCCACCGTCCACCGTCCACCGTCAACCGTCAACCGTCCACCGTCCACCAAGATATCCCCTATCTTCGCCCAATGAAGATCAAAACTGCCAAAGACGTTGAACTGCTCGACCAAAAAATCAAAGACGAATTGGGGATTGATGTCCGCAAGTATGGGAATGAAGAAGTGGTAGAGAACTTCATCGACCTGTTGATCTTTCCTTCTTATGTGATTCAGTGGGCTATTCGTCCAGTGTTGATCGCTTTTCTAGTTTACATCCTAGGCTTTTTCCTTCTCGACCTCGTGCATGTGGAGTACGTACTTTATGGAATCATCGGCCTGGTACTGATCATGGTGTGCGGAGTGCTTAGCGCTGTGTTGTTTGTCTTGTACAAAATGAAGCAAGACATGGGCAGCATCGTTAACTACTCGCTTGAGGTGATGAAGTCTTCTGTGTCTGATATCAAACAAGTCAACAGCCAAACCAGCAAGGAGAATCGCAAAGACGTCATGGGCATGCTTTTTAAAGGGATTGTGCACATCGTCACTATCCCAATGGTATCACCTGTCATCTCTAATAAAGTACCATTGATTGGTTGGCTCATTAGTCGGGTCTTCAAATGGTTCATGACCATCGTCACCAACAAGGTGAATTTCGATGAAGAGAAAATCGCCAAGGAATTGGCAGAGACCAATGAACCTTCTAAAGCCATCGCCATCTACACCAACTCCATCACACGCGTCATGAAAGGCATGGACAAAATGATGAACGTAGTGTACAAGATTGCAGGATTCCCCTTCAAGCTGGCACTAACGATTATCGGGTTTTTGTTGGTTGTCTTTCTGTGGTTGGTGAATTAGTGCGTAGTTCGTGGTGCGTGGTGCGTGGTGCGTGGTGCGTGGTGCGTGGTGCGTGGTGCACACAACGATTTCTCGTCCCATACCAAAATTCATTATTCATTACTTACTATTCATTAGTTGTTGGTTCTTAGTCGTTAGTTATTGGTTATCAGTTATAGATTCTCGATTCTCGACCCATGTTAAAAGACACTAAACCCCAAGGTTCCCCCTTCCAAAGGTCATCGAAATAGCCAATCTTAGAGAACCAACAACACTATTCGGCTATGAGACTTCTCTTGCTCTTTGCGGCATTCACGTTCGTAAACTCCTCCCTTTTTGCTCAGTATCAAATCGACCTTATTCCACGAGTAAGACCCCTGACCGAGAAACTTACCTTAAACTGGGCCTCACCGAAGTACGAGTGACTTATGGCAGTCCTGCTGTCAACGGCAGAGAAATCTGGGGAGGCTTAGAGGAATTCGATGAAGTATGGAGAGCAGGAGCAAACAACGCCACCACCATCGAGTTCAGCCATGAAGTTGAAATTGAAGGACAGACACTCAGTCCCGGCAAATATGCCCTGTTCATTGTCCCGAAAGAAGGAAGAGAATGGGAAATCATATTCAGCAACAATCCTGATCAATGGGGTGCCTTTTCCTACAACCCCGAAGAAGATGCTTTGCGTATCAAGGCTAACTTAATTACGCTCGATCGTCGAGCTGAACGCTTAACCTACCATATCGGCCAAGAAGCGTTTGACATCGGCTTCCTAATGATGGCTTGGGACCGCCTTGGCGTACGATTCACATTTAAGACCCGCCATGTCGACAACTTCAAAACCCATGTAACATCGCGTCTCGCCGAAACAGACAGCAGCCTTCATTGGATCGTTTACCTCCAAGCTGCAGAGCATTTGATTGATCACAATATAGCCCTCGATCAAGCCCAAGATTGGATCAACACATCCGCCACCCTTTCCAACAAGGTAACCGATTGGAACCCTCACTTCTACCCTGAAGAATACGTGAAACACCACCTCCTATTCACCGCTGCGAGATTAACGAGTGTAGAAGACCCAAAAGAAGCCCTGGAAATGGCTCAGCCCATTTTTGATTCGATGTTCTATGAACGGAACAAAGATTGGGTTGATGAGCTGATGGGGGAATGGGATAGGCGCATGAATGCGCCGTTAAAGGACTAGAGAACCCCAAAGAGTCCTTTAGCGGTGCACCTGTCCCGTTTTTCGGGATTCATGCACCTTTTAATGCCGGGTGGTATTTGGTTCGTGGTGCGTAGCGACGGTTATTAGTTGTTGGTCGTTAGTTATTGGTTATCGCCCCTTGCACGTCTACCCATTCTCGAAAACATGAGTTAGACCTAAATCCAAAAGTCCTTTAGCGGTGCATTTATGCACCAATTAATGCCAGGTGGTTCATGGTTCGCAAAGACAGACCTCAGTTATAGATTATCGATCATAGTTTATAGATTCTCATCCGCAATCCGCAATCCGCGTTCCTCTTTCCACTTTCTCGTGACACTCTCATGATTTCCGCATTCTACCTTGCGGTCTGATGCGTCAACTGAAGTTCATTTTACCGGTGATTGTACTCGCCCAATTCTTCTGCACCTCCTTGTGGTTTGCAGGAAATGGAGTGATGCCCGGACTGATCGAAAACTTCGGACTGGAAGGAAATGACCTTGGGCACTTGACTTCAGTAGTGCAGTTCGGTTTCATCTTAGGCACCTTACTCTTCGCTTTGCTTTCTGTGGCTGATCGCTTTTCCCCATCCCATGTGTTCTTCACTTGTGCCTTATTAGCTGGAGGCTTCAATTTGGCTATGATCTGGGATGGAAATGATTTTCAGAGCATCATCGCCATTCGTTTCTTCACAGGATTTTTCCTCGCGGGAATCTATCCTGTTGGAATGAAAATCGCCTCTGATTACTTCCATGAAGGCCTTGGTAAATCACTAGGATTTTTAGTGGGCGCACTGGTTCTTGGAACCGCCTTCCCTCACCTACTCAGTGGAATCTCAACGACCTTCGAATGGCAATCTGTTTTGATCACGACCTCGATTTTGGCCTTCATTGGTGGGCTCATGATCGTACTCTTCATACCAGACGGGCCTTTCAGAAAGAGAAGTCAGCAGGTAGAATTATCGGCTATGTTCAAGGTGTTTAAAGTTCCAGCCTTTCGATCGGCGGCCTTTGGGTACTTCGGACATATGTGGGAACTCTATGCTTTTTGGGCGTTTGTCCCGATCATCATCGCTGCTTTTAACAGGGTGCATGACCATGCCTTCAATGTTTCGCTTACATCCTTTGCCATTATCGCCATCGGCGGAATTGCATGTGTTGTTGGAGGTTTTTTGTCTCAGCGATTTGGAGTGAAAAAAGTAGCGACCTTGAGCCTACTTATCTCAGGTATTTGTTGCCTGCTATGTCCGTTCGTTTTCCTTTCCGGCTCGGCCATCCTCATGATTCCTTTCTTGTTGATTTGGGGTATGTCTGTCATCGCTGACTCTCCTCTCTTTTCCACGCTAGTGGCTCAAAACGCACCTGCAGAATGGAAAGGAACAGCTCTCACCATTGTCAATAGTTTAGGTTTCGCGATTACTATTGTGAGTATCCAATTGGTCAGTGCTTTACTCGCTAACGCGGAATCGAGCTTCATCTTCATGATCCTAGCGATAGGACCATTGTTCGGACTGATCGCCCTACGTCGTCACCAGCACAGTTAATTCGTCTACCTTGGCAGCATGGAAAACGAAAAACTACTGGCTATTCCTGTAGCTATTGGAGTGGTAGCAGGCATCATTATCGGGTCCATCACAGAGAATATTGGACTCTGGCTCTCCATTGGCATTTCATGCGGAGCTGGGATTGGAGTGGTCGCTAGCCAACAAAAAAAGAAGGAAGAGGAGAATTAATTTCTGCTCTTGCCTTGGTTACGAAAAATGCTCGATCCGTGTTAAGTGCTAATCTGCTCACAACGATTGAGTATTATTTCGATGAAAAATCAGCCTTGACCTTAAGTCTATTCCAGAACTATGTCTTTGAAGATGTTGACTTCTGGACGAGAGGAAGAAATGCCACAGGCTTCTCGATCGGATTTATCACATCTCTAATGTAAATCGCTAACTGCCAATAAATCATAACCATGCGATTCCAATTCGATTAATAAGCAACTTGATGAGGTAGACTAAAATCATCGACTATGCTTTCCATCTCTCTTAGTAAAACCCCTCTCGCGATGGCGTGCCTTTTGGCCATGGCCATCGGTTGTACATCACCGGACTCATCCACTTCAATTCAAGCCGATGCCATTGCTGAAGAAGCAGCAACTCCGGCAGTAAATGCAGCTGCGGTGGCGCCTACAGAAGAAACAGCTGATTTAATTCAACTCGCCATCCTATTAGATACTTCCAATAGTATGGACGGGCTCATCGATCAAGCTAAAAGCCAATTATGGCAGATTGTCAATAAGGTAACCTCAGCGAAACGTCCTGACGGAAGTCTGCCGAACGTACGTGTAGCCTTGTACCAATATGGTAACGACGGACTCCCAATGCGCGAGAATTACATCCAAAAGATCTCTGATTTTACCGGTGAATTAGACCAAATCTCAGCCGAGCTTTTTGCCTTGACAACGAACGGAGGTTCAGAATACTGCGGTGCAGTGGTGGGTCATTCTCTCGATCATCTTGAATGGACGAACGTCGAGAACTCACTGAAGATGGTCTTCATTGCAGGAAATGAAGCATTCTCACAAGGTCCAATCCCTTTCAAAGAAAGCTGCAGAACGGCTAAAGAACGCGATATCATTGTGAACACCATTTTCTGCGGACCAGAAGACGAAGGGCTCCAGACAAACTGGGGAAACGCTGCACTTCTAGCAGAAGGCAAGTTCTTCTCCATTGATTCGGATGCTCAGACTGTCTTCATTGAAACACCTTATGACGACCGCATTATTGAGTTGAACGACTCATTTAACGAGACGTACATGTGGTACGGTGAACTAGGTCAGGGAAGCTTGCAATTACAGAGAGAAACGGACGGCTTAGCCGAAGGAACAGATAAGGGGTATTATGCCGACCGAATCATTTCGAAGAACTCTAATGCATACTTCAATAGTAGCTGGGATTTAGTTGACGCTTATAGCGCTGACTCTACTGTCGTATTCAAAGAATTAGGTCAACTTCCAGACTCACTCTCGGATAAATCGGAAGAGGAAATCAAAGAAATCGTAAAGCAGCAAAAGGCTGATCGAGATGCTGTGAAACAGGAGATTGCTGAGCTGAAAATCAAACGCGAAGAATTTATCGCTCAAACCAAAGCTGCCATGGCAGGTGGTGCTGATCAATTGGGCGACGCCATTCTAAACGCCATTGAAAATCAAGCAGTAGAAGCGGGATATAACTTTGAGAAATAGTCAGAAAAGTCTATTTCTTAGTTCTTGCCTACCCACAATCGCAATAATGAGAATCTGGTTTTCTTGATATCGAAAATAGATGGTCTCGGAATAGTAAACACATCTCCTTACTCCTCGTCCTAATTCAATGACTTCAGGAAACTGAAGCGGATTCGCGACTATTTTGTCGAATGACCGGTATATCCCGTCGAAATACTTGCGTGCCTGAATTTTACCAAAACGTTCAATTCCGAAGAGGAGAATATTTGAAAGGTCCTGCTTAGCAGCATTGGTAAGAACCAGTTCATTCATTTAGGTTGTTTCGTTTCAGCAGTTCCTGTCGTATTTGTTCTGGACTTTCTTCAGCAATTCCACTGTCTTCTGCGTCTTGAAGCCGAGCGCGGATATATTTCACTCGTTCTTCTTCTACCCGGGCTTTGCGAATAAGGTCATTCACAACTTCACTCTTGGAGAGGTATTCTTCGCTTTCAACTTGTTTTGAAAGCCATTCATCGTTCGGGGAAGTAAAGGTGATACTCTGACGTGGCATAGTGGTGCATTTATGATTCTAATTTACACCACTAACAGGAATATTCAAAAGCCTTAAGTCAGAACCTAGTGCTCGGAATCAGGAATATTCAACCCCTGACGAACCTCTAGTTCTTCTAACTCTATGTCCTCCTCCTCGTCGATAATTTCGAGGAATGGTTCACTAAAGGCCTTCGTTGTAATCCAGCGCTCAAAGCTGAGTAGCAACGAAGGTAGAAGAACCAAGTTGGCAAACATGGCCACTAAGAGGGTCATTGAAACCAAGATCCCAAGTGCTCTTGTCCCTTCGAATTCTGAAGCAGCGAACATTCCGAAACCGAAGAAGAGCACGATCGAGGTATACATCATACTCACCCCTGTTTCCTTCACAGCAAGAAGAACAGAGTCTTTGATGTTCCATGAAAGCACCTTCAACTCTTGACGGTATTTGGCCAAGAAGTGAATGGTATCATCAACGGAAATACCAAAGGCAATCGAGAATACGAGAATAGTTGACGGCTTAATTGGAATACCAAAGTAGCCCATCACCGCTGCCGTGAATAGTAGCGGAATCATGTTCGGCACCAAGGAAATCAAGACCATACGCCCCGACTTGAATAACAAAGCCATGATTCCGGCGATGACACAAATGGCCAACATCAACGAAATCATCAGGTTCGTAGTCATGTACGATGTCCCTTCCAGGAAGACGATACTAGTACCGGTAAGAGTGACATCAATTCGGGAGTCATTGACAGCTCCGCTGATGGCTTCCATCACCGCCGTGTCATCATTCACCGCAAGGATGCAATCGAGTTTTTCCGTACATGTGCTATCAATGAGGCCTTGTGCGACTAGTTTCTCAAGTACCGGTTTCTGGTAGGCCTTGAATTCACCTAAGAATGTCGCTAACGCGGAATCAGCTTTCGACTGCTTCATCACCGCTAATGCGCTATCTACCCTGAACAAACGAGGATTAAAGATGGAATCGATTCGCGGACGCAATTCACCCAACAACACTGCCATTTCTTTGGTACCGATATCCGCTACTTGAGAAGTGATGCGCGTGCGCTGGCGTGTACTATCAATGAAGGTAGACTCTATGCCTCCCGTTTCATAGTCTGAACTGAAATACGGACCAATGAAACCTTGCTCTTGGCGATTCATTAAACTGTATCGCGAAGGATCTCCGTTATAAAAGGCTTGCTTTCCAAACTTAATCGCGTCAACAATTGAAAGCGATCGGCTGAATTGAGGATACTCAGCAAGCACCTCTTGCAGCTCTTCCATGCGCTTCAAGTTCTTATCGCGTAGAGCTTGTCCTTTGCGCTTGGTATCGATGATCACCTCGAAAGGCATCACCCCTTTAAATTCGTCCTCAAACCAATGCAGATCGGTGATTACCTTGTCTTCTTGCGGTAGGTCATCCACAACGTTTCCGGTGGTTTCCATGAGCGACAGACCGTACACACCAAAACCGACCATCACAATGGTCGCGATGTACACAACACGACGATAATTCGTCACAATGCTTACCAGTCCATTCACCACACCAAATACCCATTTGCGATCGAGGTGACGAACGTGGCGACGCTTTGGTGCTGGTAGATAGCTAAATACCGTTGGAATAGTAATGAGTGATATCACGAACATCGCCATGATGTTAATCGAGGCTACGACACCGAAGTGCTGGAGGATATCAGAGTGTGTGAAGATGAAGGTGGCGAAACCAAGTGCAGTGGTCGCATTTGTCATGAAGGTCGCATTACCCACCTTGTGTACTACGCGAGACAACGCTTTGGCTTTGTTCCCGTGCTTCTTGAATTCCGCGTGGTACTTATTCAGGAGATAAATACAGTTAGGAACCCCAATCACGATCATCAGCGGAGGGATTAATCCCATCAGCATCGTAATCGGGTAATCGAACAATGCAATGGTTCCTAATGACCATACCACACCAATTCCCACGACAGTGATACAGACCACCATCACTCCGAAGTTTCGGAAGAACAGCAGCAATAACAAGGCAGTAACCGCAATAGCAAGAATGACAAATAGGCGAAGCTCTACCTTCACCTTACCCACCATTTGTGTTCGGATATAAGGTAATCCAGAGAGGTGTGTTTTGATTCCAGTCTCTTCTTCGAAACCTTCTACTGCCTCTACAATGAGATCAACACTAGGTCCGCGGTCTTCAGAATTGAACAGCTCTGCATTGACGAATACCATCATCAAGGTTGCAGGTGAATCGTTCTTATACAGAAGGCCTTCGTAAAAAGGTAAGTTCTTTACTCGCGCTAACGCGGAATCGAGTTCCTGCTGTGTGGAAGGAGGACCGCGGAAGACACGCTCGAACCCAAATCTCTCCAAGGAGTCGTCACGCACAATAGTGTAACTGTGCCCGATAGAAAAGACTGAATCAATGGCTGAAACCAACGGTGCATCAGGTTCCGTACCCGAGGCAATTTTGATTTGCTTGATTCCGTCTGTCAGTTCGTACCACTTGTTAAAATTCTCAAGGTCATACAGCGAAGTATCATCCACACCGATAACAATGACATTACCGTCTTCAGAGAAATTTTCGAGAAAATCGAGGTAAGCCAAATTGGTGGGGTCATCTTCAGGAAGAAGCCCTCCAAATCTGTAGCTCATACGTACATTCTGTGCCTGCCAACCCATGAATGCAGTAAGAGCAAGCATTCCGATCAAAATCGGAAGTCGATACCTCAGAATAAAAGTCGCAAGCGATGTCCACATAGGAACTGGGCAGGATTACAGTTTTCAGGAAGCCTGGATTCGGGTGCAAAGAAACAAAAATAAGGCCAAGCAGAATCAAAATGAACCTTAACACAGGCACTTAGATTCGCCCCCTTTCATAACTTTGTAGGTACAACTTGCATAAGAATGTCCATGGCAACATATGACGTAGCCGTTATCGGCTCAGGCCCAGGAGGGTACGTGGCAGCGATCCGCTGTGCACAGCTAGGTCTCAAGACCGCGATCATTGAAAAATACAACACCCTAGGAGGTACTTGCCTCAACGTTGGATGTATTCCTTCAAAAGCGCTGCTTGATTCATCAGAACACTACCACCAAGCAAAGGAGCAATTTGAAACGCACGGAATCAAATTGAACAACCTTGCGGTAGACATGCCACAAATGATCAAGCGTAAACGCGAAGTGGTGGAGCAAACGGTTGGTGGAATCGATTTCTTGATGAAGAAAAACAAGATCGACGTATTCCACGGACATGGTTCATTCAAGTCTACTACTGAGATCAATATTGCGAAAGAAGACGGATCAACAGAAACCATCGAAGCGAAGAAGACCATCATCGCTACCGGTTCGAAGCCATCTTCTCTTCCATTCATCGAAATCGATAAGAAGCGCGTGATCACTTCAACAGAAGCCTTGGAACTTCAGAAAGTACCAAAGAAGATGGTCGTGATTGGTGGTGGAGTTATCGGACTCGAGCTCGGATCAGTATACCAACGTCTAGGTACAGAAGTAACCATCGTGGAGTACATGGATTCG
Organism: Sanyastnella coralliicola; assembly: GCF_030845195.1. Taxonomy (GTDB): domain Bacteria; phylum Bacteroidota; class Bacteroidia; order Flavobacteriales_D; family Sanyastnellaceae; genus Sanyastnella; species Sanyastnella coralliicola. The sequence goes on from NZ_CP132543.1 coordinate 3,271,337, forward strand.
ATCATCCCGACGATGGATCGTACGATGGGGAAAGAACTCGGTCGTTCCTTGAAGAAGATGGGCATGAAGCTTTTGTTGAGCCACAAGGTGAAAGAAGTAAGTGCTACGAGTCGCTCAGTAACTGTCAAAGCTGACGATAAGAAAGGCAAAGAGATCGAGCTCAAAGCAGATTACTGCTTGGTAGCGGTAGGTCGCAAGCCATACACTGACGGACTAGGACTTGAGAACGTTGGAATTGCTACTGACGAGCGTGGTCGCATTGAGGTGAATGATCACCTTCAAACCAAGCACGCCAACATCTACGCAATCGGAGACGTGATCAAGGGAGCGATGCTAGCGCATAAAGCTGAAGAAGAAGGAACTCTTGTAGCTGAGCAGATTGCGGGCCAAAAGCCACACATCAACTACCTATTGATTCCTGGTGTGGTGTACACTTGGCCTGAAGTTGCCAGCGTTGGTCACACCGAAGAGCAATTGAAAGACGCCGGAACACCTTACAAAGTGGGTTCATTCCCATTCAAAGCCAGCGGACGTGCTCGTGCGAGCATGGACACAGATGGACTGATTAAGGTATTGGCACATAAAGAAACAGATGAGATCCTTGGTGTTCACATGTGTGGTCCACGTGCAGCTGACATGATCGCGGAAGCGGTAGTTGCTATGGAATTCCGCGCTAGCGCCGAAGATATTACACGTATGAGTCACGCGCACCCAACCTTCACTGAATCATTCCGTGAAGCAGCTTTGGCGGCAACTGATAATCGTGCAATCCACATCTGATGAACTCGATCCCTATGGGATTGTTTCAATCGGACTATGAAGACCGGAATCTTACTTATTAACCTTGGAACGCCTGATGCACCCACACCAGGGGCAGTGGGACGTTACCTCACAGAATTCCTAGGAGATGGACGTGTTATCGATATCCCGTGGCTACCACGAAAGATATTGGTGAATGGAATCATCTCTCCTACGCGACGATTCAAATCATCTGCTGAATACAAGAAAGTGTGGACCGATGCCGGCTCACCGCTGCTCTTGTACAGTCAAGAATTGACGAAGAAACTTCAGACTCGTTTTGAAGGTGAAGATGTGACTGTAGAATTGGCAATGCGCTACCAGAGTCCTTCCATGGACTCGGTCATGGCGCGAATGGAAAAAGCCAATTATGATCGCATCATCATCGTTCCACTATATGCACAGTACGCCAGCGCAACTACCGGATCCACCATTGAAAAGGCATTTAAGATCATTTCAAAGTGGTATGTGATTCCTGAAATCACTGCGGTAAGCCAATATTGGGATGACGACATGTACATCAATGGCTTCGTGACACGTGCTCAGAAATTTGATCTAGAGAGTTACGACCACTTCCTATTTAGCTACCACGGTCTTCCGGAGCGTCAGGTAGACAAAGTATATGAAGATCGTCAGTGCTCGAATCACAGCTGTGAAGACGAGATCAACGAAGAGAACAAGTTCTGCTATAAAGCAACTTGTTACGCAACTACACGTGCCATCGCAGAACGACTAGGCATCAAAGAAGAAGACTACACGGTATGCTTCCAATCACGCCTCGACAGCAAATGGCTACGTCCGTTCGCTGACGAAGTAGTAGAAGAACAAGCAGAGAAAGGTGCGAAGCGATTGTTAGTATTCTCTCCAGCCTTTGTTGCTGATTGTTTGGAAACATTAATCGAAATTGGTGAGGAGTACGATAAGGACTTTCAAGAAGCTGGGGGCGAGAAGTTAGATCTTGTACCGAGTTTGAATGCCGATGATGATTGGGTTGATGCGCTGGAGTCGCTAGCGCGGAAACGGATGGTCTAAAAAAGTGATAAGGGCTCCACGTTTGGACCCCTTATCGAGCTAATCATCTGAAATAAACTCTTGGCATTCGGTTATCTATGAGATTACCAGTGAGAGTCCGGCATACCAATGGCAAAGTGCGTACCATTTTATACAGACAAAGCATAGTTGTTGAATATCAGGAGTTTAGATATCGTGCCAAAATCACACAATTTCCCATATTGGGAATATAATTTCATTTTGGGATGATAGAGACACTCATCCCTGAATTGGGCAGCCTCCCACATGACACCGTCGTTTACCTTCACGACGGATCATTTCACGGCCGATCCTTACTTGCCGTTGGCGAAGCACACTCAATTCGCTTTCAATCCAACACAGAATTGAAGGCAATTGACCGCTTCTTAGCACAACACAAAGACGAGTGGAAAGTAGCCCTGTTCGGATACAATCTGAAGAACAGCATTGAAGACCTCTCCTCGAAACACCCCGAAAACACTGGCATTCCAGAGAGTCTGATTCTCGTCCCACAAATGCTTTTCTCGATTGAGCGAGGCAATATTGAAGTAATCAGCGGACACTCTCACCCTCAACTGAGTGAAGCTCTCAAATCAATTCTTGAACCGAGCGATAACCTCACACAAGAAGCGATTGAACTGCATCCAAGACTCACGCGTGAAGACTACCTTGAAGACCTGGGTAAAGTACAGCAGCACATCCAACGAGGAGACATTTACGAGATGAACTACTGTCAGGAATTCTTCAATGAATCTGCTGACATTCAACCTTTTGAGACCTACAAGAAACTGCATCACCTTACCAGGGCTCCATTCTCCGTTTTTGTCAGAACAAACGCCTCCTACCTGCTTTGCGGCAGTCCGGAACGCTACCTAAAACGCATTGACGACCAACTGATTAGCCAACCCATCAAAGGAACCACACGACGTGGAAACACTCCAGAGGAAGACGAACTGCTGAAAGCAACGCTCCGAGCTGACGAGAAAGAGCGTGGAGAGAATATCATGATCACTGATCTTGTGCGGAATGACCTTGGTCGGATCGCTCAGCCAGACTCAGTTAAGGTGGATGAACTCTGCGAGATCTATTCATTCGAGACCGTTCACCAAATGATCTCAACTGTTTCCGCGCTAGCGAAAAAGGAACTGAAATTCAGCGAATTACTGCAAGCAACATTCCCTATGGGATCGATGACAGGCGCTCCTAAAGTGAGATCGATGCAGCTGATTGACGAAATCGAAAGGTCAGACCGCGGACTGTACTCAGGAAGCGTAGGCTACATTGAACCCAATGGCAACTTCGACTTTAACGTTGTGATTCGCAGCCTTCTATACAATAGCGAAAGCCACTATCTTTCAGCTCGCGTTGGAGGAGCCATCACCGCTCTTTCTGACCCAGAGAAAGAATACGAAGAGTGCCTGCTCAAAGCAGATGCACTATTCAAAGCACTACGCTAATGCTCCAAGCCTTCAAACAACACATCGAACAACGCCGTCTCCTTCTAAAAGACGATAACGTGATCATTGCCACTAGTGGCGGACCAGACTCTATGGTCTTAACAGACCTATTACTTCAACTGGGCATGGAGGTAGATCTCGCCCATGTAAACTTCGGCCTAAGGGGCCAAGATTCAGATGACGATGAAGCATTCGTAGACAACTACGCGCAATCGAACAACATCCCTGTTCACATTCGAAGAATTGACGCCAAGTCGCTCGCCAAGGAACGTGGAATGGGGATTCAAGAAGCAGCACGTAAAGCGCGATACGACTGGTTTGAGGAGCTTCGCGCTGAAATTGAAGCCGATGTCATTGTCACAGCACACCACGCGGATGACGCCACAGAATCTTACCTCTGGCATATCATGCGCGGCAGCTCACTCGGTGGATTCGACGCCATTCCAGAAGCTTCAGGAAATGTGGTTCGTCCGCTACTGAGATTCACCAAAGAAGAGATCTTAGCTTATGCTGAAAGTCGGAAAATCCCTTTCCGAACCGACGCCTCAAATGCAGATCGCAAATATGCGCGCAATCAAATTCGTCACGACCTCATACCACTGATGCGCCGCATCAGACCAGGGTTTGAGCGAAATGTGCAACGCCAAGTTTCAATGTTCGACGAGGTGAATTTCATCATTGACCAATTCGTGAGTCAACTAGCTCCAGGCATGATGATCTTAACTGAAGAAGGCATCGAGCTAAATGTAGAAGACCTCGCCGAATTACCATTTCAGCGCTTGATGCTGGGACACATCGGAAACGACTATGGCTTCCCGGCCCGCAGGGTAGACGAAATGATCAATCTGCTCTACAGCAAGCCAGGCAAGGCAATCTACTCCCAGTCTCACCGCATTATCAGAGAGCGTGAAACGCTAGTAATCAGCACAATACCTTCCGGAAAAGGCGATCAAAGCGCTACGATCGAAATCGACACTGAGGAGATCCATTCACCAGTGCATATTCAGATCGAAAAAGGTGCAAAATCCGATTTTCCCATTTTGGGAATCGACTGGCAAGCCACGCTGGACGCGGATAAGATCAACTTCCCTATCACCGTTCGACCATGGAACGAAGGAGATAGGATGCGTCCACTAGGCCTAGAAGGAACTCAATTGCTCAGCGACATCTTCACTCAGGCGAAATGGAGCCAAGCCCAAAAAGAGAATGCATGGGTTTTTGAAAGCGCCGGAGAAATCATCTGGCTCGCAGGACTTCGCATCGCAGATTCTGTAAAGATTTCAGACAAGACAGAGCAAGTCATTCAGTTTAGCTTGTCAGACAAATTCTGAAACCTTTGTGAGACATCTCCGTTGAAGGACTCACCTAACTGACCCTCATGTCTCACTTTCCAATTGACCGCACCGTAACCCGTGCGATCCTGAACGAATTCCATGCATCTCGTGTAGATGTCCTTCATAGCGAACCGGCAAAACGCCAGCGCATGACCTCCCTATTGAAAGCCCTTTCGTATGACTGCGCACATCAAGAGCGTATCGTATTCTGGGTAGAAAACGACCAGGCCTGCTTTCCAATTCTAAGTAGAGTAGTTGCCCTTGGAGATCGCTCCGTTTTCTTGGAACGAAATATCACCTTGCCGATTCAAAGCATATGCAAGGTTCAGTTCCTCGGTATCCCCGGACGCTTGTTTTCATAACTTTGGGAGGTGGATCAAGCCTCCCTATCACCTAAAGACCGTGAAGCAGCGTTTCGACTGTTCATCCTCCTCGGAGGACTATTCATCGCAGCGCTTGTTTCATGCAATCTGATCTTTCGAAAGTTCTTCTCGTGGGAGCTTTTTGACGGATTCAGCTTCGAACAAAGCGTAGGCATATTGCCTTACCCGATTACTTTCCTCATTACAGACTTAATCAGTGAGATCTACGGAGCGAAACGCGCCAATCAGGTTGTTTTTGCTGGATTGTTTGCCTCATTGTTCGTCTTATTGATCATTTATCTCGGAAACGCTGCCCCGGCAACTAGCTGGTCGCCAGTAACTGACGATCAATACAGCCATGTTTTCGGACAAACAGCCATGGCGGTAGGCGCTAGCATGACGGCCTATCTCATCGCACAGTTTATTGATATCCGCGTCTTCCACTTCTGGAAACGCCTCACGAAAGGCAAGATGCTCTGGGTTCGAAACAACTTTTCGACCCTCACCTCACAGTTTATCGATACTTTTACGGTCATTCTATTGCTTTGCCTTGGCGGCGAAATTGAATGGGCGCTGTTTTGGACACTCGTCTTCAACGGATTTTTATTCAAGGCGCTGGTCGCTTTGTTTGATACCCCGCTCTTCTACCTCACCTCTTGGGCCGTTCGTAAACGATTCAAATTGGAAGTCGGACAGGAGATTTCTCTGTTTTAGGATTCCAATTCGAAAAATACTACGACGTAACTAAAACCAAGCAATAGCGTTATTTTTGATGTTATCTAACACATTCTTACGATGTTGAAACTCAAAGCAACTTTCGGATTATTGGCATCCTTACTCCTCATTTCTTGGAGTGGTTTTGCACAGATTGAAGAACCAGTAACGTGGGATCTTTCGATCGAGAAAAAGGCAAATAACGAATTCGAACTCGTGGCAAAAGCTTCGATTGAAGCGAAATGGCACGTATATGCGTCGGTAATCAGTGACGACCCAGACGCTTTCGGACCGATCCCAACCACTGTCGTTTTCAAAGACACACTTGGGTTCACCACTATTGGAAGCCTAAAAGAGGGAGAACACATCACTCACTACGATCCGAACTTTGAAATGGACCTGAACTATTTCGAAGATGAAGTGGAGTTCCGACAAGGATTTAAGTTCGAAGGTCAATCAGCCGAAATCGAGGGACAACTCGATTACATGGCTTGTGATGATAGCAAGTGTATCTTCCCAGACCCGATTTATTTTACCCTCATTTTCAATGAAGGTGACCTTGCCTATGCAGGTACGGATGACGGCGGAATCTACGGTAAGAAGCCAGAACCAGAGATCTACGAGCCCGCAAAATGGAACTTCTCGTCGATGGATAATGGCGACGGAACGCACACCATTAAAATGGTTTGTAACCTCGACGAAGGATGGCACTTATACTCTCAGCATCTAGACAACAACGAAGGACCAGTTCCAACTTCTTTCATCTTCACTCTACCAGATAGCTATGCAACAGTAGGTGAAACAGAAGAAGAGACACCAATCGTACACTACGATCCAAACTTCATGATGGACCTGGCGTACTTCGAAGGTTCGCCAGTATTCCTTCAGAAGATTAAGGTTGACGGAGACCTCGCTACGATTACTGCCGGGGTTGACTTCATGGTTTGCAATGATGAGATGTGTCTACCACCAGAGTTGGTTGAGTTCAATGTGAACTTAGCTACGGGAATGGGGCAGCCAGTTGGATACGAAGGAGAAGAAGGAGTTACGGCAGACGACCTCCTTCCAGCATTGCCAATGGTTAATCTAGACAACCCAGAAGGATCTTGTGGAGCTGAGTCTTCGATCAACGAGGTGAAAAGTAATAAAGGTATCTGGAACGTATTCCTACTCGGATTCTTTGGAGGGCTCATCGCCCTATTGACACCATGTGTATTCCCAATGATTCCACTTACCGTGAGCTTCTTCACTAAAGGAGGACAAGAAAAGGGATCAGGTATTCGCAAGGCATTGCTATACGGGTTCTTCATCGCATTGATCTATGTGCTGCTTTCAGTTCCTTTCCACTTCGGAACGGACCCTGAGACACTCAACTTGATCGCAACTTCTGCGTGGTTGAACCTCATTTTCTTTGTGTTATTCGTTGTGTTCGCGATTTCATTCTTCGGATACTTCGAAATCACACTACCAAACGGACTATTGAATAAGGCAGACAGTGCATCTAACGTAGGTGGACTTGCCGGAATCTTCTTCATGGCCTTGACACTCGCTTTGGTGAGTTTCTCTTGTACAGGACCTATCCTTGGTACCGTTCTAGGTAACGCGCTTAAGAACGGACCTTGGCCAATTACTGCCGCTATGGCAGGATTTGGAGTAGCACTTGGACTTCCGTTTACGCTATTCGCTGCTTTCCCTTCAGTACTGAACAGCATGCCGAAATCAGGTGGTTGGTTGAACAGTGTAAAAGTTGTTCTTGGATTCGTGGAGCTTGCCTTAGCGGTGAAATTCTTGAGTAATGCCGATTTGGTTTACCAATGGGGAATTCTCGAACGTGAGACGTTCTTCTTGATCTGGGCTATCATCGGACTAGGACTGACGCTATACCTCCTGGGTGTGTTGAAGTTCCCTCACGATTCACCAATCAAGAAATTCTCACTCTTCCGCGTGGGGTTTGTTGCACTTGTGGCTGCATTTACTATTTACGTGGCACCAGGGGTTCTACAATCACCACCATGGAACCACAACCTCCTGTCAGGCTTCCCTCCACCAAGCTTCTACAGCTGGTATGCAGGTGATTCACACGATGGAGATCACGAAGGAATTCACCCTGAGTTTATGGACTTCGACGAAGCCATGGCACACGCCAAAGAAGTAAACAAACCTCTTTTGGTTGACTTCACAGGATGGGCTTGTGTGAACTGTCGTAAGATGGAAGAAACAGTATGGACGGATCCAACGGTGGCGGAGACGATCAAGAATGACTTCGTATTGGTATCACTCTATGTTGATGACAAGAACTCGCTTCCTGAAGAAAAGCAAGGAGTATTCACTTTTGAGTCAACTGGAAAAACGAAGCGTATCCGTACCATCGGAAATAAGTGGGCAACTTTCCAGAACCATTACTTCAACAACAATAGTCAACCGTACTACGTAATGTTGAGTCCTGATGGTGAACTCCTAGGAAACCCAGTTGGATACACTCCAGACGTCTCTGAGTACCAAAGCTACTTGGAATGTGGGGTGGAAACGAATAACAAACTGAGCGGAAACACAGAATCTTCTCAGTTCGCGGCGGAATAATCAAACGCCTATAAAGGATTGAAGGCCGACCGTAAAACGTCGGCCTTTTTCTTTGCTCCACTGTGGAAAATGTGCCAACTTCGAAGCGTCATGAGTACAGAACACATTCGCCAACACTTCGAAGACGCTGCGCGCGTTTTGAACGATTTCTTCACCAATGAGAATAACCTAATGGCTATCGCCGAAGCGGGAGATGCCATGGTGAACGCGCTTTCCTTTGGAAACAAAATTCTGTCGTGCGGAAATGGCGGTTCAATGTGTGACGCCATGCACTTCGCAGAAGAACTCTCAGGAAGATACCGAGATGATCGTCCAGCTCTTGCTGCAATTTCGATTTCTGACCCCTCCCACATGAGCTGCGTCGGAAACGACTACGGCTACGAGTACGTCTTCAGTCGTTACATTGAAGGACTAGGTCGCGAAGGCGATGTCTTACTGGCGATCTCAACAAGTGGTAACAGCGGCAACGTACTCCGCGCAGCGGAAGCGGCTCGTAAACTCGGCATCACAGTGGTTGGTCTCACCGGAAAAGACGGTGGTAAACTAGCCCCACTCTGCGACGTAGAAATCCGCGCCCCATGGGACGGTTACGCTGACCGAATCCAAGAAATCCATATCAAGGTGATTCACTCGTTGATTGATCATATTGAGCGAGCGGATTCTTAGCCGGCGTCAGGCGTCCGGCGTCCGGCGTCCGAAGACTAAAGACCAAAGACCAAAGACCAAAGACCAAAATTTGCTAGTGAATTTCAATTGACAAGAACTTTGCTCCATTCACTATTCATTAATCATTATTTATTAATCAAAAACGGCAGCATACCGCCTACTGCCTACCGCCTACAGCGCTTGTAAAGCGCTCCTACAGTTCCCCGACACCCTTGTCTGCGCACGCGAGAACAAAACACATGCTAGTACAGACTTACGGATCTGCCATTTTCGGTATTTCCGCTACGACCGTGACCGTGGAGGTGCGGATTGAAAAGGGCATCTACTTTATGATGGTGGGTCTCCCTGATAGTGCTGTGAAAGAAAGCCAGCAGCGCATCAAAACGGCTATTGAAGAAACAGGAATGAACTGGCCGGGAAAAGGAATCATCATCAACCTCGCCCCTGCAGACATTCGAAAAGAAGGAGCGGTTTATGACCTTCCTTTGGCGATTGGCATATTGGCCGCGAGTGAACAGATTCCGGCTTCAGCCTTGGAGAAAACCATGATCATGGGTGAGCTTTCTTTAGACGGAACACTGCGTCCGATTAAAGGAGCCTTGCCGATCGCAATTCAAGCGAAAAAGGAAGGCTTTGAACGCTTGATCCTTCCGGAGATCAATGCGCAAGAAGCAGCGATGGTCAACGAACTCAAGATTATTCCTGCGCACAATCTTGGTCAAGTCATTGAGTACCTCAAGGGGAAGGAAGAGATCAGTCCGGTAGCGATCGATACAGAAGCCATCTTTAAGGAGCAGCTCACCAATGCTTCCATCGACTTCTCAGATGTGAAAGGACAAGAAAACATCAAGCGTGCATTTGAGATCTCTGCCGCCGGAGGACATAACGTCATTTTGATCGGACCTCCAGGCGCGGGTAAAACGATGCTAGCGAAACGGCTTCCAACTATCCTGCCTCCTTTGACCATACCTGAATCACTCGAGACGACGAAGATTCATTCTGTGGCTGGAAGGCTTCGCAGTAATACTTCGTTGGTGACTTCTCGTCCTTTCAGGGCGCCTCACCACACCATCAGTGATGTAGCGCTCGTCGGAGGAGGAGGCTGGCCTCAACCTGGAGAAATTTCACTGGCACATAACGGCGTATTATTCCTAGACGAACTACCTGAATTCAAACGAACGGTACTCGAAGTCCTTCGCCAGCCTCTAGAAGACAGAGTCGTCACCATCTCACGTGCACGATTCACGGTAGACTATCCATCCAGCTTTATGCTGGTCGCTTCTATGAACCCGTGCCCTTGTGGCTATCACAACCATCCTTTCAAGTCGTGTCAATGCGAGAATGGCGCTGTTCAGCGATACCTGAATAAAGTCTCAGGTCCATTACTTGATCGTATTGACTTGCACGTAGAAGTGACACCCGTGGACTATGATGAATTGCTAAGTACACCCCGTAGTAAAGTCACCAGCCATGACATCCGAAAGCGAGTAGTCGCTGCTCGCGAGATTCAACTTCAACGTTTCGAATCTCACAAAGAACTTCACTGCAATGCCCAAATGGGAAGTAATGAACTGCGAACCTATGCCCAGCTCACCTCTGAAGGAAACGAGACCCTCAAAACCGCCATGCGCAAGATGAATCTCAGTGCTCGCGCACATGACCGCATCCTGAAGGTAGCACGCACCATTGCTGACTTAGATCAAAGTGAAAACATCGAGATTAAGCACTTAGGCGAAGCTATTCAGTACCGAACTTTGGATAGGAGTTCTTGGGCGGGGTGATGGGGATCAAAATCCCTCTTAATTAATCTCACCACCCACCGGCAATCCACTCGGAACACTTGAGGGAATGGAGGTGTCGAAATCTGGATCATTCAGTGCATTCAAGAACACAATGATTTCGTCCATATCATCTCCGTTTACGCGCAGGTCGCGGGCGTCTTGATCAATTTGATTGTTCGCCACATCTGGGTTCTGTGAATTCGCATTTCCACCGGAAATATCTCGGTAGAACTCAAGCACCTCTTCCAAGTCATCAAAAACGCCGTTGTGCATGTACGGCTCAGTGAAAGCTAGATTCCTGAGTGTAGGTGTCCGGAAATCAAAGTTGCCTGTGGCGCCTTCATCTTCTACCTGTGGGTGATTGGGTGTACTCAAGGTGTGGAGTTCGTAATCAGAAAACATCGGACCGCCGTGGCAATCGGCGCAGCCTGACTCGATAAAGGTGTTCATACCTTGCACTTGAGCGTTCGTCATGGCATTCATATTCCCGCGCATGTAGCGGTCGAACGGACTATTATTCGCTACGATTTCACGTTGGAAGTTCGCCAATGCCTGTGCAATGCGCGTTTCGGTGATCTCATCACTTCCGAATGCCGCCTCAAAGAGGTTTCTGTATTCGGCGATAGCCAATAAGCGATTCACAAGCGTATCGAGAATGTCCGATTCGGCGATAGCCACACCACGCATCTCTTCAGCAGAAAGCATAGGAAGCAAAGCCTGTTCTTCCAAACTCGAAGCACGGTTATCCCAAAACATGGGAGACGCCATTGGATTAACCGTTCCCGAAACGCTAATGCCATTGTAGGCCGTATTGATCACGGTAGGCGAATTGCGCTTCACAACCACTCCTCCAGTGCGATTCGGTCCCAAACCCTGACCATTCACACCAGACGATAAGGCACGTCCGTCAGAGTAGCCCAAACTTGGGTGATGGCACGTCGCACAAGCCACCTCATTGGTTCCAGAAAGCACCGGATCCCAAAACAGCAGTTGGCCCAATTCAAACTTCGCATTCGAATATGGATTGTCGGATGGATAAACGATAGATGCCGGTAAGGCACTGATCTCTGTTACCTCTTCGTTGTCTTGTTCATCATCTGGCCTGCACGAAGTCAACGTGGCCAAAGACCCTAAAAATATGATGCATAAAATGGCTGATTTGTCTAATCTCATGTTGCTAGTCTTTAATGCATCCCCTGTGAAGTAACGCAAGAAAATGCCACCCTAGTGAGTGACTAGACAAAAAGCTTACTGGAATACTTAATGGTTCAAATTGGCGTTTTAGAGGACGTTAAACCGAACTCGACTGCTATGATCTTTCGCCTTTCGCTCATAATACTCACGTTCATTCCATTTCTGTCTTTTGGTCAATCAGAGAACTTGGAGAAGATGTATTATCACGCTGACGGTGATCGCTATATCGGATTTGACAAGGACAAAAATTTCGCTCTGTATATCCTTGAGGTCCTTGTAATGGAAGGTAAATACGAATTTGCGGCAGATAATCATCTTCTCCTGATAGTCGACGGAGACACCTTAAGAGTTGAGTATAACATTGACCATAGTCAGGACCTATATCTCAAATTCTATAAGCTATACCCTGAAATTGACCATCATATCGATGAAATCACCAAAGTCTATCCCGAAGAAGAGTCAGAAGACCTGCCTTTTAATTGCACGGTAATACAACTACCAGAAGACCCAAGAGGCAGGCACTTTATTCATTTCAACTGTCAGCTTTCGTTAGAACTAAACCCATGTGAAACTTTGGATATCTCATCGCCCGGATTGACGCTGTCTTTAGTTCCGATCGACATTAAGAACTACGAGATGATTCGCTTTGTAGATCACAACGGCTCCACCATGGAATCTAGCTCAATGGACGATTCCAAAATCACCATAGAAGGCTTCAACCAAATACCGCGAGAACGCATTGAAGATCTATTTGGTCAGAAACTTGACGGCGACATCTTCATGTTCGAAGTTCACTGATCACTTGGCTCAGCTCATCTTGCTGCTGCGTTCCAACAACCAACTGGCTGCCATCTTTCAATTCGAGATGGAGTCCGATTCTTCCGCTGACATTGTAAACCGTGCCGTATTTCGTTTTTAAGCGAATTCCCCAACCGCCAACAAAACCGTAGTCAATCACAGCGGCCTTCTCTACTTCAGTCCAAGCAATAGACCGACGGACAAAAGGAAAATAGCGGATATGAACACCCTGCTCATCTATGGTGGTGGTTAACTTGAGCATGAGAAAAAGAAGCAACAGAATCAGCACCATTCCCACTGTGAAGATGACGGTGACCCCAGAGACCTTTTCCGATCCAACTTGACCCGCCTGATAAAACATGGCGTAAACACCATATCCTGGAATACATGCAACCGCAAGTAGAACTAACCATAACCACCACTGGTTAAATTTCTGTTTTTCGGTAAAAAGTGCTTCCATGGAAAGATTTTCCGAAATGTATCAAATCACACAAGAAACGGAACGGTCTTTGTGCTTTGAAAGACCAATTAAAAACGCAAACAATTTTAATCTCTCAATATGAAAAAACTCAATTACCTCACCCTTGGAGTAGCTGTTGTAGCTCTAGCATTTGTACTTGCTTCTTTCAGCACCTCTCCTACCCCTGCTACTTATGAGTTTACTTCTTTCACTGTCGTGGAATCGATCATCCCTAACGGATTAGGTAGATCTCGTATCATCTCTTCCCTAGAACAACGCGACTACAAAGAATTCACCTCTGTCCGCACCGCAGAAGACAATTCAAGAAACAAGTCTGATCGCGGTGAGATTCGCGTGAAGAACTTCGAAGAAACGAAGCTCCTCAACTTCTTCAACATCGGTGGAATCCGTTTCCAAAACATTGCTGCAAACGACGCGGTAATCAACAACAAGGTGAACACCATGATGAACGAAGGATGGGAACTAGTAAGCATCACAGCCGGCGTTGAATCTGTAGGAGACAAAACAGACAATAACGGAATCTACATCACTCGATTCTACTTTAAACGAGTTAAATAGACAGGAGACGAGGGACTAGAGACTAGGGTCGAGAGACATCCGTCAACCGTCCACCGTCAACCGTCAACCGTCTACAATAAACATCTTAAGGGCTCTTTTAGGGCCCTTTTTTCGTGAATTCAAAACCACGAACAACGAACAACGAACAACGTACCAAAGGACACTTGTTTAAAACTCTGCGCAACGAACACTTCCCTAACACGCTTATTTCAAATAACTTGAAGGCAAACTAAATCCAAAGCTATGCGCCAAGTTGTTCTACTTTGCTCTCTCATCCTTCTTCTGTTTACCGCTTGTCAAAAGGAAGTTCAAGACGATTCGCCTGCTCCGTATGTGCCGGATCTTCGAACGAGCTGGAATGCGGAAGAACGTATTCCTACCCAAGTAGCAAGTAGAGCTGAGATTGACGAAGAAGCCTTGAAACTGCTGCATAGAGATGGCGTGATCAAGTGGGAGAACATGTCGACCCATATGTTGTGGAGTGCGGCAGTGAACACTGATTCCCTCTTATCAATTGGCTATCAGCCGAACGGATTCACGGGCATCGAAAATGTGATGCACCAAATCAACGTCAACGACGAAGAATGGATGAAAACACGCAATGCGTTGATCGATTTCATCGTCAGTGAGACCAACAGATTGCATCCAGAAAGTCAGGTAAAAGCGGAAGACATCCTTGCTTTCGGAGAAAAGCCGTTGCCTTACTTCAACGTATTCGTCCAAGACTATGAGACCATTGCTAAGTTACGTGGAATGGAAGTAGTACGCTACGTTGAACCTATGGGCTACGGTACAGAAACACAGCAACGTTCCGGACTAGGCTGTGGTGGAAACACACCGGACTACTCACTTCAAAACGGTGTCGACTACTACGTAGATTCCCCAAACACGAAAGTGAGTTGGAACTACGACTACATGAACATCGAAGAAGCATGGAACAGCAGCACAGGAGATAACATCACCATTGGATTGATCGATTCCGGCGTTAGCCAAAACCAACCGCAACTGAACAACTCATTCAGTAGTGGATGGTCTGCAGGTAGAAGTATCGAGAAGCTCGGTTTCTACGAAGAATGTTGGTGGTGGTGGTGCTGGAACGACGGCATCTGGGACGATTGTGGACACGGAACTTCTATGGCTGGCATCATCGCCGCACCGCGTAACTCCGCAGGAAACAGCGTAGGTGTAGCCTACGACGCCAACCTCGTAAGCTGCCGTGGAACAACAGATGTCATCATCAACACGTCAAACGAAAAAGACGGCGTTTCAGACTCGTACTACTACCTCGGAAACCGCGGTGATGTGAGAATCATTTCAATGTCGCTCGGTGATGTCTTCTACAGCGGACAAGTAGCTGACGCTATTCACTACGCTAACAACCAAGGCAAGCTCATATTCTGTGCGGCCGGCACAAGCCTCAGCTGGACAAGCTGGTGGGGTGTGATCTTCCCAGCGAATATGAGTCAGACAACTGCAGTAACAGGGATTAAAACTGGAGCTCCAATGGAGCGCTGCGTCGAGTGTCATTCAGGTTCTCAAGTTGATTTCGTGATCGTCATGCAAGACCGCAACGATTCCGACCGCGGACCAATCACTCTCGCTGACTACGGAAATCAACCAAACTACACGGGGGGTTCTTCAGCAGCCACAGCAACCACAGCCGGAATTGCCGCATTGGTTTGGGCACAAAACCCTGGACTGAGCAAGAATCAGGTAAAGAATATCCTCAAACAAGCGTCAAGCAACTACCCATATCGCGACGGACAGTTTGGTTGGGGGGTTATTGATGCGGCTGAAGCAGTGAATTAGGCGTATGGCGTATGGCGTATGGCGTATGGCGTATGGCGTATGGCGTATGGCGTATGGCGTAATGAGTGACAAATTCTCAATCGAGAGAATCTCAAATTCAGTAATTATTAATCACTAATTATTATTCAAAAGAGGATAAAGGGCACCTATCTACCTCCATGTCATGACGCGAACAGTCTCCCCGGTTCTCGAATCTACTACTGCCACGAGGGTGCCGCCTGCGAAGCCTTCTGGGAGTAATCCTTTGACAATCCAGTAGCCATTGATATCGTGGAAGGCGTATGCTCGTACGAGGATGTCTTCGTCTTCACCGAATGCTTCACGAAGGTCTGGTTTTGCAGCTGCGAAGGCTTGAAGGTCAGTGTTGATCTTTTTATCGCGCTTTCGAATGCGTTCATGCAGGTTCAACTCGTAAAGTGAATCACCGAGTGCTTCCACCAAAATGAAGGAATTGTCTTCTGGGTATGGGTCTACCCCTCGGCTGAACTCAGCGTATACACACGAAACCAGACTAAGTAAGAACAAGTAGGCAATGAGCTTCAGTTGCATGGGGTTGAAGCTACAAAAAAAGCGTTCAGGCTTATGGCCTATGGCCTAAGGCGTAAGTCTTGAACAGTGAATAGCCATTCATTATTCAGAAATCATTATTTATTATTCCTCAGCTTCCTACGCGGTCTGCTTCGCTATCAAGTCCGGTGTCACGGCGGCGTTGTGATTTGACGCTTTGGTTACCGAAGTTGTAGCCTACTGAGAGGCTGAAGAAACGGCTATCCCAGTTTCCTCTACCGGTGCTGATGAGGCCGTTGAATTCTGAGATTCCGCTCCATCCGCTTTCGTAGAAGATGTCGTTGACTGTAGCTCGTACGCTCAACTTGTCTTGGAAGAAGTTCTTGCTCACCCCTAAGTTCAAGGCCCAACTTGGATCATAGAGGAATACCCCTCCCCAAACTCCTGGTCCGCTGAACCACCCTGAGATTTCACCTTTGAACCCTTTTGGAAGGGTAATCGTGTTCTGAGTGTAGATGTTGTACGAATAGGCTTGAACGTCAACAATAGCTCCGTCGCCGTAGTCAGCTTGGTTGTCTGTGTGCGCTGCACTCAGGTTGACGAAAGTGCTCCACTTCTCTGTTACCGACATCGGAATACTCGCATTGAAGCTCCAAACCGTTTGTGTGGCAAGGTTGTCCCAAGAAATGAAGGTCGCACGTGGGTCTGTTTCATCTGGTCCAATCAATCGTGTGATCTGATCTTCAGTACGGCTGTATGCAATCTTAAAGTTGAATCGGTATTGGTAGGTGTACCCAATCTCTGCATTGTTCACAATCTCAGGCTGCAGACGCGGGTTTCCTTTCTCATAAGAGATCTGACTCAGCTGGTTGTTGAACGGGTTCAACACGTTGTAGTCAGGACGGTTAATACGGCGACCGTAATTCACCGAAAGAACGTTCGCAGGGTTGAAGGTATAAGTAAGTCCTGCACTTGGGAACCAACGAAGGTAGTTCAGTGCTACTGGTGGTTCACGCAACTCTTCCAAGAATGCCTGGAGGTCACCTGTAGCTTCTGTTTGCTCCGCGCGAAGTCCGAGGCTCAACCCAATTTTCTGACCGAACTGACGATTGTACGACACATAACCGGCATAAACGACTTCGTCGTAGTTGAAGATATTCGACAAGGTATCATTCTGAACAGGCACTCCATCTGCATCGTCAAACACAAGGAAGGTGTTATCAGAGATCACTTGACTGTACTTAGCTCCTACACCCAGCTTCCCTCCGAAGAGTTGATTTTCAAAGTCAATTCGTCCGGTACGGATTTCAATATCTGTAGGTGTATCAAAGTAGTTCGTGATCGATGTCAACTGGTTTTGAAGCCCCGCATCAAAGTAGATGTTTGGTAGTGTACGGTATGAATCTGTCGAGTATTTTCCCCAATCAAGGTCAACATTCAAACTGCGTTGCTTTTCACGATCATCATAGCGGTAGTTCAGGTTGTACGACTGATTCGTGTTGTCGGTATTCGTGAAGCTATTTGCAATCAACACGCTGTCGATAGCATCGGATGCTGCTGGAGAAATCGTCACTTGGTTGTCGATGGTGTTTACCCCGTCGTTCAACATTCCATTCGCTAAGACACCAATGATGCTTTTTTCACCAAGGTAGAAGTCAGCTCCAAGTCGCAGGTTTACGGTCTCCCACTCGTTTCCAATTAAGTTCGATTCAATCAAGTGAAGGTCATTCTGGAAGCTGTCGAAGTAAAGATCATTGAACCCTTCTCCTTTCGCGACTCCCGCAGTGCCGAAGACGTTCACCTTCTTGCTGCGGTAATTCCCCGTGAAATTGGCGTTGTTTCGTGTGCGTTGACCTTGAGTGTACGTAGCACGTACACTTCCGTTCGCACCTAGCGTCTTGTCTTTCTTTAGGCGGATATCAATGATTCCGGCATTTCCTTCAGCATCGTACTTCGCACCTGGGTTGGTAATGATATCAATACGATCGATTTGATCCGAAGGAAGGTTCTTCAAGTAATTCGCGAGGTCTTCACCAGACAAAGGAAGCTGCTTGCCATCAACGTAAACCATGACCCCAGCTCTACCTAGAACGTTGATGTTGTCATTGTTATCTACGTTTACCCCTGGCGCTTTACGCATTAAGGTGAAGGCATTGTCTCCAGTGTTGTTCACCGTTCCTTCCACATTGAACACCGTGCGGTCAGGTAAAATCTCAACTAACGGACGTTCCACAGCGACTTCTGCTTCTGCCAGCGCTACAGATGAAGGGCTCATTTTGATTGAACCCAACTTCGTTTCTTCACCTGAATTGATTTGAACGTCATCAATGCGTTTGTTGTCGAATCCAATGAACGACGCATCTACGTAGTACTGACCAACTGGAACCTCAATGAAGTTGAAGACCCCATCCTGAGTTGTCGCTTCCACTTTCGCCATGCTGCTATCTGCAGCACTGTACAGAATAACATTGGCAAACGGCACCGGTGAATTGGTGTTGTCGATGAGCGTTCCAGAAACAGAACCTACTTGAGCTGAGAGAGTGCCTGATACCAAGAGCATCAGACAAGAGAGTAAGATTCGCATAACAGTTATTTTGTCCGTAGCAGAAAACGGAGTTCTCTTGCTTGATGACAAAGGGAAACATTTTCCATGTCGCACGCTGATTTTTTGTGACGAATGGTTCAGCATCTTGGGAAATGGTATACTGATAATCAGTGATTTCAACCGTTCATACTTATCACCTATAACCTGATTAACAACACCTTAACGCAAAAAAGAAGATTTCTCTCACTGAAAACCCTTAGCTTAAGCCAATGACTTTCAGGCTACTTAATTTCCTTCTCTTCATCCTTCTATCTTCACTCACTCATGTGGGAATGGCGCAATCATGCCTTTCGGAAGGGCTCTACCTAAATGATCAATCACAGACACTAAACTTCGCTTCTGACTATCCAGATTGCACCACCATTGATGGCAACATTTACATTCAAGGTGTTTCAAATTTCGAGGGAATGGAGCAAATCACCCAGATCAACGGCACCATCATCTGCAATGAATGCGGAGGATTTACCAGCTTTGAAGGACTGAACAATGTGATTACTGTAGGAGGAATTTCAATTGATGAGGGAAGTTCATTCTCGTTCGAAGGGCTCGATAACCTGAATTTCGTGACCAACAATATTGACCTCGACGAGGCGAGTTTCGAAGACTTTACGGGATTAGAGAGCCTAATAACCATCGGAGGTTATCTAGAGATAAATGAAAATGGACCTAACAATTTGAATGGACTCCAATCACTGATTAGTATCGGAGGCAATCTCAGGATCACTGAGAGCAGCATCACAAGTTTGGAAGGTATGTCTTCTTTATCATCTATCGGAGGAACCCTCGAGGTGAGTGATTGCACCCTGATTCCTTCATTGTCCGATCTCGAGCCCATTGGCTTTGTGTTAGGTGGCTTAACCATTGACGATTGTGATCTCCTAATAGACTTAAGCGGAATAGATAACATCGGCTCTCTTCAGGGTGAAATAAGAATAGAAGGCAACGCATTACTTAATGACATCTCCGCTATTGCCAACTTTAACTCTGACGGCTTCACGTATCTCGAAATTGACTTTAATCCAATGCTCTCCGCTTGTTCAGTGGCTTCAGTCTGCGGTCATTTACTTTCAAACGGAGAAAATCTCATCAGTGACAATCTTGAAAATTGCAACAGCGCAGAAGAGGTCCTCTCTTTCTGTAGTGTGAATCTGGATGAAGTTTCAATCACAGACCAAATTCGAGTTCTTCAAGACGAGATATTCATCACTGGTGAAGCCCTCAACAACCCTCTCGTAATTTATACCACCACAGGCCAAATCGTAAGGTACTACGAACAAGCGCCGTCCTACCTTTGGATTGAAGATCTTCCCTCAGGAATCTATGTCATCAATCTACCCGATCAACCTGGAAAACACCTTCGGTTTGTTCATCCTTGATGCGTCTTAGGGTAGACTACACAATTTGAGCCCGTTTTTTTCTTCCTGATTGTTAGACACTTACAAATGTGTCCACCCTTTGTCCACCCCTATAATTAGGGTAGGAGGTGCGTGATCCACACATTTGTCTCATGTCAATCAACGCACACATTTCTATCGGCCTCTGGATCCTATTCATGGCATCCAGTATGGCCTCTTTCGGTCAGCTTGAAGTGCATCACTCGAGCATCGGAAACGCGGCCATCAAGAGTGGTTTTTCTGGCCAAGTTCTGGTCTCACATAGCTCCGGACAGTCAGGCGTAAATGGGACCCGTTCCACAGATCAATTTTTGGTCTTTGAAGGATTTCAGCAACCGATGACTTCGCAAGTCAGAAAGACCGAAAGCCTATTGATGGTAGACGCTTGGCCTAACCCGTTCCAAGATATCCTGACGATCCAAGTGGAGGGTGTCGAGACTTCTTCCATTCAGATCAGTGCTTATGATATGACCGGACGTCAACTTTACCAAGAGACCAGCACGGCCGCAACACAGAACCAAATCAACTTATCCCAGCTTCCTGCGGGCAGCTACCTCATCACCATTACTGACCAAGTCAACTCGGTCAGTCTTCAAGTCATCAAGCAATGAAACAGCTACTACTCATCGTCGTGACTTTGCTTCTTTGCGCGGTTTCTTCTCAAGCACAACAGGTGTTTGCTGAAGCAGGACGTGTCACCAGCAAATTCAACTACACCAATTCAGACGGACAAGAGCTTACCGGCCTCGTGAATCAAACGAATTTCCATTATGCGCTCGGCTATCGCCGGAATTTATCACCCCGCTTTCATGCATCAGGCGCCTTCACCTTCAATCAATACGGCTCTCTTGGAAACGATCCCGTATACGGCAACTCCTACGAATGGAGTGCCCGCTATTTTGGGATTAACGTGGGCATGGACTACGAGTTCTACAAAAAGAAAGAATGGTCATTCTTCACCCGCGCTTCCTTCGAGCCAGAATTCTTGATGTCGGGAAATCAAGTCGTCAATAACGAGATCTATGACCTCAATGGCGTAGAGCAATTCGATGAAACCTTCCTTTTTGTCAATGGAGGACTTGGTGTCAACTACTGTGCTGATGGTCGCGTGGTTGTTCGATTGAAATATGAATATGGCTACGGCTCACCTCTATTCACCACTGATCCAGAGACGCTTCGTTTCTCGGTTCATCGCTTAACCCTCGGCGTCATCGTCGGATCTAAATACTGCTCTTACTGCTACCAAAACTCATTGAAAGGATCATGAAAAAGCTAATCATCCTCATCCTCTGCGCTGTTGCCCTATTCCGCGTTAGCGCACAAACAGACGGCTTTAGTTATCAAGCCTTGATCATTGATCAAAACGCACAAGAAATCCCCGGGGTTGATATCACTGGAAACTACCTTGTTGAAGCTTCGATTTCACTGCTATTCACCGTGTACAACAGCGATTCTGACGTGGAATACCAGGAATTGCATGAGACGATGACAGATCGTTTCGGTATGGTCAATTTGATCATCGGAAGTGGTGAGCACACTGGTTTCGGAAATGAGTCTTTCAATATGATTGATTGGGACGGTACGGCGAAGGAGCTCGAAGTGCAGATTTCATATACAGGAACAGACTTCGAAGTTTTGAGTCGAGAAGAGCTGCTTTTCTTGCCTTACGCCTACCACCGTGATATTTATGCCGCAGGCGATCAAGTCATTGAAGGGAGTTCAACGTTGAATGGCGAAACGACGGTAAATAGCAACTTCTATGTCCTAAACGGCGGGAATGCGCTTTTCGGAGCAGACCTATTGGTTGAAGGAAACACTGATCTCATGGGTGAACTGAACGTTCTAAATAGCTCACCGACTTACCTCACAGGAAGTTTGACGGTTGACGGTTTGACTCAACTTAATGACAACTTCAATGTCAACAACGGCGCTGCTGCGTATTTCTCTGGGGATGCCACTTTTGATGGTGATGTGACTTTCAACGCTGGCGCGGAATTTCTTGATCTCTCGGTGACGAATACCACCACAATGAATGGTCCGGCTACGGCAGAATCAACGTTCGAAGTAAACGGAGAGACTTCCCTCAACGATCAAGTAATCATCGATGCAGACATCAATGGTGATCAGTTTGCGTTCGACAGCTACCCGCTTATCGTTGAAGGATCAAACCAGGGAATCCTGATCAAGGTGGATGGCACGGCTAACGAATCAAAGAACTTCCTCACTTTCATTAATGGTAGCGATCAGGCAGTTGGTCGTGTTGAAGGACAAACTCTTGACGAGCTTCAAAGCAGTTTCCGTTTCATTTGGGATGTTGTGATGGGTGGATTAGAGCAAGCCTTCATTGCTGCAGAAGGAGCTGCATGTAGCGCCCAGCTGGACATCGGTGAGGCTACAGTGATGGTGTTAAATACGGCTGTAATGGGCGCACAATGGGTTGAGTTAACGGCGTACTACGAGTTAAATGTAGGCTGCAACTTCAGCTCAGGTGGTGCTGATTATGCTGAATACCTTCCAAAAATGAATCCTGCAGAGCAGTTTCACCCAGGTCAAGTTGTGGGTGTGCACGCCGGACAAATTGCCTACAACACAGCGAATGCTGATCACTACATGGTGGTTTCTACCAACCCTATTGTACTGGGGAATATGCCTGAAGAAGGCAAAGAATCTGACTACGCCGTGATTGGTTTCATCGGCCAGGTTCCAACCCAAGTCCTCGGTCAGGTAAACGAAGGCGATTACATCTTACCTAGCGGAAATAATGATGGATTTGGCGTGGCGTTTTCACCCGAAGAATTGCCTACCCATCGCTTCAACGAAATCATCGGTATTGCTTGGGAAAGCGGTGATAACATTGGTTCTAACATCGTCAATGTGGCTGTTGGGCTCAACACAAATGACCTTGCGCAACGTGTTGCTGAAACAGAACGTGAATTGGCTTCTATGAAGTCAGAAATGGAACTGTTGAAGTCAATGATTGCTTCCTTAGCCAATGGTGATGATCCTTCTTTCGCTAGCGCGGAAACGGGTAGGGATGCATCTGCTTCAGCAGCGAGTTATGATAACAGTCTGGCGAAGTCAATGGTGCCTTCCACGTCTGAACAAGTTCAGTTTGAAGAGTGGCTCGAAGACTACCAAGAAATATTCGTGGCGCACATGACACACGTCAAAGGAAAATTAAACGAAATCGGAGCTGACTATCAGCAATACCCTGACTTGGCGATGTTGTTGGATGATCCTATAACAGGATTAAAGAAAATGCACAGCGGAGAGCTTCTCGCGGGTGTTTGGTCTGAGTATGCGAAGCGTTACCAGATTAAGTAATCGCCAAGATCACTGACTCTAGACTTTCGTTCGATTCTAGCTCCATTTTCTTTCTCAGACGGTACCTGGATTTCTTAACACCGTCTTCAGAAATCGAAAGAATGGTGGCAATCTGCTTCGAACTAAGGTTCATCTTCAACAGAGCAGCAAGGCGCAACTCACCTTTACTCAAGCTCCCATACTGAGCTTGAAGATTGGCGAAGAATGACGCATTTATATCCGTAAACGTACGGGTGAACTCGTCCCAGTTATTGTCGATGCGTTTATCGAAGTCGATTTTCTGCGTGAGCGCCCTTGTTTCACTCTGTTCATTACTCTTCTTCTCTAACTCTTTGAGCTCTTGGTTAATCTGCGCCAAGAGCTCATTTTTTTGCGCCAAGTGTAATGCTGATGAAGTCAATTCTCGGTTCTTAAACTCGAGCTGATCTTCTAGTCGTCCGCGTTCAAGATTTGCTACTTGGATTTCAGCCTCGTGCAGTTCTTTGGCTTTTCTGCGACGTCCGACTTCACGAACGATAATCACGGAAGACAATAACACCACCACTACCAAAATGGCGATCAAGGTATTCCGTTGGAGACGTTCCATTTCCTTTTCACTTTCAAGCCGTTGAATTTCTTGTTCTCTCTTCAACGAATCGAATTCTTCGCGTAGGGCCAAGACCTCTTTTGAACGCTCCAATTCGAAGATGGAGTCGTTCATCGCTGCCTGTAGTTTGAATGATTCTAAGGCTAGTTTATCCTCGCCTCTGGCGGAATAGACATCACTCAAGGTCAAGTGGATATCGCGTTTGCGTTCGAACATCAATCCATCTTGTGCCAAGGCTAGTGCTTGCTCACCGTAGTACAGCGCACTGTCCAACTCTCCGAGCGATAACTTGGCCTTACTGATTTCATTGATGTAGTCTGCCGCCTTTTCATCTCGTCCTCGTAGCTCATTGTACTTGAGGGCCCTTCTCGCTTCGATTAACGCATTATCCGGGTCTCCCATGAGGTTGCTGATAATGGCGCGGTTACCATGGGCACTCATGAGACCTTCAGTGAATTGTGCTTCTTCGTACAACGCAATGATGGGAGCATAGAGCTCGTAAGCTTCTTCGTACTTACCCATGGATTTATAGAGTAGTCCAAGGTTCCCTCGAGCTGCAGCCGCACTGTAAGGATCATTGATTGATTCACTCAATACTATCGATTCAAGGAGGCTTTCTTCCGCGCTAGCGAAATTCTCTTGCCGCTTATGAAGAATACCCATACCCAACATCGCACTGGCCAGCTCAAGCGTATCCTTACTTGCCACGGCTAAATCGTAGGAGTAGAGGTAGACCTCCATCGCTTCATCATGGCGATCTGCCATGTTTAACAACCAGCCTTTCTTGGACAAAACGAATAGTAGGTTCGCGGTGTCTTTGCGCATTTCACGAATCTGCTGTGCATCGTTTAACCAAAACAACGCCGAGTCTTCTTGACCCATATCGGTATGCGTAACCCCCAACGAAACCGCTGAGTACGCCATTTCATTCGTATCTCCCTCTTTCGTGGCGAGGTCATAGGCTATGTGGTAGTAATAAAGGGCGCTGTCGAGATACGGACTGTAAAAAAAGTTCTCGCCCTTAATCTGAACCGCATTGATCTTTGCTTTGAAGATGCCCTCTTTCTCTCCAATCTCCGCGAGTTCATCTGCAATGCGCATGGCATCAGGACGTGTTTCTGTCCACAAGATGTAATCCCATGCTGAGTCAGCTTTCATCTTGATGTATTCATCAGATGTTTGGGCGATGGAAAGAAGAGGAAAACAAAAAAGAGCCAGAAAAAATCCGGCGTTGGTTAGGGTACGGCGCATTCATGCAATATACGCCGAAAGTAAATTACAGTACTGATTCAGAGTGCATTCCGAAAGTGTTGAAATGCTCTTGATAGTAAGCTTGAAATTCAGAAGGCTCAATTCGCTTCACAGAGCGTTCATCCCCATTGGTCACCACTAGCTTATCATGGGTTAATGTGACTCTTCCGTTTGCAGTTCGCAGGGTAGCTAAGGTGCCTTGTGTGAAAATACTCTCTGGCGAATGCTGGTGATACCTGAACATCGGTGCAAACTCTTCAATCGTTCGAGGCACCAAGGTGAAGAGATACAATGACTTCCAATGACGACGATTTCGTGAATGCTCTACCACCATATATCTTCGATCAAAGCGACTGATGCGATAGTACTCCCCTTGATCTTCTTGGATCATTCCTTCTTCAATCACAAGAGGTATGCTTGAGAATGATCCGAAGCCTACGTCTACCAGGTACTTCTTCCCCCCATGCGCCACCATCAACGCCAGGTGATCAAACTCAGGTCCGAGATCTCCAGATTTCGAAAACACCCTGGCACTGATCATACGTACTCGAAAGTGCGATTGACGAAGGAGCAAACAAAACAAGTAATTGAGTTCGTAACAGAAACCACCCCTACTCTGATCAAGGATCTTGGCCACCAAGTCGTGCCATTCCAGACTGAGAGGCTGCTGATTTCTGATATCAATATTCTCAAAAGGAATGACTTCCTGATGTCGCCGATGAAGATCCATCAGCAACTTCAGATCAGCCGATTTCGGTATAGCCATGCCGAGTCGAGCTGCATACTTTTTATGGATGAGAGAGGTATCCATTCGCAATTGTTAGCATACTTGGTACATAAAAGACAAGCAAATCCCGAAAAGGATGTCTGACATGCGGTTCACTTAACAATTATTTGAAACACAGAAAGCATGCCAGAAAAACCCTGCTTACCTTGGCTTTATGATCATAGAATGTCAAGGCAAAACCCCTGAACTAGGAAAAGACTGTTTCATTGCTCCTAACGCCACGCTGATTGGAGAACTTACGGCGGGTAACCAATGCAGCTTTTGGTTCAATGCCGTCGTTCGCGCTGACGTCCACTTTATCAAGCTCGGAGACCGCGTAAATGTGCAAGATGGTGCGATCATTCACTGTACTTACAAGAAGGCCGCGACCACCATTGGCAACGATGTGAGCATCGGCCATAACGCAATTGTGCACGGCTGCACCATTGATGATCATGTGCTTATCGGCATGGGCAGCATCGTTATGGATGGATGCCATGTTTCATCCGGATCGATCATTGCCGCTGGGGCTGTATTGAAAGAAGGAACACAAGTAGGGCCCGGTGAAATTTGGGCTGGTGTTCCAGCCAAGAAGGTCAAAGAAATGGATGCAGGTCAGTCTATTGAGCGTTTGCAGCAACTTGCTTCCAATTACGTCATGTATGGTAGCTGGTTCAAGTGATCAATCCCAAATCCGAAGTTCTTCCAGGCTAATGCGCTCTTTGAAGAAGATGCGCGTGCTTTTTTCGAATGAAGAGGTCTTATCAGATACGATGAACCGGTAATCTGCTTTGCGCTGGCTTTCGAGTTGGTGTTCTTTTAGTGTTTTCGCTATCGCGGAAGCGACTATCCCTGGAGAGTCGAGGATTTCTACTTTACCATCATAAAAAGCCTTCACCTCACGCTTAATCAAAGGATAGTGCGTGCAGCCAAGTATCAATGCCTGAATCTCGCTCAGTGATTTCTTCTCGAGGTAATTATGGATGATGGATTGACTAATTGTATTCCGGAAGAATCCCTCTTCAATCATCGGGGCAAGTAGTGGTGTTGCCAGCGAAGCTACTTTTACCGAAGCATCTGCCTTCTTGATTCTCCGCGGATAGATGCGTGAATCCACTGTTCCTTTTGTTCCGATGATTCCCACTTTCTTTCCCTGATAACGATCCACGACTTCGTTGACTACCGGATCAATCACATTGATCACCGGTACATTAGGACCAACGACATCTTTGACTGTTTGAAAGGCATGTGATGAGGCCGTGTTACAGGCGATGACAATCATCTTACACCCTTGATCAGAAAGAAAGTGAGCAATGCGCGCAGCATAATGACGAATCAATTCAGGAGACTTGTCACCATACGGGAGGTGGGCGGTATCGCCGAAGTACACCAAAGACTCATTCGGCAATTTCTTGCGAATGGCATTGGCTACGGTCAAACCGCCAATTCCTGAATCAAAGATGCCAATTGGTGCTTCCATCGACTTCAAAAGAATAAAAAAAAGCACTCCGAAGAGTGCTTTTCTATTATTTGTGGTGGTTTTTATTCCATTCCGAGCTTGGCTTTCACCAAGTCCATCACGTCTTCACCTCCGTTGTACACGGTTACACCAGTCGATGTATCGAAGATGTAAGTGAATCCGTTCTCTTTACCAACGGCCTCAATCGCTTCTTTCGCGCGGTCGAGCATTGGTGTCAATAGTGTCTCTTCCAATTTTGCAAGGTCTTGCTGAGCTGTCACAGAGAAGTCTTGAATTCCTTGCTGTAGGTTTTGCAATTCAACCTCTTTCGAGCTGCGGATTGCATCCGGCCAAGTGTTCACTTTCTGCTGGTACTCTTCGTACTTCGCTTGGAATGATGCCTGCATGTTCTGAAGCTCTTGTTCGTAAACAAGCGCCTCTTGTTCGATCTTACCTTGGATCTCAGTTGTTTCAGGCATGCTTGCCAACAATGCGCTCGAATCAATGTGTCCGAACTTCTGCGCTAGAGTTGGAACTGCAAGTAGTGCAGTAAAAATGGTGAGTAAAAGCGTGCGCTTCATAATCTATGCTTCGTTGTATTAAGTCCTATTTTCTTTTCATTTGAGTGTCTCCACCACCACCGCGGTTTCCGCCAGCAGCTCCTGAGTTACCCTTATTTCCTCCAGAGTTGGCTCCACCTTTGTCGCCGCCTCCGTCTTTATCGTCTTCTACCAGTTCTCCTGGCGTGTAACCCATCTTCTTGATCACGTCATCGCTGAGATCATATTTAGGGTTGGTGTAGAGCATGTTGCTCTGGTTACTCTTGTCGAAGATTACGTAGTATCCACGGCTGTCTGCCACCTTTTGGATTCCTTCGTAAAGCTTGTCTTGAACCGGTTTGATCAGTTCCTCTCGCTTCTGGAAAAGTTCGCCATCCACACCGAATTTCGCCTTCTGCATTTCCTGTGCTTCCATGCGTTTCGTGCGAATCTCATCTTCACGACGCTGACGCATTTCCTGTGTAAGGAGCACCTTCTCCGCTTTGTATGATTCCTCCAACAAACGGATGGCTTCATACTTCGCTTCGATCTCCACTTGCCAGTCAGCCGCAAGGCGGTTCAACTCAGCTTGTGCTTCCGTGTATTCCGGCATGTGCTTCAGAATGTAGTCGGTATCTACATATCCGAACTTCTGGGCAGATGACATCGTCGGCAAGAGTAGCAAAAAGGCAAACGCTGCAAGTATGTTCTTCATTTTAAAATTGTTTCAGGCTCAGGAAGGCGAAATTAAATATTTCTATGTCACAGTTCTCCAAGATTCATGCCAATGCTGAAATGGAACTGTCCTTGGGTCATATTTGGGACTTCTGGAATGTCGTCCAATCTCCATCCGTAATCCAGTCCGAGTAGACCGAACATTGGTAGGAAGATTCGAAGACCAACACCCCCTGCTCTCTTTACATTGAACGGGTTGAAGTCACGAACATTTGCCCATGTATTACCTGCCTCCAAGAAGCTAAGTGCGTAAATAGTTGCGTTCGGATTCGTTGAAAGTGGGTAGCGGAGTTCAACTCCGTACTTCACAATCGATGGTGAACCTGTATTAGGGTTCGGGTAGGTCACAGAAAGGTCATCGTACCCACGAAGGTTTACGATTTCACGTCCGTCAAGTACGAAACCAGAAAGGAAGACCCCTCCGAGGTAGAATCGTTCGAAAGGTGAAAGACCAATGTCGCTGTTGTAAAGTCCGAGAACACCCATACCGAAGTTCGCGTTGAGGACCAGCTTGCGGTTGTTTTCCTCGCTACCTTTCGTCAGTGGCGTGTACCAGTTCGCAGTGAACTTCCACTTGTGGTACTCTACCCATTTGAACTTCTCTTCATCGGTCATTGATGCGTAGTCAACATCTTCTCCAAGAACGTTCTTGCGGATGAATGAGTATGGCGCAGTGGCCTTAAAGCTAAACTTCACATTCGACCCCCAGGTCGGGAAGATCGGATCGGCTACCGAGTTACGTTGGATTGAGAAGTTCAATGCCAAGTTGTTCGATTTACCGTTCGCGAATGAGAAGAAACTCTGGAAGTTATTCAGGTCAAAGTGCTGGTAGCTAATTCCAGCGTACATCAAGAACCAGTCATCTGGACGCTTCCAACGCTGTCCGAAACCGATGCTAGCTCCTGTAATATTCAATGACTGACGCAGCGGGTTGGCTTCGCCATCAATCGTACGTCGCTGTCCGTTACTCTGTATTGAGTGATAAACACCGAAGGTTAATGAGTTCGGCTTCTTACCACCCAACCAAGGCTCAGTAAATGACAGGTTGTAGCTCTGGAAGAACACCCCGTTCGACTGCGCTCGAATGCTCAATTGCTGTCCGTCACCTGAAGGGATTGGGCGCCAAGCATCTTTCTTGAACATGCGACGAAGTGAGAAGTTGGTGAAGCTCAAACCGAGGGTACCCACCACACGGCCTCCACCCCAACCACCAGAAAGCTCAATCTGATCGGAAGGTTTTTCTTCAACTACGTATTCAATGTCTACCGTTCCTTCATCATCGTTCTGGATTGGATTCACCTGGAAGGCTTCCGGGTTGAAGTAATTCAATCGCGCAAGCTCTCGCTGTGTACGAATGATATCTGTTCTAGAGAAGAGGGCTCCTGGCTTGGTCTTGATCTCGCGGTAAATTACGTGATCGTTTGTCTTGGTATTTCCTACCACAGTCACTCGTCCAATGCGGAACTGCTTACCCTCGTACATTCTCACTTCAATATCGATCGAGTCATTCTCAACCAATACTTCTACTGGGAACGCCTGGAACTGGAGGTATCCATCATCCTGGTAAAGACTTGTGATGTCTAGTCCTTTCGGGTTCATGTAGAGACGCGTTTCCAACATCTGTGCGTCGTAAACGTCCCCTGATTTGATTTTTAGGATCGAATCAAGCTGCGAACTTCTGTATTTCGTGTTACCACTGAAGTAGATGTTTCTGAAGTAGAACTGCGTTCCTTCATCTACGGTGATGTCAATGGCAATGCGATTATCAGCGGTGCGGTAAATGCTATCAGAAACAATACGCGCATTGCGGAAACCTTTCGCGTTATACTTCGCAATGAGGGCTTCCTTGTCTCCTTCGTAGCTCTCCTCAATGTACTTTGAGCTCTTGAACACCCGCCACCAAGCCTTCTGCTTGGTTTCTTTCATTGAACGAGCTAGTTTCTTCTCGCTCATCTCTTCAACCCCAACAAAGTTGATTTCAGAAATCTTCACGCGCTGGCCTTTATTCACCTTGATGGCCATCTTCACGCTATTCTCAATCTGGTCATACGGCTCTGTGGTCACCGTCACGTCAGCGTTCAAGAATCCTTTATCGATGTAGTGATCAATGATCTTCTTCTTGGTAGTAGCTATCAAGTTTTCATTGACAATTCGTCCAGAGTAAAGATCAAGTAGCTCTCGCAGGCTTTCACGCTCAGAGCGTTTCAAACCAGGGAAGTTATATTTCCCCAGTCGAGGCATCTCCTTCAAGTCGATGACCAAGAAGATCTCGGTACCACGAACTTCCGCGGCGTAAATCGAGATATCGCTAAAAAGCTGCTGACGCCAAAGATTTCTAATGGCCTGTGTGATATCGTCACCAGGTACGGTAATCTCTTGACCTACTTGAATCCCAGCAAAAAGTTTGATGGCTTGCACATCACTGAATTCCACACCTGTCACGGTAACTCCGGCAACAGTGTAGGTAGATGGCAAACTATAATCAACTACTTCACCGAGGCGGGTTACCTGCGCTGAAGCAAATAAGGCGACATGACATACCAGGAAAATGAGGACGTTCCTAAGCATTACTTTTCTTCGTTCGTTAGAGTGATCTGTTCTGCTGTCTTCCCGAAACGTCGTTGGCGCTGTTGGTAAGCCTTGATCGCGTCGTAAAGATCGCTTTCGCGGAAATCCGGCCAGAATTTCGGAGTGAAGTACAACTCTGCATAAGCGATTTGCCACAGCAAAAAGTTACTTATACGTTGTTCACCACTGGTTCTGATCATCAGTTCCGGGTCTGGTATATCCTGTGTTGTTAGGTGCTTGGTGATCAATTCTTCATCGATCTCATTGGCTTTCACTCCAGAGGCTACGATCGAGCGAACCGCTTCCACGATTTCCCAACGTGCACTGTAGCTCAATGCCAAAACCAATTGAATTCCTTTGTTTGATGCAGTGCGTTCCATGGCCGCTTCGAGCTGAAGCTTTGCCTTCGGCGGAAGGCTGTCTAACGCGCCAATAGCGCGTAAACGCACATCATTTTGATCGAGTTCGCTCACCTCATCAACGATGGTTTGAACGAGCAGATCCATGAGGGCTGCAACCTCCTCTTGAGGACGGTTCCAGTTCTCCGTAGAAAATGCATAGAGTGTGAGGTAGTTCACGCCCAGTTTGCGTGCTCCTTTCAGCGCAGAGCGCACTGATTCAACCCCATTAAAATGGCCAAAGATGCGTTCTTGGCCTTTTTCACGAGCCCAACGTCCATTGCCGTCCATAATAATGGCGACATGCTGCGGAATATTATTCTGATCAATGCCCTCGATCTCCCCCATGCAATTGGTGTTGTTTTGGTCATTCTCCTAACGGAGTAGAACGCAGGATATGCGCAGTTAAGCAATTTTAACAACGCAGCTCCGCAGTTCAGCGGCAAATGTACCCAAAAAGAAGGGGACTTCCTTACTGATTCCAACAGCTTGTTGGGGGCTTTCCTAAACGGATGGAAAGGGTTACAGTGGTGAAATTGAACCAATCGCGTCTACCCGGGTCTCCTCGCTGCAGTCCGGCGTTGTTCTCAAGGTCTCCCTCGAGTCCTAAACTGCGGTCTGAAAGGATGACTGCGAGCTCTCCACTTTCGTCAGCCAGAACAGCTGGATTCGCATAAGTGGTTGACACGTCGTCAAGATAATCGGTGTATGTCTTGCGCATCCCCCATTCTAGAGAGATGGCTACAATGCTGAACAGGTTGGCTTTTAGTCCAACACCGAATGGAATTGACACTCCATTCAAACTGTATGGCGCTTCTCCTTCAGAGGTTCCTTGACCTTCTGTTCCTAATGGCTGAAGCTCGTACCAACGTCCTAAGTAGTTCGCTTGCGGCTTGTGTGAGTAGTACCCAAGACCAAGAAAAACGTAAGGGGAAATTGGATCCTTACGGTTTCCAATTTGATAGTCCACGTAGTTCAACTCTACCGTTACAGAACCTTCAATGATTTCGTTTCGGAAACTCAGGTTACGGTTTTGTTGCCAGAGATCGTCACTATCAGCGTCTGTTGCTTCGATGGTTCCGTAGAATACTTGGCCCTTGATAGACCAACGCTTGTCTAGATTCTCTCGGTACATCGCGCCTCCACCTACTCGTAACGTTCCGTTGAAGTGTTGGTATGGGTTGATGTCTCCGATGTAGTATGAAGTACCAGCTACCAAACCGAATTCTCGACTGGTTTCGAACTTCTTTCCTTGAGCGGAGAGATCAATTCCTGCGGTTAGCAGAAATAAAGATGATATGAAAGCGACAATTAAACGCATACCGCACTATAAACGAGATATTTCCAATTGTGTTGCAAAAGTAGTCGAAACCTTAATTCCTTCGATCAATTCCCCACAGTAACTTATTGCGAATCGTCTGGAAGAAATGCTGATCTTCCATATCGATCAATTTCATCCGGAAAGCCGCTGTAGAAAGGACTACCTGGGCTCCAGCCTTCAAGCTATAACTATGCGAATCCAAGGTTAGAAGGAATTCTTCTGCTCGTCCTTCAGCACGCAAACGAATTTTACAATCATTCGGCACTACCAGTGGACGAACATTCAAATTGTGCGGTGCAATTGGAGTAAGGATGAAATTTTCAGACCCTGGCATCACAATCGGACCTCCACAACTTAAGCTGTAAGCCGTAGACCCTGTTGGTGTGGCCACGATCAGCCCATCTGCCCAATAGGTATTGATGAACTTATCGTCTTTATAGGCATCCACTGTCACCATCGAAGCATCTTCCTTTTTGTGGATCGTCACTTCGTTGAGCGCATATGGGAAATCAATATCTGTGAGATCAGGACAATCAACCTTGATCAAAGAACGCTCATCGATTTTGTACTCTTTGTTCTCTAGCGCATCAATGGCCTGGCCGATTTCATCTGTTGGAATGTTCGAAAGGAACCCGAGACGTCCTGTATTGATACCAAGCACAGGAATGTCTTTGTCTCGGATAACACCGAGGGTATCAAGCAAGGTTCCATCACCTCCAATGGAGATCATGACATCTGCCCCTTCGATTTCTGTATGGTCGTGGAATATTTCTGCTTTCGCAGGAAGCGCGATTCCGATCTCATTCAAGAAACGACTAAATCGCTCTCCAACGAGAAGATCATGCCCTCTAATCACGAGCATATCGAGTAGACCAGTTATGGCATCGATGTACTCGGTTTCGAAGCGTTTACCAAAGACTGCGAGCTTCATGCTTACGAAGGTATCAATATTCTATGGGGAAAAGAGGATCAGGTATTGAGATAGCGCATCAGCTCATCATAGCGATTGCGCAGGTCATCCTGATAGTTCGGCGCATCATAAGTAGCCTTAATGGTGTAATTGTAACGCTGCAAGGTCTGCACGATTCCGCGAATGCTTGTTTCGTTGATCTTGAGCGAGACTTGCACCATTCTGCTATCGCCCATTCGAGCTACTGAAGCACTCAATACCTTGGCATCATTTGCTTCTACGTGGCGGGCAATGTCACCAAGAGAGTAATCGACATCGTTCATTTCAAGAACAATGACTGAACCTTCTTGACGAACCGCTGTGAGGTCTGCCAAACACTCGATGATATGGAACGGAAGGATTTCTCCGAGGTAATTTCCTTCTTCATCCACTACAGCCACCATGCTGAGTTTGTAGTCAACCATCAATTCAATCACGTCGAAGATGTGCACCTTCGGACTAACCTTGATATCGATCAATTCAAACTCGCCAACATTATTCTGAACACCTTCTGCGCTGAGCAGCACTGATTCGTCGAGAAGACCAAGAAACTTCTTTCCGTCAAGTACAGCCAGATGGCCTACTTTCCAGTCATCCATGTATTGGATTGCGGTTTCTATACTGTCTTTCGCGATCAGCGAAGGAATTTCGTTCGTTATGATGTTATTGATGTCCATGTGTTTTCCAGCTACAGATAGCCCTACCTTTGCGTCAACAAGTTAACCGCATGAGGGCTGCCTCTGTTTAAAGGACGTTGAATTTTTAAACAAGTTGTTCAACAGATGAGAAAAACTTCTGTCAGATTAAGCGTAAATATTAACAAGATCGCCACCATCCGTAATGCTCGAGGTGGGAATACGCCGAATGTGGCCCTCGCGGCCAAAAACACTGAAGCCTTTGGTGCTGAGGGAATTACAGTTCACCCAAGGCCTGATCAACGTCACATCACCTACGCCGACGTTCGAGAATTAAAGGAAATTGTGACAACAGAATTTAACGTTGAGGGGTATCCTAACGCTGAATTCATGAAGCTCGTTGAGGAGGTAAAACCACACCAAGTGACGCTTGTCCCAGACCCACCGGGTGTACTAACAAGCAACGCTGGATGGAACACCATTGAGCATGCCGATTTCTTGAAAGATGTCATTGCCCAGCTTTCTTCATGGGGAGCGCGCACCAGTGTATTCATCGAAACTGATGAAGCCATGATTGAAGGCGCGAAAGCATGTGGTTCAGATCGAATTGAGTTGTACACAGAAGCTTATGCTACCGGTTTTGCGAAAAACCCTGAGGAGGCTGTTGCCCCTTTTGTTCGATCAGCAGCATTTGCCAGAGACATTGGATTGGGCGTGAACGCAGGTCACGATTTGAACTTAGATAACCTGGCTTTCTTCGCTCAAGAAGTGAAAGGACTGCAAGAAGTTTCCATAGGCCATGCACTCATAAGCGACGCCTTGTACTATGGATTAGAGAACACGGTTCAAATGTACCTCGGCAAACTCTAGCACATGGAATTGTTCTACCGAAAAATTGGTGAGGAAGGAAGACCTCTCATTATTCTTCACGGACTGTTTGGCTCGGGAGATAATTGGCAAACGTTAGCACGCAGCTATGCGGAAGACCACCAAGTCTACCTTGTTGACCAACGCAACCACGGTCGTTCTCCTCATGCTGATGAGTTCAGTTACGAATTGATGGCTGATGACCTCGCCAAATTTGTGGAAGATCACGATTTGACCGACGTTGATATGATTGGTCATTCGATGGGTGGAAAAACAGCGATGCTCTTTGCTTCAGAGCATAGTTATGCCTTGAATAAACTCATCGTTGCTGACATGGCTCCAAAGCCATACCCTCTTCACCACCAAAAGATACTAGAGGCACTGATGACAGCTGACCTAAATTCCCTTGGCACCCGAGGAGCTGTTGGTAAACACCTCGAACAACACATTGAAGAAGAGGGAGTGCGTCAGTTCCTACTGAAGAATCTTTATTGGAAGAACAAAGGAGAACTCGCTTGGCGATTCAATGTTCCGGTGCTGAACCGAGAGATCGGGGTAATTGTAGACGAAACCGACCAACAGATCTGTTTGACAGATACATTATTCGTTAGAGGTAGCGAATCAAACTACATAACTGACGAAGATCAGTTTTACCTTTCTCACTACTTCCCAAACTCTGAGTTAGAGACGATAAACGGCGCTGGACACTGGCTTCACGCCGAAGCGCCTGAAACTTTCTTAGCTGTCACTCGTACCTTTTTGGAGGCACTCTAACGACTAAAGTCGATTTACTGTCGACGAAATGTTGTATTTTTGTGATAACTGACAATCTACTTATAACTAAAAAACTCATAATGCAGCGATCTATTAACCGGATCTTCCTTGCATCAGCGGTGGTATTGCTCACGCTTGCCGGCTGTAAGAAAGACAAGACCGATGATCAAACTACCGAAGTGGTAGATCTTGATGCTCAGCTCCGTGAAGTACTTGAAACGGCGTCGAATGGACAGGGGCTAAATTATTTCATTCTTCCGGAGAGCGATCAGTTCTCACTGATTCCGCAAGACCCATTGAACCCATTGAACACTGCCAAGGTTGAACTTGGTCGTTTGTTGTTCCATGAAACGGGGATAGGTCTTAATCCCAGATTAGAAATTGGTACTGGGACTTTTTCGTGTGCGACTTGTCATCACTCAGCGGCTGGATTTCAGGCCAATGTTCGACAAGGGATAGGAGAAGGTGGCATTGGATTTGGGATGTCAGGTGAAGGGCGAGAAGCCAATCCAGCTTACCCTGCTGACTCAATGGATATACAAACGCGCCGTTCTCCTACTATTATGAACAGTGCATATCAAGATGTAATGCTATGGAATGGACAGTTCGGAGCCACTGGAGTGAATGAAGGCACAGAGTCTCAATGGACGCCAGGGACACCTATTTTCAACAACAACTTTGGCCATCAAGGAGTTGAAACACAAGCTATTGCTGGATTAACCGTCCATCGTAGTCTTATCAACGAAGAAATATGTCAAGAAATCGACTTGTATGAAGAACTATTTGACATAGCATTCCCGGATTGGCCAGAAGCAACGCGTTATACCAACAGAACTGGAGGTTTAGCGATTGCAGCTTATGAAAGAACAATATTGGCCAACCAATCACCATGGCAAGACTGGCTTCGTGGAAACACAAACGCCATGACTGACAGCGAAAAACGTGGTGCAACGTTGTTCTTCTCTAAAGCAGAATGTAACAGCTGCCATTCGGGACCTGCCCTTAGCAGCATGACTTTCTACGGTATCGGGATGAATGACTTGTCTGGCCCAGATGTCATCAATGGAACTGACGACGATAAAGGACGTGGTGGATTCACTGGTAATCCTGAAGATGAATACAAATTCAAGACTCCTCAGTTATATAACCTTAGAGACTCACCTTTCTTTGGCCACGGAGGAACTTTCACTTCTGTTCGTCAAGTTATCGAATACAAGAATAATGCGGTTGCCGAAAACATGAATGTTCCTGCTTCACAATTGGCAGAAGAATTCCATGCACTTCAATTGACAGAACAAGAGATTGATGACCTTGTGAACTTCATTGAATACGCATTGTACGATCCAAACTTGGTGCGTTACACACCGGATGCACTTCCTAGCGGACAGTGTTTCCCGAACAATGACGCGATCTCTCAGATTGACCAAGGTTGTATCGAATAAAGACACCAACTACTAAACAAGATGGCGCCTTCCTTCGGGGAGGCGCTTTTCTTTTTAGGAAACTTCCACCAAGACTTGGCGGTAGGCTGAGAACAGTCGAGACTTAGAGACAAAGCCAATGTACTTTCCTTGCTCATCGACCACAGGCAGGTTCCAGGCTACAGAATCATCGAATTTAGACACCACCGTTTCCATCCGATCTGAAAGGTGAATGATCTCCGGCGGGAGTGTCATTAGCTCATTTACTTTGACATCGTCGTACAGCTCTGTATTGAACATAATCGATCGAATGTCATCCAACATGAGGATACCTATCAGTCGTTCAGCAGGATCAACTACTGCAAAGATGTTTCGCTTACTGTTACTGACAACAGCAATTAATTCACGCAAGGAGTCTTCCGGTTGAATGGTCGCAAAGTTGGTTTCGATTTCATCTTTGAGACTCATCAAGGTCAACACTGCTTTGTCTTTGTTATGCGTAATCAACTCCCCTTTCGCAGCCAGCTCGCGGGTATAGATCGTGTGTTTCGTGAAGAGTCGACTGGTGTAATAAGCTATTCCGGCGGTAGCCATTAGAGGAACAAAAAGCTGATAGCCCCCACTAATTTCAGCGATCAAGAAGATGGAGGTCAAGGGCGCATGAAGCACTCCGGCCATCAAGCCAGCCATTCCTAACAAGGCAAAATTACCAACGGGGATATCGCCGGCTGCGGGAGTCTTCTGCAAGACCTTCGCAACTAAGTATCCAAAGGTTCCTCCCATGAAAAGCGTAGGGGCGAAAATTCCACCAACTCCACCAGAGCCGAGTGTAATTCCGGTAGCCACTACCTTCAACACCATCAAAGCAAAGAGGAAACCGAGCAGATACCACGACTCCATCGACACTTCAAAGAAAACTGAGTTGACAGTGGTTTCCCTAAGATCATCACGGAGGAATGCATTCAGGATATCATAACCCTCACCATAAAGCGGAGGGAATACCAAGATGATACCTCCGAGTAACATTCCGCCGAAGGCGACACGAACCCAACCGTTCTTAATCGCGTTCATCCGATGGGTAATCCACAAGTAAATGCGATTGAAATAGAACGAGAACACCCCACAACCAATCCCCAATACCACATAGTAAAACAAGTAGCGCGCCTTGAACGGAGCCACTTCATCAAGACTCAGGAGTTGTCCGTCATTCACAAAAAGGTAGGTGGTCAACAATGCCGACAGCGAAGCCATCAAGAGCGGAACTAAGCTGGCCGTAGTCAAGTCAATCATAATCACCTCAACGGCAAAAATGATCGCTGCCACCGGTGCTTTAAATATGGCCGCCAAAGAACCAGCCGCGGCACATCCAATCATCAGAATGCGCGTTTTGTAGTTCATCTTCAGCGAAGCGGCGATGTTAGACCCGATGCTTGCACTCGATTGGACCGCAGGCGCCTCCAGTCCGGCGCTTCCCCCGAAACCCACAGTGAAAATACTGGTGATGATGGAGGCAAACATCTGCTTTCGACGAAGCTGCCCTTTTCGTTTACTAATGGCGTATAACGTGGAAGGGATTCCAGGCCCGGGGTGGACACCTTTCAAGAATCGTTTGACGATTAAAAGTGTCAGAAGAATACCGATGCCTGGGTAAATGGCGTAAAGCCAGTTTAGGCCGTCAATGGCAAAGTTCTCGGTGAGTAGCCGACGAATTCCGAATACTATATTCTTGAGGATGACGGCTACAAGACCTGAGGCTATACCCACAGCGATGCTCATGAGTATCAAGGCATGCTTTTGGCGAATAGAAAGAAGGTAAGCTCTCAGACGTTCCATCAGGGGAGATCAGTGGCACAAATCTATTGGAAAACCTCCATGACACCCAACAAAAACGCCGGATACAAGACCCGGCGCCTGATGAGAAAAAAATAGATCGGTGCGTTCATTGTCAGAAAACTGCATTCAGCTTTCTTACATTCAACTCTATGAAGTTACGTTTCCTCATTTCGAGAAGTGTAGGACTACTGATAAGCCATCTGTAGGAATATTCTGACACCAGGCATGGTTGGTAAAAAACCACCGGTTGGGGCCGGTGGCTGCCTATTGAGATCATCATGTTTGCTAAAAGTGAACAGTGGTATAGGATGGATGATCCGACCTTGAATAGGTCATTAGACGATACGAAGCTAAGTGGTTCATTTCCATATGATGTAGGACACTGACACCCATCCTTCCTAGGAAAATTCCTACACGCTTAGGAGCTATCACATGAGATATTGCTATTTTCGACCTGTAAAGCAGTTACGACCCAATACGCCATGAGTAAGAAGATCCTAGTACCTACTGATTTCACCAAAGTTGGTGACACAGCCCTAAACCACGCTATCACTGTTGGTAAAGCGATTGACGCTGAAGTGAATGTGCTTCACGTTATCGAGAACAAGAAGTTCATTTCTGAGGCTCGCCTAAAGCTTGAAACGCTAGCTGACCGAGTGAAGCAAGAGAGTGGATTCGAGATCAACACGATCGTTCGTATCGGTAGCATCTTCGAAGACATTGACGATGTGGCGACAGAGATGGGTGCTAGCATGATTATCATGGGAACACACGGAATGAAAGGAATGCAATTCATTACTGGAAGCCGTGCCCTGCGTATCGTAACTGATTCTACTATTCCGTTCATCGTTGTTCAGGAGAAAGGCATCCGCGAAGGTGGTTACGACGACATCGTTGTGCCTTTGGACCTTCACAAGGAAACAAAGCAAAAGCTTTCGTTGGTAGCAGATATGGCGAAGTACTTCAACAGCCGCGTTCACCTCATCTCTCCAGGAGAAACGGATGAATTCCTTAAGAATCAACTCGACCGTAACATCACTTACGCCAAAGGTTTCCTTTCGGAGCGTGAGATTGAGTTCGATGTAGAGATTAGTGAGTCAAAGAGCTCTGGATTTGCGAAGGCCGTTGTGAAATACGCTTCTTCGATTGATGCAGACTTGATTACGATCATGAACTTCTACGAGAACAGTTTGATCAGCATCATCGGTGGTGGTTACGAGCAGCAGATGATCACAAATGAAGCGCAGATTCCAGTAATGTGTTTGAACCCGAAAGACAGCTATGTCATGAGTGGTTCAGTCTTCTCTGGATAATCAGACGCGAATTCCGATTACCAAGATATCGTCTACTTGATCTAGACTCTTTTTCCAGCGAACGAATGTTTCGTTCAATTTCTGGTGCTGCACATCCATGGGCAGATCAGAGATAGATAAGAGGGTTTCTCTAAAGCGCTTCTTCAAGAACTTCTTGCCTCTATCTCCTCCGAATTGATCCACATATCCGTCAGAGAAGGCGTAGATCGCATCTCCTTTCTCCAGCTGAAATTTGTGGTTGGTGTACTCGCGTTCACCGAAGCGGAAGGAGCCAATGGAGAAGTTATCAGCCTTCAGTTGGATAATCTCTTTGTTTCGGATGATATACAATGGGTTGTATGCCCCTGCATATTCCAACTCAAGACTTTCCATATCAATCGTCACCATGGCTAGGTCCATGCCGTCAGAGACGCCTGTTTCTGACTCTTCGCTGCGCAAGGCTTCGGCGGCAAGTCGGTTGAGGTTATTCAGAATTTGAGATGGCCGCGTGAACACCTTCGTTACCTGGTTGAGTACGTTGTGACCCACCAGACTCATGAAGGCTCCTGGCACCCCGTGTCCTGTACAGTCAACGGCGGCAAAGATGTTCTTCTTTCCAGTGGTCTTGAACCAGTAGAAGTCACCAGAAACGATATCCCTCGGACGATACATGACAAAGGAATCAGGGAACATATCCAAGACAAACTCTTTGGTTGGAAGGATGGCTTGCTGGAGGCGCTTCGCGTAGTTAATGGAGTCTGTGAGGTCTTTGTAAAGCTCAGTTACCCGCTCCTTCTGGCGTTCAATTTCTTCTTTTTGCTGCACCACTTCGTTGGTACGCTCCTCTACCTTTCGCTCGAGGTGGCGTTCACTGGCGGCAAGATCGTCGCGCATTTTCAGCAGCGCAAAGCCAAGCTCATCATCTTCAGAAAGTGGTGTATAGGTAGCTTCGAAGTTTCCAGAACCCACTTGGGCAGAGAACTCTCTTGTTTTCTTTAAGCCGTCCACGAGACGATTGACTGCGAAGGCCATTTGTCCTATTTCATCGGAAGTCACTTCAACGGTAGAGCGAGGGTAGATCCCTTTACCGAGGTAGAGCAGTGTGCGCTTCAGTTCATTTACCGGACGAACAATGGAACGCGATACCAAGAAGGCAATGACTACTCCCACAATCAGAATGAAGATGGAGATGTTTCCTGCGAGAAAGCGCAGACGATCGCCTAAAGCATCACTACGTTGCGTAGCACTGAGCAGATTGCTTCGCTGGGCTTGTAGTAGTCGATCAATTTGTCCTTTCGCTGAGCGTAACTCTGTATCAATTCCCTCATCTGGTAGGAGGAGGAACTCGATATCCATCCGGGTCATTTGATCTGCGTAGCTCTCAAAATCAGGGAGCTTGACCATGACTTGCTGGTACAAGATGAACAGTCGTTCCATGGTTGTATTGAGACTGTCTAAGACGAACTGCTCTTCATTGTTCCATTCTGTACTGAGTGAATCGAGGGTGCTTAGTTGACTTGGTATCTCTGTCCCAATGAGCGTGCGCATGTTGCGCTTTTCGAGCACATCGTCTCGCGACTGCACGGTTCCCCAATAGCGGATGAGGAGTTCACTATAGCTGAGTTGGGTGGATAGTTCTTCAACAGCTTCGATCCCAGGAGCGTACACCTCGTTGATCTCGCGATTGATTGATCGCGATTCACTCAAGGTATTAGATGTCAAGAAGAATAGGACGCCCGTTACCACAACGAACATCCCAAAACCGACACCGATCTTCCATGGGATAGTAAACCTGAAGTTCATGAAGGCTAGTCTTGCGGTTTACCGTCAGTGATTAACTTCTCTAGCTCTTCTTGGTAAGCCATGGCAGTCTCACGATCACTTAGTGAGCGGTAGATTGCCATGAGTCCTTTAAGGGTATCTGCGTGTTCAGGCTGTGCCTCGTGTGCTGCAAGCATGAACGGCAGGGCTTGCTTAAACAAGGCAACACATTCGTCCTGAATGCGAATTAATTCAAAGATTTCCGTGTTGTGATCGATCTTACGAATCTTGTAAACTCCTTTGTTGTAGTAGTTGACAGCCAGGTTGTAGTTCGCCTGAAAATCTTCAGGAGCCACCTCTAGGGCCATCTTGTAAAAGTCAACCATTTTATCAAAGTAGATCACTTTGGTACCGTCTTCCTTTTCGTAGAGAATACGGCAGGCCTTCCCCATGTTCTTATAGAACTCGAGGTCTTGTTCTTTGTGATCTTTCGCTGGTTCGATGTGAACGTACAGCTCCTTGTATCGCTGGTAGAATTGAAGCGGGAATTCAAGGTTCGACTCATTGAGCGATTTCGTCAACAGAACCGCATCATTGTAGTAGGTTAACGACAAGTATTTGAGGGCGTTCACGTTGTTTTCACGGTATTCCCCCTTTCCATCGAGTTTCATGGAATGCAGAATGGCTTCCACCGCTACTTCGCGGTTTTCACTGAAGGGATTGCCTTTCTCAATCTGCTTAAAGATCTCTTTGAAAATGAATCCTTTCACGAACCAAGTGTAGGCTTGGTCTTTCTCTTCGCTCGATTGCAGGGCATCAAGAATCTGTGTTCTTGCCGCCATCAGATCTCCTGTTTGGTAAATCCGTACAGCCTCTTCGGTTTTTGGAGTTCCCTGTGCTAGGCTGAACAACGGAGCGATGATCAGCAACAAGGCACCAAGGCGTTGAATCATTCGCTGACTGACCATAGTATGATGGTTGAACCGAAGGTGATGCCCTTTTTCTGAGCTGCTTCGGAGTTAATAATGTATTTCGTTGCGTTGTCTACGACGACAAAACTGATGCAGGCACCACTGTTGATGAACGACTTGTCGTCGGCAACCACCAAAGTGGGGGCGTCTCCAACGGAGCTAATGACTTTCTTGAATTCACTCGACATGGCTCTATCGACATAGATCATGTGATAGAATTCATCAAAGTTGGCGCTGGTGATTTCTTCCACTTCCACTACCTGACTACCTACGGCGTGGGTCGCGAATTTGTTGAGGAAATTCTCGTACACGCTGCTATTGCCGAATATCCCAACCTTGAAGGGCCCTGTTTTGGCGTCTTCTGGCCAGTCATTCGAAGTAGCAAATTTGAAAAGGTAACTCGCTTTGAAAACCGCTACGGTATCATCGTCTTCAACCTGCGGATCAGTCTGGTCAGGACTTTGCAGCCAAACAGACAAGAGAGCTGCCATACCTAACCAAAAGAGTTTCATACGCGCAAAGTGTCGTCAGTAGGATCAAATATAAAAAGCCCCAACCTTTGAAGGTCAGGGCTTTCGGGTCTTTTTAAACGCTTAGATGTGGATACTTACGCCTCTTCTTCAAGACTGTGCATCCCTTCAAGATCGCGGTCGAAGAGATAGAGCCCTCCTTTATCATTTCCGATCAAGCTCAACTTGTCTAGGATCGTGCGCGCTAGTGCTTCTTCCTCGATCTGCTCACTTACGTACCACTGCATAAAGTTGTGCGTAGTGTAGTCTTTCTCAGACAAGCAGATATCAACAACATTGTTGATCTCAGCGGTTACTTTCGTTTCGTGTTCTAATAGGGATTCAAACACTTCTTGAATGCCACTCCATGA
The DNA here is from genome assembly GCF_030845195.1 of Sanyastnella coralliicola. Taxonomy (GTDB): domain Bacteria; phylum Bacteroidota; class Bacteroidia; order Flavobacteriales_D; family Sanyastnellaceae; genus Sanyastnella; species Sanyastnella coralliicola. The sequence continues at coordinate 3,315,734 of NZ_CP132543.1, forward strand.
TTTTGGCGGCTGCGCAAGCATTGGAATCTCGGCTTTTCCGCCGCGTTCGTTAACGAACTTCACCAACTTCATCATGTGCATGCGCTCCTCATCAGAGTGCATGTACAGAAATGCTGCCGTTCCATTCAGTCCTTCAGTCTCTGCCCATGAAGCCATGGCGAGGTAGACCTGAGATGACTCAGCCTCAATTTTGATTTGTTGATTTAGTGCGTCTTCAATCTTCTTTGCTAACATATTCCTTTTGCTTGTTTGATATTTTAACAGCTGGATTTGCTGCATGTTTCAAAGCTAGTAAAAGCTGTCGAACGCGAACAATTCTAGAGGTCTTAACGCAGTATTTTTTCAATGTTCGGCAAGAATGAGCTTCTTTTCCCGCTGGCGCGGAATCGGATCGCCCACCATTGATGAGCTAGCCACATCACCGCCTTGAATAAGGGCCTCCAAGGCTTCTCGGTAGTGGGGGTACTTAAACTCGTACCCATGCTCCATGAGCCGTTGAGGGTAGACGTACCGACTCTTAAGTAGGAGTTCGGTTTCGGTACTTCGAATCCACGCACCGAACTCCAAAAGTCGCTTTCCAATGGGGAATGAAAAGGTGGCATTTTTCAGCTCTCTGACTATACACATGACTTCCTCATTCGTAGGATGGGTGGGTGCTGTGAGGTTGAACACGCCTTCCCATTCATCTTCATAGGCGTTGATCAAGGCATTCGCCAGGTCATCCTCGTGAATCCAGCTCATGCGTTGTTTGCCTGTTCCTACTTTACCTCCAAGCCCCATTTTAGCTAGGCTTACCAATTCAGGCAATGCCCCACCGGCTTTTCCGAAAACTAAGCCCATTCTCAAGATCAGCTTCCGTGTTCCTGGAACTGGGATGTCATTGAACGTGGCTTCCCATTCCTTACAGACGTTCATGCTAAAATCATGGCCTATTCTGCCTTCGGCTTCTGTATGTGCTGTATCGTATTCGTCGTCGTATATCGTGGCACTTGAGGCGTTCATCCAACACTTGGGAGGATGATCTGCGGCAATGACTGCGGCACCCAAGGCAAGCGTGCTCTTCACTCGACTTTGAAGAATCTCTGTTTTGTTCTTTTGATGGTACCTGCAGTTCACTGAACGTCCGGCAAGGTTGATGAGTAAGTCGGCACCGTCAATCTCCTTGACCCATTTGCCCACATGTACTCCATCCCAACGTACCCAACGGATTCCATCCTGCGCTTCTTGTGGCTTTCGTGTCAGGACAACGATCTCTTCAAAGACGCTGCGAAGGCGCTCTACGAGCGAGTTTCCAAGGAAACCACTTCCTCCAGCGACCACCAATTTCTTATTTCCTTTACGTTTCATCTTTTCAGTATTTTTTGAAACTTCTAGTGAAAAAAATTAGGCATCAATGATGTCTGCCAAATGCTCATCTACGTGCTCGAGTTTGTCGCTTTTCATTTTGTCTGTGATAAAAACAAAGAAAATCGCAAGTCCGATAGGGATACCAATGGCAGGAACCAAGAGCCAATCTGAATTGACACGGACCATTTCTACTAAGACATACCCTACTCCGAAATAGGCAATAACAACGCCCCAGTAAACACTTAGCATCTGCTTGGTTGAAGACGAAATACGATTCCAAAAGCCAATGACGTACACGGCTCCTAGTATCAATTGAAGTCCGCCAACCACAAAACCCAATATTAATGGGATAAATAGAGTCACAGAAGTGAGCAACGCTGCACCCAGCAGAATCATCTGTAATGTGACCAATACTTTAACTGCTTTCTTGTTCATAGCGATCAGTTTATGGTGTGTATTTTATCGTTTCATGATTTTCGTGAGAAGCCCGGTGAACCATCGTTCATCCGCGCGATCGAGTCGATCGAAGATGCGGTCTACCCTTCCAGTAAAGTTTTCGAGTTCGGTCATTTGCTTCTTGAAGGCCTCCAACTCAGCCTTATCAGCTTGCTTGTCTTCAATGTCCTTCATCTGATCAATAACCTTGAGGATCGGCTGCAATTCACGCTTGCGTCGCTCACTGGCAATGCGCGTGGCGATCTTCCACATGTCTTTTTCTGCCTGGAAGAATTCACGACGCTCACCGAGCTTATGGATCTTTTCTACCAACCCCCAATCGATCAATGCGCGTAGGTTCATGTTGGCATTTCCGCGTGAGATATTCAGTTGTTCCATCACCTCGTCTGCAGATAGTGGATCATTGCTCACCATCAATAAGGCGTGTACTTGAGCCATGGTCTTACTTACCCCCCAGTTAGAGCCCAGGGCACCCCATGACATGATGAATTGTTCTTTCGCTTCTTTGAGTTCCATGACCCAAAGATACAAAACAATTCTAATCTTTCAATATTTTTTGAAAGTTCTATTACTTAAATCGATTGAGATCGGTTTCTGGATGCAATGGCGTCCCTTCAAAGATGTGATTCAGTAACTCTCCCGCCAATAATGGTGCGATTAACACACCTCGTGTACCTAGTCCGTTGAATGACCATATTTGTGGTTCCAGCTCACCTAAAAGTGGTCTGCGGTCTTTGACGGTCGGTCGTAATCCCACCTTATGCTCCACTACAGACACCTCGGCATCGAGCATGAGTTGAACCTTCTCCAATAGCATCTCACGTACCTCATCAGACTTTTCTAGATCGTCTTGACGCCAATCATAGCTTGCACCGAGTTTGTACCCCCCTCCTTCATAGGGCAAGAGCCATTTTCCGTTGTTTGCGGTGATGTCACGCTGAAAGTCTTTCACGTTGACATCAAGCACCTCGCCCTTATTGGTCTGAAGTGGCAGATCTTGATACCACGAGAGATTACGAGCACTCGTCCCCATGGCGATGATGAGGTGATCGGCTTGCCAATCTTTGTAGACTACACCAGCAGTAATCCCTTTTTCCGGCGTCCGGCGTCCGGCGTCCGTTTTTAGATACTCTGGGTCAAACTCCTCTTCTAGGAGTCGCGATTCCGCGCTAGCGAAATCACGAACCGATTTTAGAAAACGAGGAAGATGCAGATACCCAGCTTGATCAACCAATCCCGCACCGTGCGGAGCCTTAATACGATTTGGAAGTTCATTTACCGCTTTAATCCAGGGCATGCCCTCGGTCACTCGCTTCGCCCATAAGTCAGCGTACTCTTGATTCGGGAAGACACGCATCACCGGGCGATCAAAGTAGAATTGGCTTTCAAGAGACTTCTCCCAGGCAGGATACTTGGTTTGAAGCGCCTCCATGCATTCTTGATCACGCCAAACGGAAATGATCTTACGGAAGCTCACCGGATTCCACATACCGGCAGCAACCATTGAGGCACTCAACTTCCAGCCATTGTCGATGATACCGACAGACAGCCCTCGGGATTGCGCTTCACACGCCAACACAGATCCTGCCAGACCTTGTCCGACAATGATCAGGTCAAACCTCATGCTTCTTTGAGTACGCCCAGCTCCTTCGCTACCTTTTCGAAGGCAGCCAGTGCTTTATCAAGATGTTCTTGGGTGTGCGCCGCACTCAACTGAACGCGGATACGCGCTTGCTCTTTTGGCACTACCGGGTAGAAGAAACCAATCACGTAAATACCTTCTTCGAGCAGGCGGTCAGCCATTACTTGCGACAACTTCGCATCGTATAGCATCACCGGTACAATGGCCGAGTCACCGTCTTTAAAATCAAGACCAATTTTGCGCAAACCGTCTTTGAAGTAGTTGGTGTTCCATTCAAGTTTGTCGCGCAATTCAGTGGTCTCATTCAAAATATCAAACACAGCAATCGAAGCACCCACGATCGATGGCGCCAATGAGTTTGAGAACAAGTACGGACGAGAGCGCTGACGTAGCATTTCGATGATCTCTTTACGACCAGTAGTGAATCCACCCATCGCGCCACCAAGCGCCTTTCCGAGCGTTCCGGTGATGATGTCAACACGACCTAGCACACCGCGAAGTTCAACTGAACCACGTCCTGTCTTGCCAATGAAACCAGTCGCGTGGCATTCATCAACCATCACAAGTGCATCATACTTATCTGCGAGATCACAGATCTTGTCAAGCTGCGCAACGTATCCATCCATAGAGAATACACCATCGGTTACGATGATCTTGAAGCGAGCTCCTTCAGCTGCCTGAAGTTGCTTCTCCAGATCTTCCATATCGTTGTTCGCGTAGCGGTAGCGCGCTGCTTTACACAAGCGAACCCCGTCGATGATAGATGCGTGATTCAATGAATCAGAAATGATCGCGTCATCTTTCGTCAACAATGGTTCAAATACACCACCATTGGCATCGAATGCCGCTGCATATAGAATCGTGTCTTCCGTATGTAGGAAGTCAGCAATTTTCTCTTCGAGCGTTTTATGGATGTCTTGCGTTCCACAGATGAAACGCACAGAGCTCATTCCAAACCCATGTGTGTCTAGTGTAGCCTTCGCCGCGTCTAGCACTTTCGGATGTGATGAAAGTCCGAGGTAGTTGTTTGCACAGAAGTTCAGCACCTCTTCTCCTGTTGACACCTTGATCAAGGCGTCTTGAGGACCAGTGATGATTCGTTCCTTCTTGAACAGTCCGGCTTCTTCGATTTGCTTCAGTTCTTCCTGAAGATGTTCTTTCATCTTTCCGTACATGGCTATGGGATTAAATTCGGGTTCAAATTTCAGGTAAAATTACCGATACACAATGTGGCAGCGATGATCTTTCAATTCAAGTTCAACTTCTGCTCCTAATCTCACGGGCAGATTCATCGCCTCATGTCCAAATGGAAGTCCGAAAGCCACCGGTATGTTCAGGGTTTGCGAGAATCGTTCAATGATCTGTCGTTGGTTATACCCAAATGGGTTATCGCTGCTAAAACCGAAAGATTTTGTGTTGTCACGCATGTCTGAGAACTGCCCTATGAGTAGTCCGCTCAGCTTCTCAAACTCACCAGACAGAGCGAAGTTATTCATCATTCGATCCAAGTGATAGAGCATCTCGTCAAGATCTTCAATGATCAATATTTTGCCTGAGAGATCAGGAAAGTACGGTGTGCCTCGAAGACTGTAAAGCACGCTTAGGTTACCTCCGATGAGCTTCCCTTCTGACTTTCCCTCTTTAACAACCTCAGCTTCGACATTCCATCCCGTGGTTTTCCCTTGAAGTTCATTAAAAAAGGCATCCACCACCTCCGGTGGGGAAGTGAGCAAGGTGGTTCCTACCGGAGAATGCAAAGAACTGATACCATTGACGGTTGTCCAGGAGTGAATCGCAGTGACATCGCTAAAACCACATAACCAAGGGAAGCGGTCGCGTTCCGCCGTTAGGCGAAGAAAAGGAAGCAAACGCCCAGCACCATAGCCCCCACGCATAAATAGCACTGCCTTTACATCATCAGATGCCATCAACGCATTCAATAGTTGAGCACGGTGGGCATCATCACCGGCCAATTGACCATCGCGCTCAAACAGTCCATCTGGAACCTGAACACGAAAGCCTCTAGCCTCTATCAACTGTGAAACAGCGGCCGCTTGTTCAGGCGTGCACCAACGGCTTGCAGCGGCTAAGGCGATCGTATCTCCTTGATTTAAGAATGGTGGATTGACATGCATACCTGCAAATCTGCTGAAAAGAAATAATTTTGCGGCGCACAATTAGAAGACAATGACAGCTCCAAAGCGATACATGGTTACTTCGGCACTCCCATATGCCAATGGTCCACTTCATATTGGTCACATTGCTGGCGCGATGCTACCGGCTGATATTTATGTTCGCCACCTGCGTTCCGCAGGGGAAGACGTTGCCTTCGTTTGTGGAAGCGATGAACATGGCGCTGCAATTACGCTTCGCGCCAAAAAAGAGGGAGTTACCCCGAAAGACATCGTTGATCAGTACCACGAATTGATGAAGAAGACCTTCGCGGAATTCGGTATTGAGTTCGATATCTACGATCGCACTTCATCGCCTGAGCATCACAAGAACGCACAAGACTTCTTCTTGACGCTGCTTGAAAAAGGTTCTTTCGAAGTCAAAACGGAAGAGCAGTACTTCGATCACGAAGCACAGCAATTCTTGGCCGACCGTTACATCACAGGGACATGTCCGAAGTGTGGTCACGACCATGCCTACGGTGATCAATGTGAAAACTGTGGAAGCGCATTGAGCCCAACAGACTTGATTGACCCGCGTTCTGTATTGAGCGGAAGCAAGCCAGAATTGAAAGAGACTTCACTTTGGTACCTACCAATGGGTGACCACGAAGACTGGCTGCGCGATTACATCGAGAACGGACAGTTCGAAGGGAAGTCGCAGCACGAAGTGAAAGAGTGGAAGAAGCATGTTATTGGTCAGTGTAAGTCTTGGATCGATAGCGGACTTCAATCACGTGCGATGACTCGTGACCTTGATTGGGGTGTGCCAGTGCCTGTTGAAGGTGCCGATGGAAAAGTACTCTACGTTTGGCTAGATGCTCCAATTGGATACATCACAGCCACGCAGAAATGGGCTAAAGAGCACGGAAAGAACTGGGAAGACTACTGGAAGTCTGAAGATAGCCACCTCGTGCACTTCATTGGAAAGGACAACATCGTATTCCACTGTCTGATTTTCCCAATCTTACTTCGTGAGCACGGTGATTACGTATTGCCATACAACGTACCTGCCAACGAGTTTATGAACCTGGAAGGTGATAAGATTTCGACTTCGAGAAACTGGGCTGTATGGCTTCACGAATACCTCGAAGAATTCCCTGGAAAGCAGGATGAGTTGCGTTACGTTCTGGCGTCTATTATGCCTGAGCAGAAAGACTCAGAATTCACTTGGAACGACTACAAAGATCGCGTCAACAATGAACTTGCCGATATCCTCGGAAACTTCATCAACCGCGCGGTGGTCTTGACACATAAATATTACGATGGTGCTGTTCCTGCTGCTGGAGAATTGCTCCCACAGGATGAAGAGATGCTTCAAACCATCGCCGCTACTCCTGAAAAAGTAGCGAAGTTGATTCGTGGATACCGATTCCGCGAAGCGCAATTAGAAGCAATGAACCTAGCGCGTGCCGGCAACAAATACCTCACTGAGGAAGAGCCTTGGAAGAAAATCAAGGAAGATCCAGAGCGCGTAAAAACCATCATGAACATCTGTGTTCAGGTGGCAGCGAATCTTCCTTACGTGTTGCACCCATTCCTTCCGAATACCTCAGCTAAGATTGCCTCGGCACTTGGACTGAACCATTTGGAGTGGAACGAAGCTGGGAAATCGCTACTTGAACCAGGTACTTCTATCGAGAAGACGCCAATTCTATTTACGAAAGTGGACGACGAGTTGGTATCAGCCCAAGTTGCGAAACTGGAAGAGGCGAAGGCTGCTTCGCAAGAGCGCGAGTTGGAGCCTGTGAAAGCGAATGTTCCATTTGAGCAATTCGCTGGACTTGACATTCGCATAGCGGAGATTCTCGACGCTGAGCCAATCAAGAAAACGAAGAAGCTGTTGAAGCTCACCATCCGAACAGGTGTGGATGAGCGTACGGTTGTTTCAGGTATTGCAGAGCACTACAAACCGGAAGAAATCATCGGAAAGAAAGTATGTGTTCTTCTCAACCTTGAGCCGCGTAAGATCAAAGGCGTAGAAAGCCAGGGAATGGTACTCATGGCAGAAAACGCTGCGGGTGAACTTAGTTTTGTAACGGCTGAAAAAGGTGCTGAACCGGGCGACGGTGTTGCTTAATTAAGACCAACGTCCTTTCGCAAGCAGGTCTTCTGCAATTTGAATCGCGTTTGTCGCCGCCCCCTTTCGAAGGTTGTCTGCCACTACCCACATGTTGAGTGTATTCTCTTGCGTGAAATCACGACGAATTCTACCTACAAATACCTCGTCTTTACCTGAAGCATATAGCGGCATTGGGTAATTGTTGATGTCCGGTTGATCTTGCACTTTGATACCGGGAAAATCAGATAAACGCTTCTTCACATCCCCGACTTCAAATGCTGATTCAAACTCTACATTGACAGATTCCGAATGTCCACCAGCTACAGGAACACGCACAGCAGTTGCGACGACCTTAATCGTATCATCGCCTAAAATTTTGCAGGTCTCCTGCGTGAGCTTCATTTCCTCTTTCGTGTAGTCGTTATCAAGGAAAATATCGCAGTGCGGCAAGACGTTACGGTCAATGGGATATGGGTAAACCATTTCACCATCTTCTCCTCTGCGCTCCATTTCCAATTGCTGGATTGCTGCTTGTCCGGTACCCGTTACCGATTGGTAAGTCGATACCACGACACGCTTCGCATTGAAAGCATCATGTAAGGGCTTCAAGGCCATCACTAATTGAATCGTCGAGCAGTTTGGGTTCGCTATAATGAGGTCTTCGTTGGTCACCACATCTCCATTCACCTCAGGCACCACCAGTTTGAAATTCTCATTCATGCGCCATGCTGAAGAATTGTCGATCACTGTGGTTCCGACTTCTGCAAAGCGGGGCGCCCATTCCAGGCTTACCGAACCTCCGGCGCTGAATAGTGCCACGTCAGGTTTACGCAACAAGGCTTCATCAAAGCTTACGATGGTGTGTTGCTCTCCTTTGAACTCTAACTGCTTTCCTGCAGAGCGTGAAGAGGCTACGGGAATCAATTCGCTGATAGGGAAATTGCGCTCAGCCAACAGATTCAACATGGTTCTTCCTACCATTCCTGTGGCTCCGCACACTGCTACTTTCAATCCTTGAGACATAAATTAAGATTTTGTAAACCTGATTCTCAGGGGTCAAAAGTAGTATATTTAGGCCCCTTAGCCGCCTTGTACAATGCAACTGATGCGTCTTTTCCTTTTGTTGATCCTATGCAGCGTTTATTCGCTGGCCTCCGCGCAATTGACGGATGATTTCTCTGATGGTGATTTCACCACGAATCCAGTCTGGAATGGGAATACAGAGAACTTCATTATCAACGGCAATCAACGCTTGCAGCTGAATGACGATGAGGCTTCCCAGAGTTATCTGTCTACTACTTTCGCTAGCGCGGAATTGGCTAACCAAGAATGGACCGTTTGGGTAAAACACTCATTCTCTGGCTCTTCCAACAACTTCACACGCTACTACCTCAGCTCTCAAGCTGAGAACCTTTCCTTCTCTGGAGCTTCCAGCGCTGGAGCACAAGGTTATTTCCTGCTTTTTGGAGAATCTGGCTCTGAAGATGCCATCCGACTTTTCCGGGATGATAACATGGGCGACCCAGTAGTAGAAATTGCAGCAGGAACAGCGGGACTAGTAGCCGGTTCTTTTGAAATCAGAGTACGTGTCACACGAGATGAATTAGGCAACTGGCAAATCTTTGTTGACCCAGATGGCGGCACGAACTACCAGCTCGAAGCTTCTGGAATGGACGATACGTATTCAGTAGCCACAACGCTTGGAGTCGTTTGTAATTACACCGTCAGTAATGCTGATGCCTTTCAATTTGACGACATCTATTTCGGTGCTCAATTCGTTGATGAAATTGCTCCCGAATTGCAGTCCATCACTACCATCAGCGCGAATGAGATTGACATCGTTTTCAATGAGGCTGTTGATGAGGCTAGCGCCGAAACGGTGGGTAATTATTCAGTTTCGAATGGCGTTGGCTCTCCTACCACAGCTGAACGTGACGAAGTTGATCAGTCTTTGGTTCACCTGACTTTTGGAAACAACTTCCCTGAGAATACAGAAGTAACCTTGACTGCGAATGGAGTGGAGGATCTTTCAGGCAATAGTCTTGAGGGGGGCACCTTGAACTTCACTTGGGTAGTAAGCGCTATCGCGGAAGCAGGTGACATCGTCATCAACGAGATCTTCCCTGACCCAACTCCAGCCCTAGGCCTGCCAGAGTTTGAATTCGTCGAGTTCTTCAATGCCTCTGACAACGCCTTTGACTTGGCCAATTTTGAATTCGTCAATACGAACACTTCGAAGATCCTTCCTTCCTACCCTTTGTTACCGGGAGAATACGTGATCCTATGTGATGATGAGGCAGCTGAAGCGCTGGAAGCTTTCGGTCCGGTGATAACTGTTGAGTCATTCACCGCTCTGAGCAATTCCGGCGATAGCCTCACCCTATTAAGCCCGGAAAGCACCATTCTCGACATTGTTGCCTACACTGACGATTGGTATGGAGCCTCAGAATTCTCCGATGGTGGAATCACCTTGGAACGCATCAATCCATTCGCAGGATGTTCTGGGTCTGGAAACTGGAGTGCTTCACAAAGTTTCTCTGGAGGAACTCCTGGAGCCGTGAACAGCATATTCAACGACGCGCCAGATGCAACAGCACCGACGATTGCTTCGTTCTTCTTCCCAGCTGATAACAGTGTGCTCATTCAATTTGACGAACGCTTGGCCGATGATCAACTAGACTTGATTACCATCGACATCGCGCCGGCCATTGCGATATCATCCACAGCGCTGGCAAATGACCTCAGTGCCATCGAAATCGTATTTGATAGTGAATTCGAAAGTGGCACTAGTTACACGATCACTTTGTCAAACGTAGTTGACTGCTCCGGTAATGCAAGTACTGATGACCTCATCATTGAATTTACGCGTGGCTCTGTACCTCAAGAAGGCGACTTAATCATGACCGAGATCATGGCCGCCCCAAATGCTGAAATTCCTTCACCGAACGCTGAGTACGTCGAAGTATTCAACCGTTCTGAGAATTTACTCGAGCTCACAGACCTATTGCTGAATGACGGATTCTTCGAAGAGCAAGTCGTTCTTGAACCCGGCGCCTACCTTATCATTACTGACAGCGAAGACTTGATTGACTTCTTGTTATTCGAGAATGTAGTGGGAATGGTTGAATTCCCGGGTCTGACAAATGGCGGAAGAACCCTCACCTTGACCGATGCAGCCCTCAACGTCATCGATGAAGTTAGCTACGAAGACAGCTGGTACAACGACCCATCCAAGGATGACGGAGGCTACAGCTTGGAGTTGATTAATCTTGAAGACCCATGTAGCGACCAAGACAACTGGACGGCTTCACAAGCAACCACCGGACATACGGCTGGAGCTATTAATTCAGTTTACGACGAGACTCCAGATGAGGCATTTCCTGCAGTGCTTTACGCCCTCGTTTCTGGAGCCAACAGCATCGACATCTTCTTCGACGAGCAACTTGATTTGATCAGTGAAGAAACATTGGAAGCTGAGGTCGGTATCGAAACGAACGGAACCTTTGAATCATTGGGGTATCTGCAAGGCGCGACTTCCCTTATTCCTCCTACACAGCGATCAATGCGCATCGAATTCGACGGTGGGTTCTCAGCAGGAGTAACCTACATATGTCAACTCACTGGAGCCACTGATTGCTGGGGAAATTTGAACGAGGACGTTGAGTCGGTTCGTTTCGCCGTACCAGAAGATGCGGAGGCTGGAGATTTGATCATCAATGAGATTCTCTTCGACCCTTATACAGATGGGACAGACTTCGTTGAAATCTACAACCGCTCAGAAAAGAACATCAGTATTCTGAACTGGCAGTTGGGTAATGAAGCCAACGGAATACCTGAGAATTTCAAGCCTATTTCTGAGGTACCATTTATCATCTATCCAGGCGAATATTTCGTCTTCACAGAATCGGTGTCTGGAGTTACTGCATTCTACCCGAACGCAGTGGAGACGGCTATCATTGAAGTAGACGACCTTCCAACATACAGCAACAACAGCGGAGTGGTTGTGCTCACCGACAGTCTATTCACCATCAGTGACCGTGTTCCATACGACGACAGCCAACACTACCCATTGTTGGATGATACAGAAGGCGTTTCTCTTGAGCGCCTCAGCGCAGAACGAGATTCAGACGATGAAACCAACTGGCACAGTGCTGCAAGCATCGAAGGCTTCGCAACGCCGGGTTATATGAATAGTCAGTTCGATCAAGCCATGTCAGAGAGCGTGGTGAGCCTATCTCCAGAAGTTTTCTCACCTGACAACGATGGCTTTGAAGACAATCTGTTGATCAGTTACAACCTTGGTCGTTCCGGATTCACTGGAAACATCCAAATCTTCGATGATGGTGGTCGTTTTATCCGACGCCTCACCAACAATGAGACTTTGGGAATTGAAGGCACCTTGAGCTGGGATGGAATTACTGACCATGGCGAGAAGGCCCCTATTGGCATCTACGTCATCATTTTCGAGGTTTTCCACCCTGATGGAGAAGTCATCTTTGAAAAATTGGTCTGCACGCTGGGGCACCAGTTAGATTAATTGCCACCTTTGGGTTGTGCAGCCCATTGCCCTCCTTTTAGACATAACACCGAGACTTCGCGAAGTGGATCACCTCTTCGAACCTTGGATGACTTGGTTCCTTTTGGGTGCATTAATTCTTGTGGTACTAGTTAGGGTGCAATACCCTCAGTACATCCAACTCCTGGGCTACAACTTCACCAACTACCGCATCGCCAAGCAAACCTTCATCGACAACGAATACCAGATCAAGCCTGACTGGCTCTTCATGTTCCCGGTGTTGGTCATTGGTCACGCCTTGTTTCTGTTTTTGTTTCTCAAGAGTTCTGCTTCATTCGCTATCGCGGAAGGGGTCGGTCCGTTTTTGACCATGTGTTTCTTGGTGGCCATGGTGTTTATGTTAAAGATTGTTGCCATGCAATTGGTTTCTACCATTGGTAAACCGGGCAACAGTCTGAAAGTCTACTACGGAAACTCAATTTTAGTCTCGGAATTAACCGGAAGCGTGTTACTTCTCCTTTCCATTGCAGCCTCCCTTTCTGAGGGTGGTCCAGCTCCCCTTCTGATCTATGTTGGGATTGGAATATACTTGTTGAGCTATTTGTTCCGTTTGTTCAGGGGTGTCATAGCGGCCATTGAAAACCGCATCTCTTTGAACTATATAATTTTGTATCTTTGCACCCTCGAAATTCTACCCTTCGTGGTGCTGTTGAAGGTGTTTTCCACGGTTTACGGCGGTTAGGAGTAGAATTCGCTAAGGAATTTGAAACGAACTACTTATGGCTGGGCAAGACAAGGTTAAAACCATTCTCATCTCGCAACCAAAGCCTGCTTCTGATAAGTCTCCATACTTTGACTTGGCAGACAAATACAACATGAAGATCGACTTCCGTCCTTTCATTCATGTTGAACCAGTTCCAGGACAGGAATTTCGTCAAGAGCGCATTGACCTGGAAGATCACACTGCGGTGATTTTCACAAGTCGTAATGCCGTTGACAACTACTTCCGAATTTGTGAAGAGTTACGATTCGCTGTTCCTGATACCATGAAGTACTTCTGTATTTCAGAATCAACTGCATTCTACCTCCAGAAATACGTTGTTTACCGCAAGCGTAAGATCTTCCATGGGAAGGCGCGTTTTGCTGACTTGATGGATTCTATCAAAAAGCACAGCAAGGAGAAGTTCCTTCTTCCATGTTCTGATTTGTTGAAGCCATCTATTCCTCATTTGTTGGAAGAAGCGAAGATCAACTACACGAAAGCTATCATGTACCGTACGGTATGTAGCGACCTTTCTGACCTTTCAGATGTGACCTACGATATGCTAGTGTTCTTCTCTCCTTCTGGAATTGAGTCACTCTTCAAGAACTTCCCTGATTTTAAGCAGAATGCTACGCGTATTGCAGCGTTCGGCCCAACAACGGTGAAAGCAACAGAAGAATCTGGACTACGTGTTGATGTTAGCGCTCCAAACCCAAAGGCACCCTCGATGTCGATGGCGATTGAGAACTACATCACCGGGAAAGGATAGGCCTGCCCACTACTTTCATGAAACGATACACCTTTAAAAAGCACGAGCGTCTTACGCACCGTAAGATCATCGGTCAGCTTTTTGAAAAGGGTGCGGCTGTCAAGTCATTTCCTGTGCGCTTCAAGTGGCTCGCTACTGAGCTCATCGAAGAGCAACCAGCACAGGTAGTCATCAGTGTGTCTAAGCGATACTTTAAGAAAGCTGTCGATCGTAACCGAATCAAGCGACTTATTCGCGAAAGTTGGCGTATGCAAAAGCACCGTCTTTACGATGCTTGTCAACAACACGATCTTCAATTGGCGGTAGCAGTAATCTACATTGGGAAAGAACTCCCAGACTTTAACACAATAGATCTTAAAATATCGCTCCTGATCGATCGTTTAATAGAGGATATCGCTAACTTCAAGAGCGATGACCAATCGATCCATCAAACCGGACAGGATGAAAAAAGTGCTACGTAAGAATAAGTGGGTTTGGTTACTGTTTGTACCACTCGCCATCGGAGGAATCTCATTCAAAGCTGCTGAAGACTATTTCGAAATCTCAAAGAACCTTGAGATCTTCACTGGACTCTACAAAGAGCTCAATATCTTCTACGTAGACGAGACCAATCCAGGTGAGTTGATGAAGACTGGTATTGATGCCATGCTCAAGTCACTCGACCCTTACACAGTTTACTATCCTGAATCTAAGATTGAAGACTACCGTTTCATGACCACGGGTCAATACGGTGGCATCGGCGCACTCGTCAACACTATTGATGGAGAGGTGACAATCATGGAACCATACGAAGGATACGCAGCACACTCTGCCGGACTTCTCGCTGGAGATGTTGTACTTGAAATTGATGGGAAAGACCTCAATGAAGTAGACCCTGACGAAATCAGCGGACTCCTCAAAGGTCAAGCCGGAACAAAGGTGGATGTAAAAATCCGCCGTGAAGGAGAAGCGAGTCCGATGGTTGTTCAAGTGGAGCGCCAAGATGTGCAGATCCCAGACGTTCCTTACGCTGGAATGTTGACTGATAAGATCGGATACATCCACCTCAGAAGCTTCACCAAAACAGCCAGCGCGGAAGTGCGCAAAAACCTTGTTGAACTTCGAGACAACGAAGGAATGGAGCAACTTGTGTTTGACCTTCGCGGGAATGGTGGTGGTTTGCTTCGAGAAGCCATCAACATTGTGAACCTTTTCGTTCCGAAAGGAACAGAAATCGTAAGCACGAAAGGTAAACTCGAAGAGTGGAATCGTACGCATACTGCACTCAACGAGCCAATCGCTCCTGACATGCCCGTTATTGTTTTGGTTGATGGTGGTTCTGCCAGCGCAAGTGAAATTGTAAGTGGAGCACTGCAAGATCTAGATCGAGCTGTAGTTGTTGGAAATACCACATTCGGTAAAGGACTCGTACAGCAAACAAAAGACCTCGAGTACAACTCAAAGCTGAAGTTGACGGTTGCGAAATACTACATCCCTAGCGGACGATGCATCCAGAAACTCGACTACACTAACCGTGCTGGTGAGCGTGTAGATGAAGTACCTGATTCACTGATCAAGCCTTTCCAAACTGTTGGCGGTCGTACCGTTTATGACGGACGAGGAGTGGCACCAGATGTAGACGTAGAACAAGGAGAATTCAGCAACGTACTTGCCGGACTCATGCGCAATCACATCGTATTCAAATACGCCACCACCTTTGCACGTGAGAACGCGGAAATCGCAGAGCCGGAAGCCTTCGATCTAGGTGAACGTTACGATGATTTTGTAGCCTACGCACTTTCAAAAGAATTCGACTACGACACACGTACAGAAGAACTCCTCGCTCGACTTAAAGAAGTGGCTCAAGACGAGCGCTACTATGAAGGAGCTGAAGAGGTATTTGCTTCGCTTGAAGAACAGATCGCACCGGAGAAATCACGTGATCTTCAGAAATTCCGCGAGCAGATTGAGTACACTCTTGAAGAAGAGATCATTAGTCGTTACTACTATCAAAAAGGGGCGATTCGCTACGCACTGGAACATGATCCAGTACTGAAACGTGCCTTGAATGTCTTCGGAGAGGAGTATATTCGGATCCTAAACGGAACCGAATAGACCTAGGTGATTCAGAAAGATAGAATTGTCCCCCTTCTTTATCAGGCAGGGCTAATCCTTGCTGTGGTGTCGATGCCCTTCTCGAATTTCGGGATGAGTGTGTCTTCATTCTGGCTTCTCGGAACCTGGATCATCGACCAGCTTACTTCTGAAAAACAGAACCTTAAGTACCGCTGGGCAAAGGCCATTTCAAGTGGTTACTTCTGGATCCTGATCTCTGTCTTCCTCATCCACATCATTGGCTTGCTGTGGACGCAAGACTTCGGTTATGCGATGAAAGACATACGGATTAAGCTCCCTATACTTCTCTTCGTTACCATCTTCTTCACCGCCAGACCTATTGAAGGATTGAGCTTACGGCGTATGTGGCTCTTCTTTGTGATGGCCTGCGGAGCGGCAGTTATTGGATGTGCATTGATTCCTCTCGGCATCTGGGATAAGGAAGTCAGCAACATCCGTGACATCAGTGTTTTCATCTCACACATTCGATTCAGTATGCTGCTCGTGTTTGCATCGGCTGTGTTGATGTTGTGGATCTCTGAAGGACGCAAAATCTTGCTCTGTTTGGTGCTGTTAGCACTGAATCTCGGCTTCTTGTGGATCATCGAATCCGTTACAGGAGCGGTACTCCTGACAGCAGTGATTATTCTTTTCCTTGTGAGTGAAGAAGCGAGCGTAATTAAGCCAAGATGGCGCAAGATGCTTCGCTGGACGATTCCTTCTATGATGTTAATTGGCATGATTGCCATTGGGTACATGACCTATGATTACTTCAACCTTCCAGAGAACCACGCTGAAGGACTTGAAACGCACACAGCCCAAGGAAACCCCTATGAGCACCATCCAGATAACACCATGCGTGAAAACGGGCACTTTATCTGGAGGTACATTGCCTGGGGAGAGTTGCGTTCAGGATGGGAAGAGCGAAGCACCTTAGCATACGACAGTACGGATGCTCGTGGGCAAGCGCTCTATGGCACCTTGGTTCGATACCTCACTTCAAAAGGCCTACGCAAAGACCTTGAAGGAGTGCGCGCGCTAACAGAAGAAGATGTGAGGCTTGTGGAGTCAGGTATCCCTTCCGTTCTTGAAATTGAACACAGTGGTTTACGTCGTCGACTCGACAAGATTTTCTTCGAAATATCGAACGTCATGAATGGCGGTAACCCAAGCGGAAATTCTGTGACCCAACGATTAGAATTCTGGAAGGCCGGAAGACACATCATCGCCAATCACCCTATACTCGGTGTGGGAACCGGAGATGTCAAAGATGCTTTTGCTACCGCATACGACGAGATTGATTCTTCACTGGAAGAACCTTACCGATTGCGTGCGCACAATCAATACATGACCTTCTGGATTGCCTTCGGGATTTGTGGCGTGTTGTTACTCCTACTCGTGTTGTTTATGCCTCTCGGAGTAGTGGGAAGTGAACGTGGTTTCCTCTTTACTACCTTCTGCTTGATTTTGGCGTTGAGCTTCCTGACGGAAGACACCCTAGAGACGCAAGCGGGAGTTACCTTCTTTGCGTTTTTCGCTGCTCTTTTCAGCGGTCAACGACTCGCCTTCCACTCCAGGATTCGTCCGAACACCTGATCGGGAGTCATCTTCAATCGTCCATCTTCTGGATGAACATCATCAACTAAGTACGATGCCTTTGGCCCCAATGGAGCCCAACGTGTTGGGAATATTGGACGTTTCGGTGAATACAACCCAAGTGCATTGATGCCTGTCGCTGCTGCCATATGCAATGGCCCTGTAGAAGCCGCCACCAGACCATCTGCTTTCGAAATCAAGTACAACAGTTGATCTAAGTTCAATTGTCCACCGAGATCAATCACTTTGTTCCAAGGCAATTTATCGCCCATGGTTTGGCGTTCTTTCTCTGTGCCGGTCACACCTACGGTGATACCTTCTGCTGACAGTAGTTCAATGAGTTTGGCAAATGATTCCAATGGCCATTCGAGCGCGCTTCCATGAGAAAGCGGATGCAACAAGATGGAAAACTCCGCATCGAGAATGGCTTGAGCATTCCCGAGATCTTGAGAAGGGACACTCATATTGTAAAGCTTTCCGATGCGATTGAGATCGTAAGAGGCATCTTGACCTATGGCCTCCAACATCTTTAGATTCAGTTGTGCTTCGTGAAGGTCTGATCCTTTTCTGCTGTACCAAAGGCGTTTGTTCACCTTGGTCAAAGCATGCCATCGTTTAGCCGTCCCAATGCGTGTCGGAATCTTCGCTTCATGAGCTACTTCAATCACTTCTTTCCGCGGGAACACATGGAAGATCATATCTGAGTCCCACGCTTTCACTTTGGCTACCTGCTCATTCCGCGCTAGCGAAGAAATATCATCCCAATTCAAAAAGACATCCACGCTTTGACAGGCCTCAATAACACAGCGCGTGTAAGAGCGACCTAAGAAGCTAATTTTCGCCGTTGGGTATAGTGCATGCAAACGTGTCGCCAAAGGCAGCGTGAGGATAACATCTCCGATGCCGTCTGTGCGCGAAATGACAATATGCTTAGGCGAAAGTTCCGGCATGACGTTGTTTGAGTTTAACGTATTTGCGGTAGGTCGCAAAAGCACTCATCCGTGCAATGGTGAAGCCTGTGGCGCCATCAAGAAAGCCTTTCTTGAAAAAGAATGTCTTCATGAACTGCGCAAAAACCTTGAGGTAAATCGTGAACCAACCTTTCTTGACGCCACGTTCGTACAGCTCTTTACTCGCGATGTTTCCGAAGTACTCAATCTGCTTGTAGTGATCTTCAGAAGTGTAGTAGCTGTAGTGAAGAATATCGCCTTTCAAATGGCCTGAAACAAGACCTTCATGCAGGTCAAATTTATCATGAGGATTCACACCACCCCACTCCCCTTTTCCTTTTCGGAAAAGGCGCATTTTGGTGTCAGGATACCATCCTGAATGGCGCACCCAATCACCACAGTAATTGGTCAAGCGGTTCATGGAGTAACCATCAACCTGCGGATCATCACTGGAAAGAACTTCTTCAATGGCGGCGCTCAATTGACCATCCAGTGCTTCATCAGCGTCGAGGCTTAACACCCAGTCGTGTGTGGCCATCTGCCAAGCTCGGTTCTTCTGTTGAATATGTCCGTCAAAGGCATGCTCTTCAAAGCGTGCTCCGAGTGAAGTAGCGATGTGTTTGGTGTTATCCTTAGAAAAAGAGTCAAGGATCAACACTTCGTCTGCAAGATCTTGCACTGAACGTATGCAACGTTCAATGTTCCGTTCCTCGTTAAAGGTGATGACTACAACTGAGAGTTTTGCTCTTTCCATTACCGGAGATTCGATGCGAAGGTACACACAAGAACTGGTATTCGCTGTTGAAAACCTTGCTTGTCAAGGGCGCACAAAGTGCTAATTTTGTAGAAAACACCCCCTTATGAATGTTCTGATCCTTGGTTCAGGAGGACGGGAGCACGCGATCGCCTGGAAAGTAGCTCAAAGTTCTATTTTGACGAAACTGTACGTCGCACCGGGTAATGCCGGAACCGCTGCTATTGCTGAGAATGTAGCGCTCGATGTGATGGATTTCAAAGCAGTTGCTCAGTTCGCTCTTGACAATGACATTAAGATCGTTGTTGTTGGTCCTGAAGCACCATTGGTTGAAGGAATTGCAGATTATTTCGAGTCTGACGATTCTCTTAGCCACATCTGTGTGATTGGACCTAACAAAGTGGGTGCTCAGTTGGAGGGTAGTAAAGAGTTCGCCAAAGAATTCATGCGCCGCCATCAGATTCCGACAGCTCGTTACAAAAGCTTTACGCGAGAAAACGCAAAAGACGCCCGTGCTTTCTTGGAAGGCATGAAAGCGCCTTACGTGATTAAAGCTGACGGACTCGCCGCCGGAAAAGGGGTCATCATCACCGAAGACATCGAAGAAGCTGTGACCACAGTCAATAACATGCTCGTAGACAAAGTCTTTGGGGATGCTGGTAGCACTGTAGTAATCGAAGAGTTCCTGAAAGGGATCGAAGTTTCGATGTTCGTGATTACTGACGGAAGATCTTACAAGATTCTCCCTGAGGCGAAAGATTACAAGCGCATTGGCGAAGGTGATACGGGTCCGAACACTGGAGGTATGGGGGCAATTAGCCCAGTACCATTCGTGAATCCAGAATTCATGGAGAAAGTGAAAAACCATGTCATCATTCCAACCATCAAAGGACTAAACGCTGACGACATCAGCTACAAAGGATTCATCTTCTTCGGATTGATGAAGGTTCAAGGAGATCCGTACGTGATTGAGTACAACTGCCGCTTAGGAGACCCTGAAACAGAAGTAATTCTTCCGCGCATCAAGTCTGATCTATTGCACTTCTTCGAAGGAATTGCCACAGACACTTTGAGTGAATGTGATTTGGAGATTGATGATCGTACGGCAACCACGGTGATCCTTGCTTCTGGTGGATATCCTGCTTCGTATGAAAAAGGAAAGGCCATCACCATGTCAAATGAAAAGAACAAGAGCATAGTTTACCACGCTGGTACAAAGCTTGACGGAGATAAGGTGCTCACGAATGGCGGGCGCGTAATGGCCGTAACGTCGATGGGTGCGGATATGGAAGAGGCGCTAGAAAAAAGCTACGCTACCATTGATGCTGTACAATTTGACGGGAAATACTTCCGTAAAGACATCGGATTCGATCTACGGAAGGTTCAAACAACGAAGTAAAAAGAGGGGGCGCGAATTACATGAGCGTTCCTTCACGCTGCGCTTTCTTGTTGTAATCACCTTGCATCTTCAGCCAGATACCAAGGCCAACCAAACCAAGGACGATTACTCCCCAGTTGAACATTTCACTGATAGGTACAAGAACGCTTTCGAATGAATCTTCTACGATTTTACCAATTGGGTCAATGATGCTCTGCAAATTCATGGCTTGATTACTTTTGGGCAAAAATAGCACTTAGACTTTAAATGCAATTCATTCGACACTGATTTTTGACAGGCATGCTAAGTATTCTACGTTCAAACCAACCTATTGCTAACCTGGTAGCGCCGCTAATTGCGCTTCTCGGCATTGGTTTGCACGTCTTTCTTAGTCCGGTCACCATCGAGTTGAATGAGAGTCATGCTTGGCTCCCAGGGTCCCTCACTTGGCATGGGTTTCCCTGGGTGAATATGGTCTTTGCATTGGCCACTGCCATGCTTTTGAACCGTTGTTTTCTGCGTCATGAACTCAATCGCTCGGGCAACGTACTAGCCGCCTTTTTCTTCATTTTCCCGGCGATGGTTATACCGCATACTTTGCCCTATTCACCGGTGTTTCCAGGTGCCATTTTCTTTGTGCTCGGGGTGAATGAGACGTTGAAGATTTATCGCCAAAACGATGGTGCGGCGAGCTATTTCAATGCAGGTTTTCTTTTCGGAGTGGCTACGGTGATTTGCGGTTATTTCGCTAGCGCGGAATTGATGTTGATCGTAGCAGTGCTATACACTCGTGCAGCCAACTGGCGCGAAATCATGCTCCCTATTGTTGGCTTCATCTTGCCGTTCATGATTTTCGCGACCCTCTTGTGGTTGTTAGATATGCCGTTGAATAGCTTTTGGTTCGGACTCACCGATCCAGGATCAGCAGATATCTCTTGGACACTATTTGTTTTCGCAAGCTTAATGGCGCTACTCAGCGTCACAGGATTATTATTCATGTTGGGCACCTTCTCTTCAAGCAGCAACAAGTCGAAGAATTCAAAAGCGGTCTTGCTCTTTTTCTCTGTTGGGATTCTCGGAAGCGCTATCACGGCATACTTCCACAGTGAAGCCGTGGCATCAAACCTTTTATTGATTCCAGCGGCGTGGTCGCTCCCATGGTTATTCCTGGAGCGTCAATATCGATTACAGGGAGTGTTGTTCTACACCTTAATTCTAGCCGGAATACTCAGCTGGATTTGGGTGCACTTCGGATGGCTTAGCTAAGCACGAAGTTCTTTAGAATCGATTCGAAGATCTCTCGTCCGTCTGTATTGCTAAGGTCACTATCAGCTGCACGCTCTGGGTGCGGCATCATGCCGAATACGTTTCCTTTCTCGTTCATCACACCTGCAATGTTTTCAAGAGAACCGTTCGGGTTGGTGTCTTCTGAGATGTTTCCTTCAGCATCGCAGTAACGGAATAGTACCTGGTCATTGTCATTCAATGCCTTCAACGTTTCCGCGTCAGCGAAATAATTACCCTCACCGTGAGCCACAGGGATCTGGTAAGCGCGATCAAATTCAAGATGGTTCGTCATCAACGCTCGCTCGCTCTGAGGTAGAAGGTGAACATTCTTACAAATGAACTTACGGTCAGTGTTGTGTAGCAGTGCTCCTGGAAGAAGGTTTGCTTCTGTCAACACCTGGAAACCGTTACAGATACCCATGAGGTAGCCGCCTTTATTTGCGTGATTTACGACGTCTTCCATAATTGGTGAGAATCGAGCAATCGCCCCACTGCGGAGGTAATCTCCATAGCTGAACCCACCAGGCAAAACCACGAAATCTACTCCTTTGAGATCACGCTCTTTGTGCCATAGACGTTCAACTTGTTGACCAAGGATTGACTCAAGGACATATACCATGTCTTCATCACAGTTACTGCCCGGGAAAATGACTACACCAAATTTCATTGAGAAGAATTTGGGGCAAAACTACGAATTCGAGGTGCGAATAGACACACTTGTTAATTAAAAAACCCCGCAAATGCGGGGTTTATTTATGTTAAGTATGTGGTTAAGCTTAGCGCTGCTCTATGTCAGCGTAAGATCTTGAAGGTGTGTGATTCACCTGTGACTGTGTTCTTCAATGTGATCATCGTAGCAGGTACCATGTGTAGAAGCTCTAACGGCAAGACTTCTCCTCCGAAGCTACCTGTAATTGGAGCGATCAATTGTTGCCCTAATAAGTTGTGTGCTTGAATGCTGTATTCACGTTTGTCATCGTGTCGGAAACGAATCACCGGCATCCCTCCTTGAAGGAATACATCTACCGTTTGATCCATCGGCATATCTTCGATACCAACGGCGTCTTGAACAATCACCACAATCTGATGTGAATCGCTACACTGGTCGTTCGAAGCATCGAGCGAAACGATATACGAGCCTGTTTCTGTGTATGAATGTGATGGGTTTTCATCCATCGATGGCATTCCTCCATCTCCGAAATCCCAGACGAACATCTCCCCATTCTCTGAGAGATTCGAGAAGTTGACAGTAGCCAAACCATCGCTGAGATTCACAATCTGTGCACTCGGCTCAAAATCAGCGACTACAGTCGGTGCTTGATCGATCACTACCAATTCTTCTACCTCACAGCCATTGGCATCGGTGATGGTAAAGACGTAAGTACCCGCTTCTAGATCTGTCAACGATGTTGATGTTTCTCCATTCGACCATTGACCCATGAGCGGCTCAGCGCCTCCTGAGAATTCGACGGTCGCGGTACCCGTATTGACTTCATCACATCCAATATCAGCATGTGAACTTGAGAGTTCAATGGCCACCGGCTCAATGATTTCGAAGGTTCGACTTAGTGCGTCACATACAGGGTTCCCTTGAACAGACACATGGTAGGTTCCTTCGGTTAGACCTTCAAGGCTACTTGAACCGTTGATGTCTTCTTCCACAAGAATCTCTGTTCCTTCACCGTCAGTCCAAGTGTATGTCCAAGGACCTACTCCTGTTCCTGTGACTTCGATACTTGCATTGTTATCGCCAAAACATGTGATTGGAGAAGTTGCTACTTGCAGCGCTTCACCCATGTGAATTACGAAACGTTCTTGCTCTGTCACAACTTCTGTTTCAACAGTGATCAGCATTCCAGGCTCTAAATCATAGAGCTCTCCGGTGATCATGTCTTCCATAAACATGCAGCGATCAGTGATATTCGGGAAATTCTCTACCGTAAGTTGAATTTCACCTGCCTCTTGACTTGTAATAAGTACCGGTACATCCATTGCTACCTGGTCTAGTGGCAGGTTGTTGATGGCGAGATTCATGTCATCTGTTGACACCGTGGCCATAGACAGCACGGCATTACTACTAACAAATTTGAATGCGTCGATCGATTGATCAAAGTCTTGTGTGGCATTTTCATCGAACGCGATAATCACCTCATCTCCTAGACCTAAACCGTCTAGACGTAGTTTTAAGAATTGATCACCGGCGTTCACCTCTGGAGTCCAATCACCAGATACCTTTACCGTTTCTGACACACCCAGTTCTGGACTTGGAGCATTTGCTTGCACCCAGAATGCCTCTCCACTTCGAATGAGTGGAGTTCCACCATTTACACCATAACCATTCACATAGGTACGGAACTGATTCAGGCCAACATCCCAAACGTAAATCGCGTTGTACATGTTGGTTTTTGTCCAGTCTTCATCATCCCAATTAATGTTCGACGGGTACGGATTGGCTACTACGTTGAATCCATCAGATGTTGGATTACCTGTGTCGGTGAAAGAAACCGGCATCGTGGTATTTCCAATCATTGGTTGTCCGAATACATCAAACGTGTAGGTTCCTGCGTTTGCATAAACATAGTACCCTAGACCATTGGAGATCATTTCATCTGTTGAACTTACCGGCAAGAACGAATCCTCACCCGGCGCAGCAGATTCATCATAGGTTTGAACACTTACGAATTCATAAGCTGGGAAATCAGACCCTTCGAATCCGGTGGTGATAAAGTCGTCATTCCATTGTTCAAGTGTTGCATTGACGAAGGGCGCTCCAATGGTCAACCAACCTTGATATGGCGCTTGCACGGTACGTTCCAGACCAAGGAGTCCGTTCAATAAACCACCCATAACCGGTGCTAAAGAACCACTTGCTCCAATTCCACTGCTTTTCAGCACCAAGTTGGTATTGGTAGTCAGCGTCGTATTCAGGAAAAGAAGATTGGTGACCCCAGTTGGTCCCATAAGAACTACCTCTTCCGCGTTAGCGACATTCAAATCATAGAAATCGCTTTCACCAATGACTTGCTGCAAGGCCACCCCATCCAAATTGACGAGTGAAGTTCCAGCATCGAAACTACCTTGGTTCGTCCAGTCTCCTGATACATAAACTTCCACTGAGACTGCACTGCTAATTTCTAGATGTGCATCAGCATTGATTGTCAAATTCATGACGCTGATGTTCGTTGTCACAGACACACTATCACCATTCAAAATAGTGACGTCGTAGTTGGCGTCAGGAACACATCCACAATCCCAAACCCATGGTTGATTCCATTCACCGGAAGCCACAGTGTACGCTTCGAGAGAAGCCGCTGAAGCTGGTGCATTAGCAACCAACACTTGCATTGGAGATGCAGTATTTAATTCTGTTTCGGAGGGAAAGATATCGTTTGCTGGAGGCATCACGCTTTGGGCTTGCGTGGTGAGTGTCAACACCATTGCACATAGCAATGCTGTCACATAGTGTGTAGTAAGCTTTCGATTCATAATCGTCGTAATTGGTTCACCGGTTGGGCGTTACGCATTTTTACGAGCGAATTCAGTTATGGTTACACACACGAAATAACAACACGTACAAAGTAATCATCAACGACAGTAAAACGCTTGTCGGACGTGGGTTTAAACGACTTAAGTTCGTTGAACTCAAACATCAAACTACATCCCATGAACTACCTATTTTCAGCCCATGTGGCCGTGATGTTGTGCGCCTGTTTTGCCCTTCGCGCGCAACTCAATCCAGAGCTTTTACAGCTTGCTCCACTCATCCAATCTGACGTTTTTCTGCCCAATTCAAATAACCTTCCCATGGCCATTCCGGATGGCTCAAGTTTCACTGATTCCTACCCTGAGACGGTCAGGTCGTTATTCTTCAAACTGAACAAGGCCGAGTATGCATCGAATAACATTCCGTCTGCCCAAATGCTTCGCCAATCGGCGAAGGCAAGGAAATCACTGGATACTGTGATTCCGATTCATCTCGCGGCTGGAGTCTATGACGATCTCGTGGCCAATGCTTTTGGACTAGGGCTTCTCGCCATGATTGAAGACCAGTTTATTGACATCTCAGGGCCCTTGGAATCGCCGGTTTATCAAGAAGAGTTCTTCGCCATATATCTCGATTTCGACCGTTATACCGAAGGAACGTATCTGTTTCAGCTTTCGAGCGACTTCTTCTTCACTGAGTTGGGAGTCATGTCAGATGTCATGATCGACTTTGACGATGGACTCGGCTTTCAGCCTCTAGAGCCAAATCAAGTTCGGGAGGTCTCTTATGAGTCTCAAGATGTGGATCGCCATATTCGCTTCAAGGCGACCATCAATGAACAAGAGTATCGCTCTGGTATGAAAGTTCGGTCTGCGGGGGGTGAGTCTGCTATTCCTTTGCCAAATCTTCCTCCGTGGGAGCCTGAAAACCCCATTTTCCCTTGGCGTGTCCAGGTGGAATACGAAGACACAAATGTTTACGCCAATGCCTACACGCTCACCAGTGAGGACAACCAGTTTGATCGTCCGTTCATATTCGTGGAGGGGATTGATTTTGGATTCGATGCGAGCGTCCTTCGAAATGGAACTTTTGGATGGTATGAGTTTTCATCTGGCCAATCGACAGAGTATCCATTCCTATACAACAGCCCTGAGATGATTAATACCTTAAGGGATGCAGGTTATGATATTATTCTCGTCGACTTCTTTGATGGTGCTGCTGATATACTCGCTAACGCGGAAGTGCTAAAAGCCATTATTCAGTTAACCAATGAGCACAAAGTCAGCCAGAACGAGCTTGTTGTCGCAGGGGCAAGTATGGGTGGTCAAGTCAGTCGTATCGCGCTCCGACAAATGGAGCTAGAGGGAATCCCTCATTGTACCCGTTCATGGATTTCACTGGACTCACCGCATAAGGGAGCACACATTCCTAGAAGCTTGAGAGAAGCCATTTTCTTCCTTGAAGAACACGTGGAGGAGGCTGACAACTTCGCGGATAATTTCCTCCGTAGACCAGCGGCTCGGCAGATGCTACTTGATCAATATCCAGAGGTAGGTGAGCAAGCCTATCTCAATATGCAAAACTATCTGACCGAGATTGGCTACCCAGAGCAGGTGCGTAAGATTGGCATGGCCAATGGGAACATTCACGGGATTGAGTTGGGTATTGAGCCCCAAGAGCATTTGGTTGATTACAACTGTACTCCGGTAGATTACAACATCCTTAAGTTCTTATTGATTGCGTCTCCCGGTGATCCATACAATGTAGAGTCGAATGAGTTCGAGAACACCATTGCCATTATTCGTTACTCGGTCTACTATTCCTGTCAAGGTTGGGATTGTTTTCAATGGGATTGGCCCATTAGCTGGGCCACTCATGAGCACATCGCACGTGTTCCAAATAACTACTTGAACTACGATAATGCTCCTGGCGGAAAAAGGACATCTATCAAAGACTTTGCGGAGTCGATCAATGCTTCGTTGCAGTCTTATCCAACCTTAGAAACATGGTGTGATCTGAACGTAGGTGATTATGAAGATCATCACTCCTTCATTTCGACCTTGAGCGCCCTTGGTATACCGGGCAACGATTATTATATGGATGTTCAAGCTGAAATTGACGCTGGGAATATCACCACCCCATTCGATCGAATCTATGGTCACCCAACCGGTAACATGACCCACAGCGAGATCAACAACGACATGCTCCAGATAATGATCGAAGAGGTACTACAAGGAGAATCATCCATACCATCAGTGCTCTCTGAGAACACTCCAGAGGGTAGTGAATTTAACCTAGCGCATCCCTCCCAGAACGTTGTGTATACGCACGAAGTTAGTGACGGAGGTGTACTGCACGTTAACGGTAATCTACCGATCAATTTTGGCGATGATGAAACGCTTTTCCCAGAAGACGGATCGCATATGAATTGCAGAACAAGCCAATGCGGGGGCTCGCTTCTCATCGGCAATCAAGGAAGTTTCTTTCTAGGAAGTGAAGGCGGAAATCTGACCGCCAACTTTACTGTTACATCAGGAAGCACTTTTGAGATGGAACAAGGCGCTTTCGTAGTCATTCATGAAAACTCAGAACTCGTGATTCAATCGGGTGCTTCGTGCATCATTCACGGAGGGAATCTTCAACTGAGAAACGGAGCCTCCATCCTCATTGAAGAAGGTGCCGATTTGATCATATATGGTGATGAACCCATTCAACTCGAAGGTATCGAAGCTACCATCGATATTTATGGACGTATGCATGTGGGGGATAATGCTACAGCTACATTTCATGGTTTTGGATCAGAGGGCGGCAAGCTTCGTTTCTTCTCTTCAGGCATTAATATTCTGGGAGGGCTTAACAGTCAACTTGAAGTCATAGGTACCGGCCTGAATGACAAAATGATTGAACTCGTGGAAGGGGGAAATTTGTGGACTTCACCAGACTTCGGAAAGATCGAAGTGCGTGATGCGAGTATCACCTTTGGTACCGATAGTAAACTCACCGCCGGTGGAGGATTCAGAGCCACCGGATGTAAGCTCTTAGGGTTAGACACCAATTACGGACTGCGTGTTTATGGTGATGGTCGATTGAAAGACTGTTTGGTATCTACTATTCCAATTCGTTGCCATCCGGGTAATGCTTCATTCCGGGTAGATGATTCGCACTTGACGTGGGTTGAAATGCAGGTCATCGGCGGAAGCTATAAATGCTTTGATTCACAATTCTACAAGTCTACCATTGATAGCGAATCCCTATCTCACCCTGTCACTATCATCGGCACCTTTTTCGAAGAACAGGGAGAACACTCCGTGGCACTTTATGATGATTCGGACGTGGCCATGCTATTGAAAGACTCCGGCATTTCAGGATACGATATTGGGTTGGATAAGTCGGGTGGAGCGGTGACGATTCGTTGTTCTGACTTCACCGAAAACGAAGTGGGTATTCGCATGGGACTCTACTCAGAGTTGAACATGAGCACTTCCTTCGGAGGAGGATATAATTACTTTGATCAGAACGGTGTGCACTGCGAACTGAACGGCGTTTTAAACTTCGAGGTTGACGGCGGGTACAATCAGTTTTTGTCTGCCGAAGAACATATGTTCGAGGGTTCCATCTTAGGATTCTGCGACGAATCATGTCAACGTCTCTTCCCTGTGCACCAGAACACTTGGTTTAATGGTGTTCCTACTTCATCAGATGCCATTTTACGCATGGTCGATCCTGAATGTGATGATTTAACCCCGTTTATTCCGCTGGATGGCTGTGTACTGAAGTTGATAGATAAATCGCCACAACTCCCAGTAAGTTGCGGGGCTATGGATGAACATGGGGATCATCTCAGCGCACTGGGCAAATCGTTTAATCAAGAACCGCTGATCCAGTCTGATCATTTTGATAACATCCCGCTATCAAGTGCCATCACACGAGCTATATGGGAGGATCAATACCTCCAGTCTGATGCCGATCCACATTTAAAAGCCCTTATGCTTCATGAGATTCTTTACACTGATCTGGATGCCAATGACGCCAGCATCAGACGAATCATGCGTCGAGCTTCTTCGGCGTTGCAAGAAGTACGTGGTGAGTTAGCACTAAGAGGGCAGTTAGTATTTGATCCAGATAGTGCCCAGACATTTGACGAAGAAAATGACCTCGCGGTGAAGACGTTGAATAAGATCACCGGTCAGTCAACACCAATAGAACAGTATTTCACCCAAGCGGCGTATGAACTGGAGAAGAGTCAATTGCTCTTTTCACTTGGTCTCTTCGATCAATCAATAGAGGTCCTAGAGCAAATGGAGCATTGCGGACTGGATTACTGGGAACAAGAAGCTGTCAACCATCGCAAAAGCCGAATTTTAGAATACACCCATCTTGAAGAATCGCTCAATCAATACTTCGACAACGATTCTGTGCTATTATCAAGCCCCGATATTTCGTTGATCGAACCTCAAGAGTTCGACCCGACACAAGCGGTATTTGATGCGGAGATCCTTTCACCTGATGATATTCAATATCCCCTCTGCGGTGAGATAGGTCAGCGGGCGGAGCGGATATCTTCAAACAACTTCCTCCTTTATCCGAATCCGGGTGAAGCTATCATCTTCGTTCGAATTGATGATTCAGAAGAATCTTTTGAACTCCGAATTATTGACTCTAGCGGACGTTGTGTTCTCCGACAAGCCACCCTCTCAGATCAACCCGTCACCATCGATCACTTGGCTAAGGGTATATATGTTGTGGAAATAGAAAGTCTGCATCACTCAGCTCGAGAGACCTTGGTTGTTCACTAAGCGAATCCCAGCGAGTCTTTGGTCCTTCACATTTTTTATCTCCCGCCACCTGAAGTCGTGATGGATTCGGGAACTTCGCTGGGATTTCATTGTTACCTTTGCCTAAAATCATTGAATATGTATCCACCGGAAATGGTAGCTCCAATGAAAGAGGAGCTTGTTACAGTAGGATTCAATCAGCTGACGACACCTGATGAGGTTGACTCAGCAGTGAATGCAGAAGGTACCACACTTGTGGTTTTAAATAGCGTGTGTGGTTGTGCAGCTGGATCTATGCGTCCAGGTGTCAAACTCTCACTCGAGAACGCAAAATTGCCTAGCAGCTTGACAACGGCTTTTGCTGGAGTTGATCGCGAAGCGGTTGATCGTGCTCGTAAGTACATGCTGCCTTACCCTCCTTCATCTCCGTCTATTGCTTTGTTCAAAGACGGTAAGCTCGTTCACATGGTTGAACGTCATCATATTGAAGGACGCACAGCAGAAATGATCTCTGAGAACCTCAAAGCAGCGTTCGACGAGTTCTGCTAAGAACCAACGAATCGATCGAAAGGCTCGCTCCATGCGGGCCTTTCTTTTTTCCCGTCGAAAGGAAGTAACTTCCGCCGCAGATGAAGATTCCGTACCTCCGTCTATTATTACCCACACTGGTCTTGTTCATGGCTGTTCATGGACTCGATTTCCTCTTTGCGGTGCACAATCCTTCAGGGGGTGGAGTAGATGGGATCAAGAATCTCTACACCTTCGCTTGGTATGCTGACAACAATGAAAGCTTCACCAATTTCGAAGGAATGGCGGAGCCTTTCGGCGAACATGTATTCTACACCGACGGACACCCCGCACTTGGTTTTTTCTGGAAACCGATTGCCCAGCTTTTGGGAGTAAAAGGCCTCTCTGCCCACTTGCTAAGCTTCTTGATTCACCTGTCTTGGTTGCTCACTCCCATTCCACTCTTTTTGCTTTTCAGGCACTTCAAAATCAGGCATGGCATCGCGATCGCAGGGGCCATTGGATTCACGCTATTAGCACCCCAGATCTTACGTGATGGAGGGCACTATGCATTGGCCTATACCATAGCACTTCCTCTGAGCTGGTGGCTGACCACCCGAGCGTTGCGGGATGGATTGCCTTGGAAGCAGCTGATTGTCTTGACCTTGATTCACACTTGGTGGTTAGGCACGCATGCCTATCTAGGCGTAATGACCATCGGATTCAGTTCACTCCTTCTTGGCATCGAATGGCTACGATCTATCAGGAATTGGAAGCGTTTATTGGCTCCAATCATTACGGGAGTCATTCCGATGATCCTCTTTTTGGGGTTCCTGAATTTGACGGATGCACATTCATGTCGACTCGACACTCCCTATGGGTACTTTGACTTTTTATCGAGTCCGCGTTCAATCTTTTTCCCGCAGACTGGTCCGCTTGCTAAATACACTGCGCAGCTGGGATGGAATACCAAATGGGAAGGTTGGTCCTATATCGGATTAAGCGCAGGATTGATGTTGATCTCCTTCATTTTCTGGGGATATCAAGCAGTACGAAAACAGCAAGTTACTTGGGTATTGGTCATCTTACCTTCCCTGATTGCGGCAGGAGTGCTTTTCCTTGTTGCATGCGGTCAGCCATTCATTTGGATTGGCCGAAGCAGCATTGAGAACTTCCCTGTTTTGGAGCAGTTTAGAGGAATTGGTCGTTTTGCCTGGCCCTTCTATTTTGTCTTGACCACCTTGGCCTTGATTATGCTCGAGACCTTTGTGGCCAATCGTCCGAAGGCCGTGGGAACCCCGATCAGTGTTGCCTTCTTCTTGTTGCTGGCATTCGAAGGTCTCTATCACCAAAGAAGTTTGGATACACTGCGAAGCGATGTTGAACACCCCTTCAGTTTCAGTGCCCCGGCCGCCTATGAAAATGCTGTCAATAGTATCAATGCTTCAGAAACAGATGTGTTGTTACCGTTGCCCTATTTCCATGTGGGTAGTGAGGTGTACGGACGATTCGTTGATGGGAATATGGAGGAAGTAACCCTGTTGCTTTCGTACCACACGGGCAAACCTACCTTCGGTGCTCATTTGACTCGAGCTTCGTTGAATGAGTCACGTCAATTGCTTGAAATTCTTGCGAGCGCACCATCGCCCAAAACCATCGGACAAGAATTAGACTTGGCTCAGCAAGTCTGTATGATCAATGACGGCACTCCCATGGATCCTGATGAACAGCACTGGTGGGATCGAGGTGTAGAGTTTTATAATGAGAATGGTATTGCCTTGCGCAGTCTTCCTTTAAGTGAATTGATTCAAAGATCAGAAGGGGCGTATGCACCGTTCCGCCCGAAGGGCGAAAATCAACTAGACAGCAACGAGGTATATGTCTTTGAACCATTTGACACCTTAGAACAAGGCATTCAATGGGAAGGAAATGGGCATGCGGAATACCCTTGTGATGGGATTTCGGTTGTCTACAGTACAGAACCTGATAGCTCATGGTTGGGCAAGCGCTTTATGGCAACGCTCTACATGCGTGGACCAGAAGATGCTTGTCTTGCAGGAAAGTATCAGCTGAACGCTCAACTCATTGCGCAGTACGCCACTGGCGATCAAGTAGATTGGGTGGCATTGAATACCCCGAAGCAGGCGTCTGAACACCCGATGAATGGACAATGGGCGAAAACCTATGTGACGTTCGATATGACTGAAGCCATTCCCGAACGACTGGATATTATGGTCAAAGGAGAATGGAGGTGTGAAGGTCCAATTAAGGTAGATGCGCTGGAAATTGAAGAGCTGACTAATTGAGTCTGTACACCCGGATTGATCGGTGTTCCAGCACCAAGTCGGTCATAAACTCTTTTACCCAAGGGAATTCATCTTCGTATTCGGGTTCGTTAATCACCAAGTACTTCGCTCCTTTCGCTATATGCTCTTGAAGGCTCTCCGCATTACGGTTCCGGTTTACCATGTTTGACCACCCTTTTCGGTCCATTAGATAAAGGGTAATGCTATAGCTAGCGTCGGGAATGGAAACCACGAGATCGTCTTCACCTACTCCAGCTTCGGCCAACAATGGTTCGATGTCAAGCAAGCCGCGTTCATGTCGGTCGTGATCCCAGAAAATGTACTTCAGCTCGCCTTCCTCTTGCTCCATGGCGGTGTAATATTCCTTCTCATAATCCGGAGCAATACGAAGTTCGAGGTGTTCTTGTCCGTACCAAAAAGACCAAACCAACACGAGCACTCCAACCACACGAATTGATCGTTCGGTCACCTTCGGAAGGTTCAACATCTTGTTTACTCCCACAATGCAGCCCAAAGCGATTAACGGCCATACATATACATTGATGAAGTAGTAGTCATGGTTCCTCCAGGCTTGAAACCAAAGGACGCTGTAAACCAAACAACCCAAGAAGAGAATGATCGGCGCTAGCCAAAGTGCTTTGGGGATTCGCTTGGCGAAGAAGACACCTAAAAAAGTGGTCAACAACGCGATTACCCAATTCACTGGAGACATGATTTGTGGTCCCACGAACTCTATGATCCCCTGCCAAACCTCAGCCCGATAAGAAGCATCAGCTTCCCAGAGCGGCCAGAGACCGTTAAAAGTGTACTTCCCTTCATGGATACCGTTATACCACGCTGCCCAAGCATACCAGATGAAGTTTGGCAACAAGGCCACTGCCATGACAAGTAGATCTCGCTTGTGGTTCCTGAAAAGCTTGCGTTCCGGCCATAGGCCGAGACCTATCCATTCCAAAAGCAACAAGGCGCCAATTGTACAGAAAGTCAACAAAGCCGTGACTTTAAACAAGCCAGCCAAGGCATAAAAGAAACTCATCCAATACAGATGTTTCTTAGATCCATCGATGGCATAGCGAATGAACAAAGCCAACCCGAGGAGGGCAAAACTCAAGGCAGGCACATTACTCAAGAAGGCGAATGCGTAGTACACGAGTGCGGGTTGCACAAAGAGCCACACCGTGAGTAACACGGACCAAAAATCGCCGATCAGTCGTCTGGTAGCAGATTGCAAGACCAACAACGATAGGACAAAGAAGCCGCCAACCGCGAAGCGGTACAGTCCCTCATTCACTCCAAAGATCTTCCAAAGCAAAGCCATGAGATAGTACCAACCGGGAAACTCCCCGGCGGTCTTCCCGCTTGTGTCATCATCAGAAATGTAATTGTGAATCGCAGGTTCACCGAAGTTCATGCCCTCATCATAGTAGTTCTGGGTAATGCTCAAGCAATCGGCATTACGCCATATATGCAGCGGGTGTGGACGTTCATTCCAGAGATCAAAAATCCCGAAGAAGGCCATGGTGGCCAGCAGCAAGATGAAGGTGATGATCGTGGAACGATTCGGCATGGGACAAATTAAATGATAATCGATGAAGGGGAGATTGACTAAACTCAAATGCTAGATGCAATCAATTCCTGATGCGCTCAAAAAACTCAAGTTTTAGCGCCTGATCAATCATTGGCTCCTCACTTGTATTGACCATTTGAAGTAAAATGGTGTCTGAAGATGGATACCTGACCTCCGGCGAAAGAAGAACGATCGTATCTCGCCCGAGGATTTGATGTGACGAGAAACTGCAAATTCGACCTTTGGAAACAACACATAAATCAAAATGGAATTGGTCCTCCATGGATCTAGAGATATCATAACCAGTGATTTTGACCATAAAATGATCTCTTGAAGTGAGTTCTGAATAGGCCTGCTTGTAAACAAAAGGGTATGCATCAGTGTGAAACTCCACTGTTTCAATCGAGGTACTCTGGTAGTTCTTTTCCAAAACCTCAGGGTCAGGTTCACGAGTAAATCGATCTACTAATAAGAGTTCTTTCGTTTCTATTCGTGGTTCAAGATCAAAGAATGTTGCCCAGTAGTAGTCGCTTGTGATTCGGTCTCCAGGTAAGATCCAATGAGTGAATTGCCATGATTTAAAAAGTGATAATGCTCCGAAGAACACAGCTAAAAATAGAATAGGGATTCTGACCTGCGATCTATTTTCCAGTGTGTATTTCAAGACTAATGCCAAGCCAATGAAAACTACAGGGTATGACTGAACAAAGGCACGGTGCCCAAAAGATTCAGCATACCACCATGTGCTCCATGAGAGGATGATCCAGACATTCATAACAATGAAGATTAATGCTCCCCATTTCATATGACTGCGCACGAACATCCATCCCGAGATAGCCACCATGCTTATTGGGGTCCAAAAGAGCCATCCTTTTCGAAATGAAAACAATCCATCCAGTAAATGTGGTGAGGCCAGATCTAATCCTTCCGCTGGATTATCATAACTGAGATACAACCAACTCCCTGCCGTATGTTTCCAGTACAGCATTTGTAAAAACCCCAGGATTATCAAAGGCAAAAAGGCCGGCCACCAGCGCTTTCTGACACGGTCTAACATAGACCCATTACCAATCAATTTTCCCGTAAAAAAGAGTGGAATAAGTACAGCAATAATTTCCGTTGGTCTGCTTAAAACCATGAGGGCAAGTATGGATACTAGGACTAGAAGACTTCGAATTCCTGGGTTATCTCTGAAGTGCTGACAAGCTCTTAGGAGTGCTGCGTAAAGGGTGAAAAGTAATCCATGGGGCATTAAAATCGAGATATACGCAGTGAGTAAATAATTCGTCCCAAACACCACTAAAACACAGGTAATCAACGCTATCAATGGATTAAACTCTTCCTCGAGAAAACGATAGAATAACCAGATACCTAACAGGTTGAATAAAATGACCCACCATAACATTGCCTTTTGATAAGGCTTTGAAAATCCGTCAGTAGGATATGTAGTTACAGATGCAATCACATGCCCAACGAAAAAACCAGGTGAGTACAGAATGGCTAATCCTGAAGAGTATTTAATCGTCCGTTTTCCATCCTTCTGTTCAACAAGTTGATATTTTGAAGGAGATGGTTCGTATGTGACGTAAACGCCATCGGCCCAATCCTCTGATAGGTCTAGATCGTGGTGAATAAACGTTGCCGGTAAATAAAGGTAATAGCCAAAAGCGTCCCATGTAATCACATCTTTCCCAGCGTTATTCGAGGCTGAAAAAAATGCACAACTCAGCATAACGAGAAGTAAAATTACTCGTGGCGTCGTGGCGTCGTGGCGTCGTGGCATGGGACAAATTAAATGATAATCGATGAAGGGGGATTGGTTCTGCTCACGTTCAGACATAACGTTTCTAAAATATTGTTCCTAGATTATCCCCATGATGAATGCCTTGATTGCTAAACACCTTCGCGAGGCCTATTTCGGAAGAAACTGGCCTGCTGCCAATGTTGAAGAACACCTTGCTGATGTAACTTGGGAACAAGCCCTTCAGCCCATCGCAGGAAAGAACACCATTGCTGCCCTCACCTTTCATATCGGATACTTCGTCAACGTAGCCCTCCGTGTGCTTGAAGGAGGTCCATTAGAAGGGAAAGACTCGGAAAGTTTCGACCACCCTCCTATCGAAAATGAAGAACAATGGAGAGGTATGGTCAACGGCATTTTTGATAGCGTCAGAAGAATGGCTGACCTCATCGAAGAACTCCCTGAATCCATCTGGGATAAAGACTTTACTGATCCTAAGTACGGTAACTATTATCGAAATATTGGAGGGATTATCGAGCACTCTTATTATCATCTTGGGCAAATCGTTTTGCTGAAAACTTTGTTTTAGACGAGCGTCGAGCGTCTAGAGTCTAGAGTCTAGAGTCTAGTGACCAAGAACCAAAGACTAAAAACCAAAGACTAAAAACCAAAGACTCTAACGCCCAATGCCTATAGCCTAAAGCCTGCGCTTTAAGTACCTTCGCGCCGTGAATTACTTCCTACTACAACACCCGGGGCACAATCGTGTCTATTACGATGCTGCGGAGAACTTAGCTTTGGCAGAATTGACGCTGGCAACAGATCGTTTTTCTACTGAGGTGACCAATATTTCGGTTGAAGAATTGGCCGGTGTACGCTATTTGAAATTGGAATGTGCGAGTGCACTTTCTGAAACAGATCTTCAAATTGCGGCACGCCTTTCGTTTCTGTTTGCGATGTACCAAGGAGTGGAAGTCGTAGATAAGGTTCTTCTTGAACCCCTCTTGATGGAAGACCATCACTACATCGATCCGAAAATCAGCTCTTTGCTCAAGTATAAAGGAAAGACCAACGAGCTCTTCACTCGCATGATGATCAATGTTGGACTACTTTCTTCAGGCTTTGGGTATGAAGAGGCGATTCGTTTGCTCGACCCGGTGGCCGGACGTGGAACAACACTCTATGAAGCGGCGGTTTATGGTTACGATGCCTACGGGATTGAACTTGATCAGAAGTCGGTTCATGAAGGACAGGTATTCTTCAAGAAGTTCCTGCAGGAAGAACGTATGAAGCACCTTCTGAATAAACGCCAGATTTCCGGAAGTAAAAAGTCGCAAGCCACTCATCTTCAAGAATTCACCTACGCCAAAGACAAAGATGAATTTAAGAAACCTGATGGACGACGTTACCTAGGGCTGATCCAAGGTGAGACACAAGGAGCTCACGATTATTTCAAGAAGGCATCCTTCCACCTGATCATCGGAGATCTTCCTTACGGTGTTCACCATGCACACAATACGGAAAAGAAAGGGCCATCACCTTCACGAAACCCAAAGGAGCTGCTTGCGGAAAGCATTGGTGAATGGAAGAAGGTACTATACCCAGGCGGAGTCATTGTCTTGGCATGGAATAGCAACGTTGCCTCTCCAAAAGTCATCCGCGAGCTTTTCGAAAAGGCAGGTCTGGAAGTTCTAGATAGCGAACCCTATTCAATGTTCGTCCATCAAGTTGACCGCGCTATTAAGCGAGATATCGTTGTTGTTAGGCGATAGGCTATAGGCGCTAGGCCTTAGTACGAATCCAGCTATCGCCTATAGCCTAACGCCCACAAAACCCCTACCTTCGCGGCATGGCACGAATCCTTACCGGAATACAAAGTACTGGAACACCGCACCTAGGAAATATTTTGGGTGCAATTCTACCTGCGATTGAGTTGGCGAAACAGCCTGAAAACGACTCATTCTTGTTCATCGCTGACATGCACTCTTTGACGCAAATCAAGGATGCAGAAGTGTTGCGTGAAAACACCTACTCGGTGGCTGCCACGTGGTTGGCTTTCGGATTAGATACGGATAAGTCTGTTTTCTATCGCCAAAGCGACATTCCTGAAGTGACGGAGCTCGCATGGTACCTTTCGTGTTACTTCCCATACCAGCGTTTGACCTTGGCGCACTCGTTCAAAGACAAGGCGGATCGCCTCGAAGATGTGAATGCCGGTTTGTTCGTCTACCCTATGCTCATGGCAGCTGATATCTTGCTCTATGATGCTGATTTTGTGCCTGTGGGTAAAGACCAACTCCAGCACCTCGAAATGACGCGCGATGTGGCGAGCCGTTTCAACCATAAAATGGGAGAAACCTTCGTCATTCCTCAAGACAAACTCAAAGAGGAGACCATGTATGTACCGGGTACTGACGGCAACAAAATGTCAAAGTCTCGCGGCAACATCATCGACATCTTCATGGAAGACAAGCCGTTGAAGAAGTCGCTCAACAAGAACATTATTACAGACGCCACTCCACTCGAGGATCCTAAAGATCCAGACTCTGCGGTGGTTTATAAACTTTATGAATTGATCGCTAGCGCGGAAAAAGTGCAATCCATGGCTGATCAATTACGCGCCGGCGGTTACGGCTGGGGCCACGCCAAAAAAGACCTCCTCGAAGCCATCATCGAACGCTTCGGAGAAGCACGCGAAAAGTACCACGCCCTCATGGCTGACCGCTCAAAAATCGACGAAGAACTCGCGAAAGGAGCAGAAAAAGCACGTGTTGTTGCGAGAGGGGTTTTGGAGCGTGTAAGGGAGAAAACCGGTTATTAAAGG
This sequence comes from Sanyastnella coralliicola, assembly GCF_030845195.1. GTDB lineage: Bacteria > Bacteroidota > Bacteroidia > Flavobacteriales_D > Sanyastnellaceae > Sanyastnella > Sanyastnella coralliicola. The sequence continues at coordinate 3,354,723 of NZ_CP132543.1, forward strand.
CTTATGGCCTAAGGCATAAGGCTTAAGCCAGTACTAACGCCTTACGCCTTATGCCAAAACATACGCCATAGGCCTTAGGCCTTAAGCCTTAAGCCTCTCCAATCTCTTTTCTAAGTGCTTTTTGCAATCCGAAGATCATCCGAGAGATCACTTTGCATTCATTTCTTAATTCTTCGCATAACTCTGGCGAAGCCATCTTCTGGTCTTCGAATAAGTATAACTGAGCTCGAATTTCGGCTGAAGAGGCATTCGCTATGTCTAAGAAATGACAATAGTCTTTTAAGGTACGTCTTGAAGAACCTTCTGCGATATTCGAAACTATGCTGATCGCAGCTCTTGTGATTTGTCTGTTGAGTGTGTAGTCTACCCTCGACTTGTCAACGGCACGGCACATTTCAAAAATGATATTCGCCATCTCTCGCGAACGTTTCCACACGATGAGGTCTTCAAAGGTTCTAGGCATTTTTCACCCAAGTAACCCCATTTAAAGTCCCAAAAAACAAAGACTTCACAAACGTCAACCAAAATCTTGTAGTCGGTAAAATGGCCATAGGCCTTAAGCCTTAAGCCCTACGCCCAAAAAGTTATCCTTCATAAGCCACCACCTCCTCAACCTGCTCAATGTGCGTCTTGAGGAGATTCTCAATTCCACCTTTGAGGGTTTGCATTGAGCTTGGACATCCGCTGCATGCGCCGCGCATGGTGACGTAGACTGTTCCTTCTTTGTAGGCCATGAAATCGATGGCGCCGCCGTCTTGTTCTACGGCTGGACGAACGAAATCATCGAGTAATTGCTTGATTTGAGCGTCGAACTCTGAAGGGATGATGTCTTCAGCGCTAAGCTGCGGCTGATTAGCTGAAGGCGCCGTTGGTGGAGTGAAGTTCTCCGGAGTTACAACTGCACTTTCAGGGACGAATGCTACCGCCACTTCGTTTTCGGTGAGCCATTCGCGGATGTACTCTCGTAGTTGCTGGACAATCATCTCCCACCCTAGTGAATCGTCTTTTGTGACTGAGACGAAGTTGGCAGAAACGAATACCTGCGTTACGAAGGGGAAGTTGAATAATTCATCAGCCAAGGGCGATGAATCACCCACAGACTCTTTCGAGGTGTACTGAACTTGCTCTCCTCCGTTGATCAACATGCGATCAGCTACAAACTTCATCACTGATGGGTTCGGAGTCATTTCAGCGTAAACTGCAGTAGGTATTTTTTTCGTTTCCATTGCTTGGGGTATCTTCGGCATTCTATTGCACGACAAAGGTAATTGAGCCGCACTTCTAAACGAAACAAGTTTAGTAGGAAGCTTGTTCTTTTGTGCACCAGAACCTGAATCCTATGAGAAAGCTCCTGCTCCTGCTGATGCTCTTGAGCACCACTGTTGTTTTCGGTCAAAACACCTACCCGGTGAATGGCACCTACGAAAAGAACTCTTCCGTTTATGTATTGACCAACGCCACAATTCACATCACTGCTGATCAGGTAGTAGAAGGAGACTTGTTGGTTGCCAATGGTAAGATCGTAGCCTCTGGTGAGGTGGCTAAGGTAGAAGGCATGGTAGAGGTAGACTGTTCTGGTCTGCACATCTACCCCTCATTCATTGATCTGTACAGTGACTACGGTACTCCGGAAATTCCAAAAACGAAGCGTGAACCTGGTCCTCAATACTTGAGCAATAAGAAAGGACCTTACGGTTGGAACCAAGCGATTAAACCAGAGATTCGAGCAGCTGAAGATTTCACGCACAGCAGTGGTTCAGCGAAGTCGCTTCGCAGCGCTGGATTTGGATCACTTTTGATTAACCAACAAGACGGAATCGCCCGAGGAACTGGAGCTTTTATTACCCTCGGAGACAACGAAAATCACGACCTCATCGCTTCCGATGCAGGAGCATTCTATGCATTTCGTAAAGGGTCATCTACTCAGAACTACCCGAGTTCATTGATGGGTGTAATTGCCTTGCTTCGACAAACATATTGCGATGCGAATTGGTATGCTACGAGCGATGACGTCAATGAAGGGAACCTCAGTTTGGAAGCCTGGATTGCGAATCAAGAACTTCCACAATTCTTTAAAGTACGCGACCGACTAGATATTCTCAGAGCAGATAAAGTGGGCGATGAGTTCGGCGTTCAATACAACTTCATCGGAAATGGAGATGAGTACCAACGCCTCGAAGCCATCAAAAATAGCGGCGGTGCCCTCATCATTCCTCTTGATTTTCCTGGAGCGTATGATGTGAGTGATCCATACTTAGCTCGTATGATTGGTTTGGATGAATTGCGTCACTGGGAATTGGCCCCGTCAAATCCAGGACTACTCATTGACGCTGGTATCCAAGTCGCGTTCACCGCTGAAGGATTGAAAGATCCCGGAATGCTGATCGGACAAGTACGAAAAGCCATTGAAGCCGGACTTTCAGAGGAAGACGCGCTACGTGCTCTGACCTCAACTCCAGCCAACTTGGTTGGAATGGAAGACATGGTGGGAACACTTCAAAATGGCATGCTCGCCAACTTCATCCTGACTTCAGGACCTCTTTTTAATGAAGGAAGCAAGATTGTGGAGAACTGGGTGCAAGGTGAACAGTACATTCTCATTGACCGTACTATTCCAGATCTGAGCGGTGAATACTCACTTACCTTCAACGATAAGAGCTGGAACCTCAAAGTGAAAGGTGAACCTGGCAAACACAAGGGATCTTTCGAAGTCATTACTCAAGGAGAGGAAGGCGCCGACACGGTGATGGTGAAAGTGAAAATCAAACAGGAAGGCGAAATGATCGGTCTTCAGTTTGGTCCTACTGAAGGTGTTTTTGACGGCACGTACCGTCTGAACGGAAACGCCTTTAAAGGTCGTATCTGGAAAGGTAAAGGAGAAGATCCAAGCGGCGAGTGGATTGAATGGGCAGCAGTAAAAGACAACGAGGTGGAGAAACCAAAAGAAGCGAAGCGTTCCGCGCTAGCGGCTGAAGGAACAGACACCTTAGGCACCAACATGCCTGAAATCACCTACCCATTTGTTGCCTACGGTTGGAAAGAACAACCCGCGCAAGAAATATTGCTCATTTCAAATGCCACCATTTGGACATGCGAAGAAGACGGCATCATCGAAAACGGACAGTTGCTCATTGCCGATGGCAAGATCAAGGCCGTTGGGAAGTCCATCGACCTTAATGCGTTGTACGGACGAACACTTCCTGACATCATACAATATGACGCTCAGGGAGCTCACGTCACACCTGGGATCATTGACGAGCACTCACACATTGCCATTTCACGTGGTGTGAATGAAGGTACCCAAGCAAGCTCAGCTGAAGTAAGCATCGCCTCAGTGGTGAACAGCGAAGACGTCAACATTTATCGTCAGCTCAGCGGTGGGGTGACAGCAGCTCAATTGCTTCATGGCTCGGCCAATCCAATTGGCGGTCAAAGCGGTATCATCAAAATGCGCTGGGGAAGCACGCCAGAGGAAATGCTCATCAAGACCGACGCACCTTTCATCAAATTCGCCCTTGGTGAAAACGTGAAACAATCGAATTGGGGTGAGTACTACCGTTCACGTTTCCCGCAAACACGTATGGGTGTGGAGCAAGTATTCTACGATCACTTCATCAGAGCCCGTGAATATGGTGAGGCTTGGGATGCCTACGAGGAAGAAATGGCCAACCTGACACGTCGTCAACGTCGTAAAGGTGAGTTCCCAACCGCCCCAAGGCGAGATCTTGAGTTAGAGACACTCTTACAAATCATCGAAAGTGAACGCTTTGTTTCATGTCACAGCTACCGTCAAGATGAGATTAACATGTTGATGCACGTGGCTGATTCAATGGGCTTCACGCTCAACACCTTCACGCACATTTTGGAAGGATATAAAGTAGCCGACAAAATGTTCGAGCACGGTGCTGGAGGATCGAGTTTCTCTGACTGGTGGGCCTACAAATTCGAGGTGAAAGATGCCATTCCACATAACGGAGCCATCCTGTGGGAACAAGGAGTAATTACCGCTTTCAATAGTGACGACGCCGAGATGGCGAGACGTCTCAATCAAGAAGCGGCAAAAGCAGTGAAGTACGGAGGCGTACCTGAAGAAGAGGCCTTGAAGTTCGTTACGCTTAACCCGGCAAAACTGCTTCACCTCGACGACCGTATGGGGTCGATCAAGGTGGGTAAAGATGCTGATATCGTTATTTGGACTGATCACCCGTTGAGCATCTACGCTCAGGCTCGCATGACCTTTGTTGATGGTCGTCGACTTTACGACCAAGAACGTGATCAAGAACTCCGTCAAGAAATGCGTGAAGAACGCGCCCGACTTGTTCAGCAAATGTTGAACGATGGAGGTGAAGGAAAAAAGAAACCGATGGAACGAGTTCCACACCGCTATCACTGTGATAGTGCAACTGAAGAAATCCGATAAGCCATGAAGAAGTACAGTATCCTCCTCATCCTTTGTGTTGTGACTGTGTTGGCATGGGCACAACCTACTCCTGGACCAAAACAAACGAAGTCGATTCTGATTGTTGGCGCCACAGCCCACATGGGTAACGGCGAGGTCGTGGAAGACTCTGCGATCGGATTCAAAGACGGAATTATCAAGTATGCTGGTCCGCAACGCGGAGTCAACCAAGCCGAATACGACGAAATCATTGACGCCACTGGAAAGCACGTTTACCCTGGTTTCATCGCTCCAAATTCAACCCTTGGATTGCAAGAAATCGGTGCAGTACGTGCCACGCGTGATCAATATGAAACCGGAACTTTTCGTCCCAACGTTCGCTCAATCATCGCCTTCAACACTGAAAGCGAGGTGACGCCGACCGTACGAACAAACGGTGTTTTGATCGGACAAATCACCCCTCGTGGTGGGATCATCAGCGGAAGCAGCAGCATCGTTCACTTCGATGGTTGGAACTGGGAAGACGCAGCCATTGAAATGGTAGATGGTGTGCATTTGAATTGGCCATACGTTCACCACCGCCACAGCCAACACGGCAAGACGGAATTCAAGAAGCGTAAGACCTACGATCAAACGAAACAAGAGATCATTCGCTTCTTCACGGAAGCAAAGGCCTACTGCGAAGGCGAGCAAGAAATCACCGAAGTGAAGTACGAAGCCATGTGCGGACTATTCAACGGAGAGCATCGTCTGTACGTCCATGCAAATGACATCAAGCAAATCACTGAAGCCGTTCACTTCAAGCGTGCCATGGGCATCGAGCACATGGTGATCATTGGTGGCTATGACAGCTACCTTGTCACAGATCTATTGAAGGAGAATAACGTCAGCGTCATGATTCAGCGTGTTCACAGTCTTCCTCGTTTTGATCAAGACGATGTGGATCTTCCGTACAAACTCCCAGCCTTACTACAGGAAGCAGGAGTCTTGTTCTGCATTGAAAATGCCGGAGACATGGAGCAGATGGGCACACGCAATCTACCTTTCTACGGAGGTACAGCCGTTGCGTACGGATTGGAATACGAAGAGGCCGTCATGGCCATGACCTTAAACACCGCAATAATCCTCGGTGTCGATGACCGTCTCGGTTCCCTCGAAAAAGAAAAGGACGCCACGCTGTTCATTTCAACAGGTGACGCCCTCGATATGCGCACTAACGATGTAACGCATGCTTACATCCAAGGCCGCGCGATCGACCTTGACAATCGTCAGTTGCAGCTTTATCGGAAGTATAAGGCGAAGTATGATAACTAGGCTTATGGCCTAAGGCTTAAGCCAATACTTACGCCATACGCCTTAGGCCTTACGCCTATTCTAATCGCACATAAAGCTCCTTCGGATACTTCACCGAGTACTTCAGCTTGAACGCTTTTTGCTTACCGCTTGGGATTTCATAGTCCCAAACAACACGGCCGGTGGCTTCGTTTAGGTGGCCTCCATCGAGGGTTTCCGCTTCGATTTCTACCTCTTCAGATGTGGTAACTGGGATGTGATCATCTATCTGAATCTTGATGCGCTCGCGCTTGTTGTTGCGCACCACGTAGCTCCATTCTCTGACGTCTTTGCGGGTGCCTTGGATGGCTTGATTTTTACGATCGGCTTTGATGCGACGGCGCTTGACTTCGATGCGCTCATCTTGACCGAGAGATAAGGTGAGCGTGTCCTCCACGTATTGCAATCCAAGGTGGGCTTGACCTACGTAGCTGTCTTCAAAGTAAATGTTCATGTTTCCGTCGAAGAGGTTGTAGTCTTCCCAATCAGTGATGCGCGCGGTGAGGTATACGGATGGGTCAAGTTTAGGTGTACACTGGTAGACGAAATCAGCGGGAATCATGATGTCTTGCATCTTCACAGCATAGCGCGTTCCATCGCTTGGGATGTTGTACTTCGCTTCGATTTCGAACTTCGTTGAAGTGGGTGTATAGGCAATAGCAACAGGCGCATAGTTGAGATCGAGGTTGTTGTCTTTCTTAGCTCCTCCGAATAGGCGTCCATCGCGGTTGATCGCTACATCGTCTGAGGTAATGACTACTTCGTTCAAACTCGCCGTGTTTGAGTTCATGTAGACATTCATATTGTACGTACTGATCGGCAGTGATTCTGCTTGGTACCCTACGTAATTGTATGAAAGCGTCGTCGCGCCTTGAGGTACATTCAAGTTGTAGTAGCCATTCACATCAGTTACTGTTCCCGTGGTTGTACCCGGCACCACAATCGTTGCCCCGATGAGTGGTTGTCCGTTCTCGTCAAGAAGTCTTCCCTGCACATTCTGAACACTTGGGTTGTACGCTTGAGCTCTCAATCCTTGATTCAAATCACCGCGGTATCCCGTTGGTTGTTGCTGTTGGTATACCGGCTGTTGATTGATATACCACGGAGATAGATTGGGCTTCGTGTGATTTCGCGAAGGAGTTCCTGTTGAGATGATCAGGTCAATGTCTTCCCAGTCTTCACCGGAATTCTGGAATACATGCGCGTTTTGAATCAACTCCAAAGGCTCACTAACTGAATTTACTCGTGCATCATACCCGGTCGTCCAGCCTGCATTTGCTACTTGGTAGGTCAAATTGAATTCAGCGTACTGCTGCTTCTTAGAATTGATGCGTACCATGTACTGAAGTTCTTGCTTCGTCTGAATGCCACCGAGCATGTTCAACTCATTATTGATCTCGTACACGCGTACATTCATTTCGTCGATGCGATCTTGAATTTCAAGTCGCTTCGTGCGAATATCGAGGTAACGTTGGCGCACGAATTCTGCGGCTTCTTTGAGTTTGGTGATTTCGATTCCGTCTTCCTTGCTTCCGAAAATTTGATTCGCTTGAAGCATCTGTTCCTCGCGATCATAAATCTGGAGCCAACCTTGTTCACGAGCAATTTCTTGTTGCAACTTGGTGCGTTCCTTTTCGAGCTTCTTGCGATCTTCAGCGACATCCCAACCGGCAATGGTGTCTACTTTGTAGCGGTGGTAGCTCGCGAGTACCGTGAAGTCGCCTTTTCCGTTGAATAGAATCTGAGAAGGAACGATTGCGGTGTTCAATTCATCAAAGATCAGCAGGCTCGTTCCTGCGGGGATGCTCGCTTTTCCACTGCGAACAACTTGAGCTCCTGATTCGAAAACGGTCGCTTCCGAAATGCTCGTTTTTACTTTGGTTTCTTTGTCTTTGGCTAGCGCCGAAACGGTCACTGCCATGAAGAGGAGAATAAGCATGCGTTTCATGGTCTGTCATTTTTAAGATTGATGCCCCTCCGTACACGATTCCACAAAAAGGGTTCATCTGAATGCCATTGCTTACCTTTGAATCCATGTCGTTCTTAGGAAAGAATCTTCGCATTTTACGCAAGCAACAATCGCTCACTCAAGGACAGCTGGCTGAGAAGCTAGGCCTGAATAGGAGCGTAATTGGTGCGTATGAAGAAGGTCGTGCTGAGCCTCGTCTTCAGACCTTAATCGCTATCGCGGAATTCTTCAATATTTCTTTGGATGATTTGGTCATTCGTTCTTTAGATGACACCCCCGCTAGCGCGGAATTCAACTCAGAAATCCCATTGAAAGTCCTCTCCATTGCCGTAGACAAAAGCAGTGAGGAGGAATTGATCACAGTGGTTCCAGTTAAGGCGGCCGCAGGTTACCTCGATGGCTATGGCGATTTGGATTTCATTGAAGGACTTCCACAGTTTAGCATGCCTGTAAAGGAGATCCCTCAAGACCTCTCATTGCGAATGTTTCAGGTAGAAGGAGAAAGCATGCACCCGCTTCCAGAAGGGAGCTACGTGCTTTCCAGTTATGAGAATGACATCCGAAATGCGGGTGGTGGTCATCCATACATCGTGGTCACCAAAAATGATGGTATCGTTTTCAAACGAGTAGAGAACCTCATCGGCAGCAATGGCACGTTCCGCTTGATCAGCGAGAATCCGGAGTATGCCCCTTATGAGGTTGCGGCAGATGAGATTCTTGAGATGTGGAGAGCACGTGCATTCATGATGTTTGACTTCCCCGTCACTCCACTCAGTAAGGTGGACTCGTTGAGGATTCGTGAAATCACCGATAGACTCTCCCGAATTGAATCTAAACTTAGTGAGGACTAGTCTGTTATAGTGACTGTGACAGAGATTCGTGATAATCATCTGTCATCAAATGCGTATCTTAGTCACCCTTATCAGAGACCTAACCATGAAACAACTTACTATTGCGCTGGCCTTTATTCTATCGGCCGTAACAGTAAATGCTCAGCTCGTATGCGGCTTGGGCGAATATCAAAAAGGACATATGAACGGGTGTGAACACGGGCTCCAAGGAACGGGGATCGATGAGTTCACCTACGTGCCACCACCAGAGGGATTTGTTCCTGGAGCAGAGCGTTCTGTAGTCATCTCAGTGGTTTATAATGGTTTCTCTCCAGAAGCTCAAACGGCCTTTCAATTTGCGGTTGATATCTGGGCGAGTCTACTGACATCTAGTGTGCCGATTACGCTTGAAGCGAATTGGCAATCACTTTCAGGCGGAACCCTTGGATTCGCCGGTGCAGATGGGTACTTCCGAAATTTCCCCGGAGCGATTGAGCCAAATACCTTCTACCCAGCTGCCTTAGCAAACAAACTTCGTGGATCTGATAATGACATTACTTCCTTTGACCTTTCATGTACCTTCAACAGCAACGCCAACTGGTACTACGGTACCGATGGTAACACACCAGGAGGTCAATACGATTTCGTTACGGTAGTACTTCACGAGTTGTGTCACGGTCTAGGATTCATTGGTAGTGGTAACGTTAGTGGTAGCACTGGTTTCTTAGGTCTCGCCGGTGACCCGATCATCTATGACCGTTTCATTGAAGAACTTGATGGTGACGACCTCGTTGACACTTACGCAAGTGGAACAACAGCTCTTGGAAATGCCCTCACAAGCAACCAGCTTTATTGGAACGGCGCTGAAGGTATAGGAAACAACAACGGAAACCGTCCTCGTATCTACGCTCCTGGTTCTTGGAATGGAGGATCGAGCTATTCTCACTTAAATGAGGGAACTTACGGTGCTGGTAGTGGAAATGCCTTGATGACTCCATTCGTTGGAACGGCAGAAGCGCACCACGATCCAGGTCCAATCGTAGAAGGCATCTTCACAGACATTGGATGGACTGTGGGTGGTTGTATTATATCGAACGTGACCTTAGGAACTCAAACCCCGTGCAACCCAGCCACGAATACCTATAACCAGCAAATCATTCTTGAATACACAGGTGAACCTGCGGGAGGATTGATCAGCGTGAACGGCAACCTCTTCACAATCCAAGGTTCACCTCAGACCATTAATATTATCGGACTTCCTTCTGACGGACAAGGTGTAGATCTTGACATCTTTTTCACTTCAGAATCAGACTGTATGTATCAAGAATCGAATGCCTTTACCGCACCTCAGTCATGTTGTGACAACGTGCGTATCACGGCAGTAGACACGGATGTGAAGCAAATCACATTAACCAACTATGGCTCTTGTGCGATTGATGCCAGCAACTTTATTCTTGGTTCTGAATTCTCGTTCACATTGGCAAGCGCACTGACCGCAGTAGACGGTTCAATTGTGATTCCACCTGCAGGCTCTGTGACGCTGCAATGGAATGTTTGGAATCCGAACCCAGGTGGTTCAACCATGGAGCTCTTTGCACCAGGTGCGAACCTTCTATTGGTCGATGACTTCCTCGATTTCGTTCAGTGGGGTAGTGGCGGAAATGGTAACGAAGCCCTGGCTGTATCTGCAGGCTATTGGGGTGCTGGAGATTTTGTCTCTCTCATTTCGCCATATTCATACACGGGAGATGGCTCCCAGTATGGAGTAGCCTTCTGGCAGGGAAGCTTACCTCCATGTTCCATCGATAATGTAACCGCTGGGGCACAAACAGCATGTGATCCAATGACCAACTTGTACTCACAAGAAATCGTCGTTGAATTCACCAGCGCCCCAACAACGGGTTCAATCAATGTAAACGGAACTGACTTTGCGATTGGAGCAAGTCCACAAACGATCAACCTCACTGACTTGTCAAGTGACGGAAACGCAAACGACGTGTTAATCCTTTTCACAGACGAGCCTACCTGTAGTTCAGTAGCGGTGGGTGTTTTCACAGCACCGGCCAACTGCTTCTGTCCTGCCGACCTGAATAATAGCGGCTACGTTGATATCGCAGACTTCCTCGCGTTCCTTTCTGATTTCGGATGCACCACAGGATGTGTTGCCGATTTCGATGGAGACGGATCTGTAGGAGCTGAAGACCTGTTGATTTTCACTAGTCAGTTCGATACGGCTTGTCCATAACATGAGCGAAGAAGCATCGCTGAACGTCGATGTGGTAGGACATGGCGCTCCTACTCTTCTTATCCATGGCTTTCTTGAAAAAGGAAGCATGTGGGACTTCCTGCTCGAACGCTTCCCTGATCGGCAATATATCGTCCCTGACCTTCCTGGTCATGGGAGCAGCGATATGCCTGAAGACTTCAACTCCATGGGGTCTTTGGCCGATGTTTGCCTTGACATTCTTGATGCCCTCGAAGTAGTGAAAGCCGATATCATTGGTCATTCCTTGGGTGGTTATGTAGCTTGCGAACTTGCGCATCGTGCACCTGAACGTGTAGGATCACTTATGATGTATCATTCCACCTCATGTGAAGACGCGGAGGTAAAGAAAGCACTCCGTGACCGCGCGATGGAGATGGTTAAAACCCACAAAACGCATTACACCCGATCTATGATTGGCGGCCTTTTTCCGGAAAACAAAAAAGCCTCCTATGAAGCGCTGGTAATGCAACTTTCAGAAGAGGCTAATGAAATGTCAAGTGAAGTAATTGCGCGTCATTTGAAGATCATGCGAGACCGCAATGATCATCAAGAAACACTCAATACCGCTTCTTTTCCTGTGGGATATCTACTTGGAAATGCTGACCCAAGATTGCCAATGGATAGCATGGATCAGGAGAAAACCAGGGTCAACCCTAGTTTCTGGACTGTCATGGATCAAACAGGACACATGTCACAATTTGAGGAGCCTAATATGGCGACTCAACACATGATCCAATGGTTTAAATCTATCGGTGGATTGTAAATCGCTGAGTTCGGATTCGATCTCCATCTAATACGAGGAAGACGTAAGCTGAATTCAACAGATCTGAAACAGCAACACGCATGGAGTCGCGATTGATTTTGCCCGTTTTTATGATACGGCCATTCACGTCACAAATGTCATATAATGCGTCTGGGGAACCAGGAGTGTAGTCTACATCAATGTAGCGTTGGTCATCACTGACCTGAACCTTCAATCGGTTGAGGAATGCGAATAAGTGCATAGTACGTTAGGTTATCTCAAGTTTGGTCTCTCCCTTTACGCGGAATGCAGAGTTTAGGTTACACTTTTTGACCTCTTGCCGCGAAGGCCTTATACTTGAACAAGCAAATGGACAAACTGAGGGCATTAATAGTAGACGATGAGTTCCATGCCAGAGAAAATCTGCGCATGCTGATTGATGATTTCTGTCCTGAAATTAAGGTGGTGGCCGATGCTTCTGGTGTGAACGATGCCCTAGACAAGCTTCAAGAATTCGAACCGGATGTTGTCTTCCTTGATATCCGAATGCCCAGCGGTAGCGAAGGGTTCGACTTCCTAGAAAAGGCACCTAACCTGAACTTCCAGGTGGTCTTTGTGACTGCATTTAAGGACTACGCGGTGCAAGCCTTCAACGCGAACGCCATTCACTACGTGCTCAAGCCTGTTGATATCGAAGATCTTCGAAGTGCCGTTGAGAAGTTGATTGAATACCAGCACACCTTCGTTACGGAACCTTCGAGTCAGCCTGCTTATTTGGAAAGTCTCAAGGCGCTCACAGAAACATTGAAGGCCAACCAACGTCCGAAAAAAATCACCCTTCATCACCAGAAAGGATTCCGAATCGTCAATGATGATGAGATTGTTCGCCTAGAAGCCGATGGTACCTACACCACCCTTTACTTTAAAGATGGTGCTTCTTTCTATGATAGTCGGAACATGAAAATCTATGACGACATGTTGGATCCGGCCATTTTCTGCAGAGTTCATAAGTCGCACATAATCAACATTCAAGAACTCCGCGAGTACTTGAAAACGGATGGACATATTGCGGTTCTCTCCGATGGTTCGCAGGTTCCAGTCGCACGTGCCCGACTGTCTGATTTCCTGACGCGTGTGAAGTCACTCTGATTTACCGTTTGTTTACTGAACGCTACCGTTTATTAGTTTGCTCCCTCAATTACGGCTCGTTCCTCTTATCTTCCTTTTACTAAGACGGCAATTATGAAGGAGATACTGCGTGCAATTATCATCGACGACGAGCAAAACGCTCGCGATAACCTGAAAATGATGGTAACGGATTTCTGTGAAGGAATTCAGATTATGGGCACCGCTCCTGACGCTCGCGAAGGGAAAGCGCTTGTTGAAGCACTGGATCCAGACCTCGTTTTCCTTGATGTCATGATGCCAGCCAAAGATGGCTTCGGCTTCCTGAACATGTTCAACGATCGTGACTTTGAAGTCATCTTCACGACCGCCCATGGTGAGCACGCTCTTCGCGCTTACAAGGAGAACGCCGCGCAATACCTCGAAAAGCCAATCAACATTGAAGAGCTTCAAGCAGCTGTTGAACGCGTTCGTCAAATTGTCAATGGGCGTTCTGCTTCTGAGGTTAATGTTGACGCTATCGCGGAAAAGATTACAGAAGTACTTGATGAAGACCGCACACCTATCGTGCATTCCGAAGGAGTGAGCTTTCTCAATTCAAAAGATATCACCCATCTTGAAGCCCAAGATCAATACACGGTGGTTCATTTATCTGATGGACGAAGCATCTTGAGCAGTAAAACGATCAAGTACTTTGAAGAACGTTTGAGCAAACGCATCTTCTTCCGTCTGCACCGCAGTTACATTGTGAATATCGCCCATCACCTTAAAGAATATTCTCGCCAAGAAGGCGGCTTCGTGATCCTCTCTAACGACAATGAAATTCCAATTGCACGTCGTAAGTTGCAGGTATTCCTTGAACGTGTAAACGCTGGATGAAAAAGCTGCTATTTCTAATCTTTATTTCTCTTTTCGCCATTGGCGGAAACGGTCAAACCCTGCCTTTCATCGAATGGAGTACCAATGATGGCCTGGCGCAATCGCAGGTACGTTGTTTTCATCAAGACCATCTTGGCTACCTCTGGATTGGCACCCTTGGAGGCGTTAGTCGTTTTGATGGCGATGGCTTCAGAAACTTCTCACGTCAAGACGGTTTGCTTGGCAATCAGGTCAACGCTATCGCGGAATTTCGTGATAGCCTGATGGTGTTTGGATCGGTTGGAGGCATCAGCCTTTTCAATGGAGAGTCATTCGAAACACACCGCTTCCCAGAAGGCATGGAGGATGCTCAAGTGAACCACATCCGAGAAGACAATGGCAAACTCTTCATCTCTACCGAAGATGGTGCCATTACGTTTGAAAAAGGACAATGGCATCGATTCATCGAAGAAGGTCACGCTAAACGCACTGTCACTGATATGGGTGTTGGTGTCAACTTCTACACCATCTACAAAGACCGCATTCACTGGGAGGGAAAAGGCGGCATCTCAAAAATCATCCTCACCAGCGATAGCATTGGTGCCACTATTATGGACGCTTACCCTGATGGTAAGGGCGGCTTGTTGATTGCCACTGTAGGACAAGGGGTAGTGCATCGAACTCCCAATGGACTTCGTTTTATTGGTCCGAACGATGGTTTGATCAGTGAGAATATTTCTGGAATCACACCTGGTCAAGAAGGTGAGTTCTGGCTAAAATCTCGCGATGGATTCTCTCGGTTGTACGTAAATGAAAATGGAGAAGTCGTTGATGTAGCTGCCTTCAGCGAATTCAATGGCCTCCCAAATTCCGACATCCGCGGGATTCTCTGCGACAAAGACGGAAACGTTTGGCTTGGAAGTAACGGAAGTGGTCTGTTAAAGTTTATCGGAGATCAGGTAATGCACTTCAACAGCGATGACCTCATTGCAGGCGACATTGTGATGACCATCCTTCCAGACGAATCGAACGGTTATTGGGTGGGAACCTATGACAACGGCCTTTCACATATCATGGAAGATTCGGTGATCAATTTTGGTATTGGAACAGGCCTCAAAAGCTCTCGTGTTTGGAGCGCTTCAAAAGGGCGAGACGGACAGTACTGGTTCGGCACATCTGGAGGCTTGAGTCTCTATGAAAATGGCGATATCCAACGCACTTTCACCAAGGAAGACGGTCTTCCTCACAAGCAAATTTTGAGTTTGTTGGAAGAAGAAGGTGTGCTATGGGTAGGAACCGCCCGTGGACTCGTTCGCCATTCCCACGCTAGTGGAAAATTTGAAATGATTGAAGGCGTACCACGTAAAAAGATCAGAGGCATCGTTCGAATGGGTAACGATCTCTGGATGGCTAGTAACGCCGGTGTTTTCCGTTGGAATGACACAGAAATCACTGTATTTGATGAGTCAACCGGACTTCCAGACAACTCTACCTATTGTATTGCTCAAGATGAGCGTGGAACGATTTGGGTAGGAACTGAAAGTGGGCTCTGCACGATTTCCGCCGATGGCGAGATTAAGCCCATCAAACTGAAAGGCGGATTCGGTGCTAACCACGTCAACTTTATTCGTTTCGACAAAGATCAGCACGCATGGCTTGGAACCAATGACGGTGTGTTCCTTGGTCTTTTTGAAGGTGGTGAATACCAATGGAGTCGACTTGGCAAACACGATGGAATTAGTTTCCTCGA
The DNA here is from genome assembly GCF_030845195.1 of Sanyastnella coralliicola. Lineage (GTDB taxonomy): Bacteria > Bacteroidota > Bacteroidia > Flavobacteriales_D > Sanyastnellaceae > Sanyastnella > Sanyastnella coralliicola. Next base: position 3,369,994 of record NZ_CP132543.1, read on the forward strand.
GACGAATCAAAATGCCATTCATGTCAGCGATGATCGCGTATGGATTGGAACCAGTCAGGCGCTTACGGTGGTTGATCGAGAGTTTGTACTGAACCGTTCACGGGCCACCCCACCAGCGATTGCCATTTCAGATATCCGCATCAACTTGGAGAAGGCCAATTGGAGTGGGTATGAACAAGAAATTAGCACCTACGGAGACTGGCCAGCAGCGTTGGAGGTGCCGCATAACGATGACCACTTCTCTTTCTTTTTTGATGCCTTGGCTCTGTCACAACCGGAAGGTGTCAAGTACCAATACATGCTTGAGGGCATAGAGGAGGATTGGGAAGGTGTGACCGAAACAGATTTTGCGACTTATTCGAGTCTGCCGTTCGATGATTACACTTTTAAGGTGCGCGCCATTGACCAATATGGAAACCCTGGCGAAACGGCTTCATTTAGCTTCAGTATATCACCTCCATTCTGGCTTAGTTGGTGGTTCATTGCCCTCGAGGTATTGGCCATTTCAGGCATTGTATACTTCATTTATCATCGTCGTAAGCAAGCCTTCATCGAGAAGATGGAGAAGGAGAAACTCGAGTACAAGTCGAAGATGCTTTCTTTGGAGCAACAGACGTTGAATTCGAGCATGAATCGCCATTTCATCTTCAATGCCTTGAATTCGATTCAGTATTACATCAACCGTCAAGACCGATTGGCGGCGAATAAATACTTGAGCAGCTTCGCCAAGCTGATTCGAAAGAACCTAGACAGTTCTCAAGTGAATTTCACCAGTCTGCGCGAAGAGATTGAGCGATTGGAGCTGTACTTAGGCTTGGAGCATATGCGCTTCAAAGACAAGTTTGAATTTGAGATCCACGTTGACGATGAAGTGGATCAAGAATCGATCAAGGTTCCTTCCATGCTGTTGCAGCCATTCTTGGAGAACAGCATTTGGCATGGCATCCTCCCTAAGGAAGAATGTGGCTACATCGAGGTTGACATCTACATGAAAGGTACCGATGAAGTGGCTTTTGTCATTACAGACGATGGTATCGGCATTGATACAAGTCGTGCCGCCAAGGCCGATCGTGGCGATGATCACATCTCCCAGGGGATGAATATTACGACTGGTCGTATCGAACTTTTACGCAAAATGACTCGTAAAGACGTAAAGTTGATCGGTCCGTATGAGCTGAAAAACAAAGGAAAAGAGACCAGTGGAACGCGGGTAGAACTGATACTTCCCGTTGATTTTCAAGACTTTTACGCCAACTAATCTTGGTTTTTCCACGTTCTCTACGTATATTTGTTAATACCCATAGAATACCATGGTGAAATTGAATTACATATTTGTCCTGCTGATCGCCGTAATTATGGTGGCCGTAACTGGCTGTCAGAAGTACGAGGTGATCGAGCCGGTTGAAGCCGCTGTTGAGGCTCAAGACCGCGCTGCATATGGCGGTGGCGAAGAAGAAGATGTAGTTTACACTGGTATCGACAAGAATCAAAATCGTTCAGGTGAAGATCGTCCAGACGACGATCCTGATACGGTTAACGATGATGACGACGATGAGGAGGATGACGAAGAGCAATCACTCAATCGCGCGAACTGATAATCTGAAATAAACTAAGGAAAGCCGCTGTGAGCGGCTTTTTTTATGCCTTCTTTTTTAGGCTTTAGGCGTTGGGCTATAGGCGTTAGTTGTTGGTTCGTGGTGTTGAAGAGGACGCATATATGCGTGATTAGCTCGTGGTTGGAAGAAGTGGTTTTCTCTAGGCGTTAGGGGCGCATATATGCGTCCTTACTGATTGAGATTTAACATGGGGTCAGTCCGCCTAAGGCGGATGGTGTGGTTGGTTCTTAGTCCCTAGTTATTGGTTATTGGTTCTTAGTCCTTGGTTATCGGTTCTCAGTTATTGATTATCGATTGTAGTCACAGTTAGCTTTTCAGAGAAGTTAAAAATCCACCACCCACCTTGAGCCCGCCGCTCCCGCGGGCCCACCCACCCCCAGACGCGGGCACAATGTATACTCAAACCATCTGATTTCAAGCATTTTAAACGTTTAACTCAGCACAACTTTGTAGGCGTTGGCCTCTGCTTTGTGGATGATGGGAACTTGGTCCTTCACGGTGGACGGTGGACGGAAAGAAGAATAAATAATGAATCGTGAATACTGAATTCAACCCTCGACCCGTCTATTCATTATTCATTAATTATTAATCATTATTCCATGCTTCGTGGTTTTTCTGAAGGCGTTAGGCTATAGGCGTTAGTACTGATCGGTTGTTGATCCTTAGTTATCGGTTCTCGGTTATTGATTGTCGATTCTAGACCCTCGTCTCTTGTCGCTCGTTGAAAAATTCTTTTTCACACCCTTGCTAACTTTATGCACATTCTTATTATTTTAGCATTGCTGATTAGATGAGCATCTGTCAGCAAATTACCTAGACGTTTTACCACCAAAATTCTCTTGTATGGAGGAGCGATCCATCATGCACCTAGACCTCGACACCTTTTTTGTTTCTGTCGAGCGTCTCTCCGACAGCCGTCTCAATCAACGTCCGATTCTTATCGGAGGTACTAGTGACCGTGGCGTTGTGGCATCCTGTAGCTATGAAGCGCGCACCTTTGGTGTGCACTCAGGAATGCCCATGCGCATGGCTAAAGAACTCTGCCCAGAAGCCATCGTTATCCGAGGGAACTCGGGAAACTACCTGAAGTATTCAGATATGGTTACCGAAATCATCCGTGAAGACGTGCCTATCTTTGAAAAGACTTCCATCGATGAGTTCTACACTGACCTTACTGGAATGGACCGTTTCTTCGGTTGCGTGAAGTTTGCCCATGAGCTCAGACAACGCATCATTCGCGAAACGGGATTGCCGATCTCTTTCGGACTTTCAACCAGTAAAACCGTGGCCAAAGTGGCTACCGGTGAAGCGAAGCCGAATAACGAACTGCACATTCAACGAGGAACGGAACAGCCCTTCCTGGCCCCCTTATCGGTAAAGAAGATTCCGATGGTGGGTGAAAAGACCTACCAAACGCTGCGCAATCTCGGTGTAAGGGTCATCCGTACCATCCAGGAAATGCCCCCAGATTTGATGGAAAATGTGCTCGGAAAGAACGGCGTCATGATCTGGAAAAAAGCTCGGGGCGATGATCGGAGTCCGGTAATCCCCTACTCTGAACGAAAGTCGATCTCTACTGAACGCACCTTCGATAAAGACACCACCGACACCGCTAAGCTACGAGGTATTCTCCTTGCCATGGCTGAGAACTTAGCATTTCAGCTTCGTCGTGGAAGCAAACTCACTTCCTGCGTCACAGTGAAGGTGCGCTATTCAGACTTTAATACCTACAGTCTGCAAACACGCATCCCCTACACCGCCGCAGACCACATTCTTGTCCCACGGATTCTAGAGCTCTTTGAACGTCTCTACAACCGCCGTCTCCTCGTAAGATTGATCGGTGTTCGTTACAGCCACCTCGTTGGCGGCGGCTACCAGATCAATCTCTTCGAAGACACCGAAGAACGTATCCGCCTCTACCAAGCCATGGACAAAATGCGCCTCCGGTATGGAGATCGAGCCATCGTTACCGCCGCCGGACTACACGCCCGAACCATTGGAAGAACCAATCCATTCAATGGAGAACCGCCGCTTTTGCTGGCGAATAGGAGGCAGTAGTGGTGCGTGGTGCGTGGTGCGTGGTGCGTGGAAAATATTAATCAGTTAAGGGCACGCATGCGTGCCCTAAATCAGATATAAAATGAAAACGATGACGATGTTAAAGCGAATGAATACGATATACCTTGAGCAGACTAAAACTATTCCACCATGACTTACCAAAAGCTTGACGAACGACTGGTCATCTATGCTTCAAAGATTGTTGACCTCACTAAAGAAATGCGTGACGAAACCAGCGAATTAATCGCGATCTTCATTGCAAGTATTCGGACCGCGAAGAACAAAAAAACAGCTTGACCCTATTTCCATTGATTCATGGTTGGCATGTTTGATTGTTCTATTGTTTAATTAATGCCCTCTCAAACCAACCCCCATGTGTGGACGATACATCACAGTTTCTTCGATCAAAGCCATCGAAAAACGATTTAACGTAAGTACTCCTAACCCAGGATTGTTTACGCCCAATACGAATGTGTCGCACGGTGAAAAAGCACCGGTGATTACCAATGAAGCTCCTGGTGAGCTCCAATTCTTCCAGTTTGGATTTACTCCCTTCTGGGCGCAGAAGCAATTCTATATGATCAATGCCCGCGCCGAAGGAGACCACAACAAGGAAGACAATCCCGCTTACACGGGAATGCGAGGGATCATTAATAAACCCATGTTCCGCAAGTCGATTCGCTCAAAGCGCTGCCTTGTTGTTGCAGACGCCTTTATTGAAGGGCCCAAAAAGGAAAAGCTCAGCAAACCCTTTGTCGTCTACCTGAAAGACAAGGTTCGTCCGTTCGCGATGGCCGGTATTTGGGATGAATGGGTGAATCAACAAACCGGAGAAGTCATCAAATCCTTCGCCGTGATCACCACCGTTTCAAATGATCTCCTCCAACGTGTCGGACACCACCGCTCACCAGTCGTACTCAGGCCAGAACAAGAACGCGCTTGGCTCGACACCGAACTCCCACTCAGCGAAGTGACCGCCATGCTTGACCCATACGACGCTTCCCTCATGAATGCCTACCCGATTGACCCCGCCATCAAGAACCCCCGCGCCAACGGCATGGACTTGATCAAACCCGTCGGAGAACGCATCTACAAGGAGTACGAGTATGAGATTTATGAGGAGGTGAAGTTGTTTGGAATGGGCGAATCCAGAAGTAGAGAGCGAAAAGAGAATAATAAATAATGAATCGTGATTAATGATTAATCAATCACTGCTTCAAAGAGTTCTTCTTCGCTGTTTGGATACTCACTAATAGAATCCCCGTGAGTTCACCTGCTTCAGCAAGTATCGTCTCAAGACGCTGACCTCTTGCGGGATCGATTTTAGCGATCAATTTCAGTCCTACCTTCGTCTCATTCAGCTCTTTCAATGCGAGTTTCAACTTGTGTATGAAGTCTTTACTCGATTCTGCGGCTCGTGCCTCGGCAAAATTCAGTGTAACGGAAGTCGCAGAGCGCATTAATTGCCTCCCCAGGTTCACGACCGCATAATTCTCTTCGTATCGATTCATTTCCGTGCAGACGTCTGCCGAAAAAGTGATCATCCGCTCTTCTAACTCATTTACCCAAGACATTTTTTTTGAGTGAATTAAACCCAAAAAGCCACAGCATCAACAACCATTTTACAGCCGGCCCCCAAAACTTTACCTGCGTCAGTTGCTACCCCACATTCAGTATTCACGATTCATTATTTATCAATTAAAATGCACTCCCACTACTCCCTCCGCTACGGCATTCTCTCTCCTGAAGAAGTTCTCTCGCATTACCTCGAGGGTGGGTTCTCTTATGCCTTGTTGAGTGATGTCAACAACACCTCTTCAAGTCTTGATTTTGTGCGGATGGCGCAGCAAACAGAGATGAAGGCAGTGTTGGGAGTTGACTTCCGCAATGGTGCTACGCGTAAGTACTTGGCTATCGCCCGAAACAATGAGGGGTTTAGAGAGATCAACATGCACCTGTCTGAGTATTTGATGGAGAAGAAAGAGTTCCCTGACCGAGCGCCAGAATTGCCGAACTGTTACGTCGTTTACCCATTCCGCGAACAGCGAATAGAGTTAAAAGAGAATGAATTCATTCAACTTGAAATTCGCGACCTGACGCGCTATCACATTGCCTTGACGGCTTCCGAAAAGCCTGACTACCTGCAGCCTGATAAAACCTTGGCATTGCCTACGATGAGCTTTCGGAACAAGCGCGATTTCAATACGCATCGCCTACTGCGCGCTATCGATAATAACACCTTGCTGAGTAAGCTTCCGAAGGTGCAAGAGGCATCCTTAGAAGACCGTTACCATCCTCGCGAGATCGTGGAGGCGGCCTATGCGGATTACCCCGAATTGCTGCAGCGTTTTGATTCGCTGATCGCGGAATGTTGTTTTGACTTTGAGTTCGGAACCGATAAACCACATAAAAACCAAAGCACCTACACTGGTGATCATGACGAAGACGAAGCCTTGATTCGCAAGCTCTGCGCGGAAGGTTTGCACTACCGATACCCTGAACCAAGTGAGCAAATTCTGAGTCGATTAGAGAAAGAACTGGAGATCATCTCAGAGAAGAAATTCACCTCTTATTTCTTGATTAATTGGGACATCACAAGCTACGCGCGAAGCAAGGGGTACTTTTATGTCGGACGAGGTAGTGGGGCCAATAGTGTGGTGGCCTATTTGCTGCGAATCACAGATGTAGACCCCATCGAACTCGATCTCTACTTTGAGCGATTCATTAACCTCTACCGACAAAACCCACCAGATTTCGACATCGATTTCTCATGGACTGACCGTGAAGACATCACCAGATACATCTTTAATCGCTTTGACAATGTCGCCCTCCTAGGTGCCTATAACACCTTCCAATACCGAGCTGTCGTTCGTGAACTTGGTAAGGTATTCGGACTTCCCAAGCATGAGATTGACCGCCTCGCTGCCGGTGGGTTGCGCATGCAAGAATTAGATGAACTTTCACGACTCGTCATTCGATATAGTGAGCGGATTCATGGCTTTCCAAATAGCATTAGCATTCACGCTGCCGGGATCTTAATCACAGAACATGATGTTCGGAACTACGTAGCCACCTTCCTCCCGCCCAAAGGGTACCCAACCACGCAGTTCGACATGGTGATTGCTGAAGATGCGGGCCTATATAAATTCGACATCCTCTCTCAGCGAGGCCTAGGGAAGATCAAGGAAACACTTGACATCGTTCGCTACAACCAACCCGAAGTGCCGCCCATTGACATTCACGACATGAAGCGGTTCAAGGAAGATGAACGCATCAAAGAACTCCTTCGAACTGCCAATGCCATCGGCTGCTTCTATGTCGAGTCTCCAGCAATGCGCATGTTGATGCGCAAGCTCCTTGTGGATGACTACCTCGGGCTGGTGGCTGCGAGTTCAGTGATTCGTCCGGGAGTAGCGCGTAGTGGGATGATGCGTGAGTATATCCTTCGTACCCGGCACCCAGAGAAACGCGAAGAAGCTCATCCGGTCATGCTTGATATTATGCCTGAAACCTACGGCATCATGGTTTACCAAGAAGATGTCATTAAGGTGGCACACTACTTCGCTGGTTTGACATTGGGAGAGGCCGATGTCTTGCGTAGAGGGATGTCAGGTAAGTTTCGCTCACGCGCGGAATTCGATAAAGCCAAGCAGAAGTTCTTCTCCAATTGTCGTGAGAAAGGACATCCTGATGATGTCTCTGCGGAAATTTGGCGTCAAATCGAAAGCTTTGCCGGCTATGCCTTCGCTAAAGGACACTCCGCTTCCTACGCAGTAGAAAGTTATCAGAGTCTCTTTTTGAAAGCCTACTACCCCCTCGAATACATGGTCGCCACCATCAACAACTTTGGCGGTTTCTATCGCACCGAACTTTACATTCACGAGGCACGCATGCATGGCGCAGAAATACAAGAACCTTGCGTCAATCGCGGACAAGCCGTCTCCGTGATCTTTGGGAAGATCATTGTTTTAGGGTTTGGATTGGTGAAGAGTCTCGAGCACAAAACCATTGAACGCTTTTTGATTGACCGGAAGGAAAATGGTCCGTTTAGCACCATGGAGGAGTTTGTTGATCGAGTACCCGTTTCCATTGAGCAGCTTAGCCTCTTGATTCGATGCAACGCCTTCCGGTTCACGCGTAAAGACAAAAAAGAACTGCTGTGGAACGCCCATTTGTTGCTCGGACATATCCCCAAAAAGAATCCCGTGAAAACCCTCTTTCGTTCGTCGCCACGTTCCTATAGTCTCCCGGAACTCTACACAGCGCCGTATGAAGATGCCTTTGACCAGATGGAACTCTTCGGCTTTCCCCTATGTGATCCCTTTGAGCTATTGAATGACCTCATCGAAGACACTGTAGACGCGCGTGACCTAGAAAAACACAACGGGAAAATAGTGTCCGTAGCTGGGTACTTGACCACTGCTAAGCTCACAAGCACCGCTAAAAAACAGCGCATGTTCTTCGGCACATTCACTGATCGCAATGGCGACTGGCTTGACACGGTGCACTTCCCTGACATTGCTGATAAATACCCCTTCCGCGGTCGCGGAATATATATCGTCAGAGGAAAGGTGATTGAAGAGTTTGGCTGCTATTCTGTAGAGGCGAATTACATGGAAAAATGCTCCGTCATCGAAGACCCGAGGTATGCCGAATCAAAGGCCTTTGAAAAACGCCTCATCCAACAAAAACAAGACCGTCAACGATCAAGCCGCTGGGGATAATGATGAAAAAACACAGAGCACAACGCGGTTCCACCACCAACCCACACAACCGGTTCTTTCAACATGAATATGAGGTGTTGGATGACTACCTGGAGCACTGCGCCCTTGAAGGCGAAGAGTTTGAAGACACTAGGACGCGCTACATTGAAGTCTTCCCTAAGACCATTGTGACCAAGAATAATAGTCCTGATGTACCCTTCACGTGGTCAATCAACCCTTACCAAGGATGCGAACACGGGTGCGTTTATTGCTACGCCCGAAATAGTCATGAATACTGGGGTTATAGCGCAGGTAAAGATTTCGAGCGAACCATTCTCTACAAACCCAAGGCACCAAAGATGTTAGAGAAGTGGTTTGAACGCAGAGGATACCAACCGGAATTGGTAGCACTGAGTGGTAACACCGATTGCTACCAACCAGCAGAAAGGAAGTTCAAGATCACGCGGCAGCTCCTCCAAACATTCCTGAAATACAAAAACCCAGTAGGACTGATCACTAAGAATGCCCTCATCCTTCGGGATCTCGACATTCTCAAAGAGCTCAACGCGCTGAATCTACTCAGACTGACCCTATCAATTACCACTCTCGACGAAGACCTAAGACGTGCCATGGAGCCGAGAACATCAACGATCAAGCAGCGTCTGAAAGCGCTTGAAATACTGACTAAGGCAGGAATCTCTGTGAATGTGAACATGGCTCCAATCATCCCAGGGTTGAATAATCATGAAGTCTTTAACCTTGTCAAGGAAGTAGGTCAACGTGGGGCTTACAGTGTCAACTACATTCTGGTCAGATTGAATGGTCAAATCAGCGACATCTTCGAAGACTGGGTTTGGGAAGCTTTTCCTGATCGCGCCAACAAGGTGCTCAACCAGATACGCGAAACGCACAGTGGCACCCTGAATGCCAGTGATTTTGGAGATCGAATGCGCGGTGAAGGCAGAATTGCGGAACAAGTGAAGGCGATGGTCTCGCTAGCGCGGAAACAATACCTTCATGCTCCACCTCCATCCGCTTTAGACTTGAGTCAATTCGAAATCCCCTCTGACCAAATGCGATTATTCTAGGCAACTATTCTACCCAGACTTCGCATCTTTATAAAAACACCTCAACGATGCTTAAACTCAACACGCTACTCTCGGCGATCTTCGTCTTGGTCGCATTCTCCTCCTCTGCTCAATACCCAGAATTTTCCAATGCCGGTTTCGAAGACTGGGAAGTTGGTGTCTGGAACTTCAATCCGGTAGACTGGGAAGTGATGAACAGTCAACTATTCGAGAATACTTTTCCTGACTCTTCAGCCTACGAAGGTGAAGTTGCCATGCAGGTATACCCATTTAACTTCTTTGAAGCTGCACCTGGATTAGCTTCTCAGGTGGTGCCGTGTGATGCCATACCTCCCACCTTCAATTTCGCTGTGAAATGCCACATTGAAGGACAAGACTCCGTCAAAGTCCAGCTCATTTTCTCGAACAACGGATTGCCAGTATACATCACCCAATGGGCCACTGGAGAGAGCATTGAAGAATGGCAAGAAGTAACCATGACCCTCGATCAGATTGAACCGGTAATCACCGATGTTCGCGTTTATGTACAAGCGGGTTATGGTGAAATCTTCTTAGAGGGAAGTCCTGAAACATGGATCTCTGTTGACGCGATGGGGTTCGATGATGCTATTTCAGTGAGCGAATCGGTTAACCCTTTCGTCTCTGTTTATCCCAATCCAGCACATGATTACTTAATTATCGATGGTTTGTCGAAACAAACGAGTGTAGAAATTCGGGATATTCGAGGCAAGCTAGTTTTCACCGGACAGACCGCTCGAATGGTGGAAATCAGTTCATTACTTCCAGGTCAATATCAAGTGGTGATTGGACAGGGGAATGGCTCTCAGGTAACGTCAATTATTGTTCAGTAAATCTTTTCCCTAAGTACTGTAATGTGAATCGTCTTACTCGGATAACCGCCATCATCACCCAGCTTCAAAGCAAACGAGTTATCACAGCACAAGAGATCGCAGATCGTTTCGATGTCAGCTTACGAACAGTTTATCGAGACTTGAAAACGATACAAGAAGCTGGGGTTCCGATTGGCTCTGAAAATGGATTAGGTTACTACATCGTTGAGGGTTTTAATCTTCCTCCAATTGCTTTAACAGAGGAAGAAGCGCATGCGCTCCTTATTTCCCAACAGTTCATCCAGAAACAAGGGGATGCGTCGTTGACGAAGAACTTCAATTCGCTGATGATGAAGATAAAATCAGTCTTGAAGGAATATCAGAAAGACGACGCCGAACTGATGGAAGACCGGTTAGGAGGTTTCGTACAAGGCCCTGTACATTCAAGTTCTTGGTTGGCTGAGATTCAGCGCGCTATCGCACGGAAGATTCGCTTGAAGATCAAGTACCACTCGGCCTACAAAGACGAGCTCACAGAACGTGAGGTCTCCCCGATGGCCGTCTACTTCGCCAACAACGCATGGATTACGGTAGCCTGGTGTCATCTCAGAAACGAATACCGCGAGTTTCGCCTGGATCGTATCCTGCTTCAAATGCACACTATCAATCCGTTTCATGACGACGAAGACTTCCGACTAGACACTTATTTCGAAAGTTTGCAACACTAGTTGACATAGGGCTGTCACTCCCCCCCGGTAGCTTTGAACCATGAAATTTATTTGGATTGGTTTAACCGCTCTTGTGGCGATCGGATGCATCGCTGCAGGCACAACAAACAATGAAATGGACAAAGCAACCGTAGTAGAACTCGTTACTTGGAAATCTGTGGATGGAGTCGCTCCTGACACCGCAAAAGAACTAATGCAACGACTCAACAATTTTGTTGGTCAACAACCTGGATTTATCTCCAGAACTACCGCCTATTCTCCTTCTGGTAAATTCTGCGATGTAGTGTATTGGACTGATCTTGCTTCCGCACAAGCGGCATCAAAAAAAGCGGAATCTACCCCCGAACTAGGAGAAGTATTTGCCACCGTAGATCAAACACAAATGATGTTCGATCACTTTGAGATCTTCAATCAGTTTGAGAAATAACCTCGCACTTGGTAGAAAAAGGCCACCCATTCAGGTGGCCTTTTTAGTTTCATTCACTCCAAGGCATCCAACGCAAGCCGCCGTATACCATGGAACCGAATACCGGCCCCCAAACAAGTGAAGCATCAAAGAATTCACTGTTCGGATCTTCCGCAGACAGAATCGCATTGGGTTGTTGGAAGTTGAGTAGGTTCTCTCCACCAACATACACCTCAAATGACTTTGAGAAAACGCGCGTCACTTGCGCATTCAACAAGAAGTAGTCATCGCTCCGTTCTTCCAATTGGAATTCCTCATCGTTCAAAGCCGTGCTTGGAATACGTTGATCACCGATCCATTGGAACGTAGCGTCAAATTTCCACTGTGCTTCTTTGTCATTCTTCTTAGTCTCGTATCCAATGTTGGTGAACGCACGATGTGTCGACACCAACGGCAGATCAACTCGACCTTGCTTAAAGTCAGCCTTCACCTCTAGCCAACGATACGCCACACGCACATCAACTCTTCGTATCGGAGACCAGCTGAACTCTGCTTGCGCACTGTTTGAGAAACTACTGCCTTCCAAATTGTAAAAGCGCACCTCGCGAGCATTCTCTAAGTCGGTAATCACTTGGTCTTCAAAATCTGTACGATAGAAATCAAGCGAGAGGGTCGCATCGCGATATGCCAATCTGAATCTGTGCAAGAAGTTCACTCCGTAGTTCCAAGCTACTTCAGGACGAAGCCCGAAACCTGGAAGATTTGCTTGGCTTTCGAACACCCATCGACGATTACTCGCCAATTGGCCCATGTTCTCCATGATCACATTGGCAGTTCGATAGCCTCGTCCACCCACCATTTTAATCGAAGTGTTCTCGGTTAAACTGTAGCGGAAATGCATTCGAGGCGTCCAGAACAACCCGTAAAGGTTGTTGTCGTCAACTCGCATCCCAGCCACGAGGGTAAAACGCTCAATATTTGACCAGGTATACTCAAAGAACGCACCTGGAACCTGCTCTGTTCGAACGTAGTTCAAGCTATCGAGGTCTTCATCATAGCTATCGTAGATATAACTGACACCCGTGGTGAACTTGTGATTGGTATTCCCAATGATCGAACTGTAAAGCACGTTTCCTCTAAAGTAGCGTTGCACTCCGCGGTAGGTGCGTTCTCCAAAGTTCGAGTTCTGTTCGTAGTACTCTCCTGAGAACTGTGAACCAAAGCTCTTCCAGCTTTGACCAGGAAACACATATCCTGTTTTGGCAGAGGCTTGAAATTGCTTCGATTTGATCGACGATCTCCAAAGGTTGTTGACGTTGGTATCATCTGATGCTAAATCACTCATCTGACCACCATAGATGTTGCTCAATACACCAGTTACAGTGTATTGTCCTTCCAACCCACGATCACCTGCATACATCCATTGGTTGCGAAGCACAGCGTGTTCTTTGAGTGGATTATCCATGAAACCGTCTTTATTATTGTCGATTTCTCGGTTGTTATACATCGTGTGATACATGAGGATTGTACCCCACTTTCTGCCCACATTGTGGCGCGAGTGAAAATTGATTTCACCTCTGCCCCCTTGATTCCCATAGAGGTTCAGATACACACGTTCCGCATTCACCGGATTCTTCAGCGCAACATTGATCTGTCCAGTCATACTCTCATATCCACTGGTCACTGACCCTACCCCTTTCGAAATATGGATCTGATCTACCCAAGGACCCGGAACATTATACAGTCCAAAGATGGTCGCCAAGCCGCGAATGGCAGGTAGATTGTCTTTGGTCATTTCAACGTACTTGCCATCTAGACCTAGCATCTTGATCTGACGAGTTCCGGTAACAGCGTCGGTGAACGAAGCGTCAACACTGGCGTTAGTTTCAAAACTCTCACTCAAGTTGCAGCAGGCTGCTTTAGTTAACTCACGTCGGTCAATGGTTTGAGCAACACGTGGGTCGAGCATCTCCATTCGGGTGCTCCCGCCATCACTCACAACTTCGGCTGCGTCAATCAACTCTCCCGCAGCCAGCGTCACCTCTAAATAGTCTTGACCTTCGTACAAGACATATCCGGTGGTGTAGCCTACAAAAGAGAATACCAGCGTGTCGGTAGCTTGATCTGTGCGAATCTTGAAGAAGCCGAAGGCATCCGTCATCTCGCCTACCTGTGTTCCCTTCCAATAGACATTCGCCCCAGGTAATGGGTCTAATCCACCATCTCCGGAGGGGCATGGGGTCGTTACCTTCCCTTTGACGAATTTGGGGTAGTTTTTCTGCGCTAACGCGGAATCGCTCAGGAATAAGAAGGAAAAGGCAAGGACCAGCCCGAGTGGCTTAATGATCGTCGTCTTCATCGTGGTCGTGATCGTGATCGTGGTCGTGATCGTGGTCGTGATCGTCTTCTTTTTTACACTTCTTGTCTTTACAGTCTTTGTCCTTACAGTTTTTGTCGGAACATGACTTCTTGTCTTTGCAGTCTTTGTCCTTACAGTTTTTGTCGGAACATGACTTCTTGTCTTTGCAGTCTTTGTCCTTACAGTTTTTGTCGGAACATGACTTCTTATCCGCACATTTTGTATCCGTGCATCCAGGAGAACAGCTAGACTTTTCTGCTTCGCGGTACTTGCAACAGCCATGAACCTTTTCATAAGATTCGTCTGATGCTTTTGACTTAGAGGTATCATGCCCCTTCGCGTTGAGCAGTTTATGGATTTGATCTGAAGAGATCTTAGTTGATGCGTAAGTAACTTCAAGCGTGTTGGTATGGAGGTCGTATTCCGCCATTTTCACACCTTTCGTGTCAAGGGCAGTTTCAATGCGCTCTTTGCACATTTCACATACACCACCTACCCAGAATTTCTCGGTAACAACTTGGCCTGTAGCCGTTTGAATAATGAGTCCAAAAAAGAGGACTGCCGTAAGATTAAGAATGAATTTCATGATAATGGATTTAAATAAAGTGTCTATTAATTGAATTGAAGGGCACTTTATTCATCATCCATAATGAAGGCGTTGTTCGTAGAGAAGATACAGTGGAGGGCCGTGCGGAAGCACGTGTACCGTTTGATGCGCTGTACGTTGCACGTCGATTTCTACGTCATAGAAGTCAGTGCTTGATACATACTGAATCGTAGAAAGCTCTGCACTTGCTCCAAAGAATTGCTTGTCTTCATCAAAGGCAAGAACAACGTCTTCAGAGGAGCAACACCCCTTCTTTGAACAGCATGTAGTCTGATGTGAATCGCAACAGGTATCCGATTCGGCGCTAGCCATAGAATGCACCTCAATACCAGCCAGGTTACCACAGCAGTAATGCAAATGGACCTGAAATCCAATGGTAATGGCAGCGTACCATACCAAGAAAAGAGCCGATGAAATGCGCGTCAACATCTTCACAAAGATACGAAATACAGATTTGTAACTGTAGGATACAGGCTGAAATACTTGATTTCAAATAGTTTAACAATCAAACTAGGAATACAACTTTCAGGGGTAACGGTTGTTAAATGAGCATGGAAGTACGGAAGGTAGGTAAGGGAAAGATCATTGAGATCAAGTACCAATTGCGTCAAGGCAATGCACAAGGTGAGCTATTGGAGGAGATGGACGAACAGTGGCCGATGAAGTGGCTGTTTGGTTCGGGAGCAATGCTGCCTGTTTTTGAAGAGAACCTTTCTCCTTTGCGTGAAGGACAGCAATTCGCGTTCGGGATCGCTAGTGCTGATGCTTATGGCAATCACGACCAAGGCCAGATCAAGCAAGTGTTCACTGACGAGCTACAAGAGAACCCAAGGTACCCTTTCGACAACTACGAAGTAGACGATCTCATTCAGATGAATACGAACGAGGGTGAGGCATTTGCCGGTAAGATCATCGAGAAGGGTGAGAATTACTTCGTGGTCGATTGCAATCACGCCATGGCTGGAGTTGATCTCTGGTTCGAAGGGCAAATTCTCTTTATCCGAGACGCGCGCGAAGATGAACTAGAAGCCAATCGCTACATCGAACCCAATGGCTTCCGTAGTCATTCTACCTTGCGGAAACCGCCAAATCAGTAGTCTTCTACCACCTTCGCCAGCTCATTTCGAATGCTTCGAAGGATTCCTTTTTGATTCGGATCATAGAACCACACGTTATCGAAAAGATCGATGATGGCCTGGTTGCCTTCATCAGAAATAATCAAACTGTGGAATCTTGTGTTGTGATTGACTTGCTGGAACTCCATTCTGCGCGAAACATCGCTATCTAGCTTGTACATGATGAAGTCTGAAATCACCAAGACATCGGCATCTTCATAGCTCTCCTCCTGCAGTTGAGTCAGGGCCTCATGCAATGCCAGTGAAATGTCTGTTCCTCCCATAAACGACATGCGAAGGAATTCCGCCAAACCGTCTAGATCATCAGAGATATTGAGTAGGTCAAGCGTCTTGATACCGGTAGAGAAGTTGATCAAATAAGCCCTGCGATTTTCGGCGCTAGCCATTTTCATAATCGCAAAACACAGCACTTTCGCAATCATCTCTGGCTTCCCTTCCATCGACCCAGAGGTGTCTACACAAATAATGAAAGGACCTTTTTCTTTCTTCTTCGTTCGCTCGTATTTGATCTTTTCTTGATCAGTATTCGATGTCGTGACTTTCGTTTCAAACTGCTGGGTCAAAAGGGCTTGATCCGCAAACTTCTTGAGAAAGATGCTCTCAGTTGCTTCGTCAGCCAATAGCGCCGCCTCAGAAGAAATTAGATGGTTCAGGTCATTGCTTTCAAACACTCCAATCACCTCCTCCTTGCGGTTCGGATCACGGGTTTCAGCTTCGTATTCCGTAATCTGTGTGAACTCATCTTCCTCAGTCAAAAGGTCTGCTTGACGCATCTTACCAAGCATATCCGCCAGCGCCTTGATCTCGTCTTCTTTCTCCAGCAGATCTCGGTACTTCTCGATGACATCAAAGCTGCTGTCTGACCAGAGATCACGACTGAGGTCCCAATACCTCGAAGCATACCCCGCAAACGGTTCAATGAGCTCATTCAGCTGCTTAAATTCTTTGGCTTTCCCCAGAAGATTTTCGCCCAAATCATTGATGAGTTTATCGGCGCGTTTCAAACGAAAAGCCAAAATCTTTGCGTGCATCATGGCGTCCCATTGGCGCAGCAGATCATCAAATAGTCGCTCAATTTCTACACGAAGCGATGGACTTAGTTTTCCCCAGGTATTCTCTTGTTTGATCTCGCTAACGCGGAAACTGTGGTAGGAGCTATCGATCTCATCTGAGGTATAGTAATTCGCAATCGTTTTCCGGAAGAAACCCCAACGCTCGAACACGTGCTCCATTGGACGAACCGTCCAGGACTCCAAAGCAACTTGTTCATGTTCGTAGGGATGGCCTTCTTCAATCATGGAGAAGCTCCTTCGGAACCACACCAACATATCTTTCACAATCTGGACGGCGAGGTTTGAATGGCTCTGACAGATCTCCTGAAGTAGTTCATCCTCGAGTACATAACCTATCGCCTCCTCGAAATAGCGGAAATACTCTGGATCCAACTCATCAAGATCTGCGACTCCAGGAACCAGTTTTTCTTGCACCCAAGCAGCGATGTATCGACGAGTTTGACGATCCATGATGGCGCCGTAGGATATGAATCGATCTACGGCATCAGCAAGCTCCTGGCGCAGCTCTTCAGAAAGTTTACTGCTGTTCTTCATAGTCGAATCGCAACTTCTCGAGGCGTAGCTTCAACTTATTGAGCTCACCTGCCACTTCTTCCATGTTTGCTTTGACCAAGGGCACTAAACGTCCTGAAGTAAACAAGTGTTCATGCATCTCCTGCCAATGTTCCGGCTTGGAAGATTCCACTTTCGTCAATGCTTTTGATACATCTTGATGCAATAATTGGTATCGATCATTCCAGTGATGCACAAGCATCTTATGTGCTTTGCGTTTTACTTTACGCGTCTTCTCCGCTTTGTGGGTGTGGAGTTTGTAGGCGAGATCGAGTGAGTTGTATTTGATGACAATCTCGAAGGCTTTAGACGATTTCGACGCTTGCAATCGGTTGACCAGATTTCCACTGGCGTCGTAAAAATTAGTCACCTCGAATTCTCCTGTCTGCAAACGATTGAAATCATTCACTTTCAACAGGATTCCCTCGAACTGCGCATCTGGCTTAATCAGTTTGTACCACACATCATCGAAAGGAGTCAAGACTTCTTGTTCTTCCGTCAGCTTCACCGTCGTTTCCTCGTTCACTTCGTCTTCGAAAGCTTCTACTTCAGAAGAAAGTTGACCAAGAGGAAGGGCAATGCTGTAGCCATGCTCGCGCACGGTTCTTGCCACAATCTCCCGCAGCGGAGTAATCTGCCCCGGATTGTTCCACAGACAGTGCATCGTCAAGAAGAGATCCATCAGATCAACCTTCGATCTTCCATTCAGAAAAGCGCTTGTTCGCAACAATCGGATGGTCTTTTTCCATCTTCGATCGTAAATAAGGATTGGGGCTTCATTGGGGTTCTTCGCATTGCGTTTTTCGATGCGCTGCTTGATCATCTCCAACGAGGTCACCACTTCTTCAGGAATTGCCACTTGATCAATCGCTTGATTCCAATCGTTCAGTTCTTGTTCCGAAATCTTCAGCTCCGCTGGAACTGGATCTTCGTATACCTCCTCTGTATCGGTTATCATGGCGCGGAAGTTCTTTCCGCTCTGAATTCCCTGGATATCATAGCGAACCAATAGTCGGTCCCACAGTGGACCAAAACTATCGCCAGCATCTGGCAGCTCATTTGAAGCTGTGATAATGGCACGAATGTTCACCGGCAACTCTTGTTGACCGTTGCGGTAAACACGTTCGTTAATGATAGTCAAAAGGGCATTTTGGATAGAAGAACTCGACTTCCAGATCTCATCAAGGAAAACCACGCTTGCATCAGGCATGTAGTTCTCTGTGAGGCGCTCATATTGATCGTCTTCCTTCAGACGTTTGATCGAAATAGGTCCGAAAACCTCATCTGGAGTTGAGAACCGCGTCATGAGGTATTCGAAGGTCTTGCCTTCACTGAATGCGTACTTCAAACGACGTGCGATCAAGCTTTTCCCGACGCCAGGAGGGCCCAGCAAAAAAATACTCTCACCTGAGATCGCAGTCAACAAAGCGAGACGCATGACCTCATCACGCTCGTACAATCCTTTACACATAGCCGATGCCAGTGCGTCTATTCTGGCTTTCATCGCAGTCTGTGGCGCTGCGGTCGTGGCTTCCATTTCTGATGCTTTCACGCCTACATAACAGTTTTGGCGTCAAGTCGTTCAGAACAAAAAAGCCCGATCGAATCGACCGGGCTTTCACATATCGTATTGATCAGCTTATGATTCCGAAGAAATCGAAGCTTTCAAGAATTCACGATTCATACGAGCAATGTTCTCCAGGCTAATTCCTTTCGGACATTCCACCTCACATGCTCCTGTATTTGTACAGTTTCCGAATCCTTCAAGGTCCATTTGGTTTACCATTCGAAGTACACGACGCTCACGCTCCGCCTCTCCTTGTGGAAGCAAGGCCAACTGAGACACTTTCGCTGAAGTGAAGAGCATCGCAGAAGAGTTCTTACACGTAGCCACACATGCTCCACATCCAATACAGGTTGCGGCGTCAAATGCCTTGTCTGCGTTTTCTTTTGGAATAGGAAGTGCGTTGGCATCTTGCGTATTACCCGAAGTATTCACTGATACGTACCCTCCAGCCTGGATAATGCGATCGAAAGCACTACGGTCAGTAACCAAGTCTTTGATCACTGGGAATGCCGCTGCACGCCATGGTTCGATGTAAATGGTTTCACCATCCTTGAACGAACGCATGTGCAATTGACATGTCGTCACTCCACGACCTGGACCGTGTGCTTCACCGTTGATGTACATGCTGCACATACCACAGATCCCTTCACGACAGTCGTGATCGAATGCTACTGGGTCTTTTCCTTCACGAACGAGTTGATCATTCAACACATCGATCATTTCGAGGAAAGACATATCTGGTGAGATGTCAGACACTTGGTAAGTTTCCATTCGACCCTTATCGTTCGGTCCTGACTGTCTCCAAATTTTAAGCGTAAGGTTCATATCCTTTATGCTTTATGCAGCTTACTTGTAGCTGCGTTGTTTCAATTCTACATTTTCGAATACGAGGTCTTCCTTGTGAAGTTGTGCTTCAGAAGGTGTTCCTGTGAACTCCCAAGCGGCTACGTAAGTGTAGTTCTCATCGTCACGACGAGCTTCACCTTCTTCCGTCTGGTATTCCTCGCGGAAGTGTCCTCCACAAGACTCATTGCGCTCTAGTGCGTCACGGCACATGAGCTCTCCTAGTTCTAGGAAGTCAGCTACGCGTAGTGCTTTTTCTAGTTCTGGGTTGAGTTCTTCAGCGCTTCCAGGTACACGAACTTTCTGGTAGAATTCTTCGCGCAGCTTCTGGATTTCACTGATCGCATTCTTCAAGCCTTGCTCGTTACGAGCCATACCACAGTTGTCCCACATAATGCGACCCAACCTGCGGTGGAAGTCATCTACTGGTGTATCACCATTGTTGTTGATGAAGGCGTTGATTTTATCTTTTACTTCTTTCTCTGCTTGCGCAAATTCAGGAGTGTCTGTCGAAATAGGTCCGGTACGGATGTCATCAGCGAGGTACTCACCGATTGTGTAAGGAATCACGAAGTAACCATCAGCGAGTCCTTGCATCAATGCAGAAGCTCCGAGTCTGTTGGCACCGTGATCAGAGAAGTTCGCTTCTCCAGCAGCGTACAATCCTGGAACCGAAGTCATCAAGTTGTAGTCTACCCAAAGTCCACCCATTGTGTAGTGTACCGCTGGGTAAATCTTCATTGGCGTCTTGTACGGGTTGTCATCGGTAATCTTCTCGTACATCTGGAAGAGGTTACCGTACTTCGCGCGAACCACGTCTTCTCCTAACTGGCGCACTTGTTCTTCGGTCGGGTTCTTCACACCTTGGATATTCGCTTCTGTTTTCCCATAACGCATGATGGCACTCGAGAAATCAAGGAATACTGCCTCACCTGTCTTGTTCACACCGAAACCTTCATCGCAACGCTCTTTCGCCGCGCGAGAGGCTACGTCACGAGGTACGAGGTTACCGAATGAAGGGTAACGACGCTCGAGGTAGTAATCTCTTTCGTCTTCGCTAAGATCAACTGGACGTTTCGAACCATTTCGGATCGCTTCAACATCCTCTTTCTTCTTAGGAACCCAGATTCGACCGTCATTACGCAGCGACTCTGACATAAGTGTCAACTTCGACTGGTAGTCTCCCGAAACTGGGATACATGTTGGGTGAATCTGTGTGTAACAAGGGTTCGCGAAGTAAGCTCCTTTGCGGTGTGCTTTCCACGCTGCAGAGACGTTAGATCCCATCGCATTGGTAGAGAGGAAGAATACGTTTCCGTATCCACCTGACCCTAGCACAACGGCGTGTGCTCCGTGGCGCTCAACTTCTCCTGTTACCAGGTTACGAGCGATGATTCCACGACACTTACCATCTACGATAACCACGTCTAGCATCTCGTGGCGGTTGTACATCTGTACTTTTCCTTTCGAGATCTGTCGTGATAGCGCGCTGTAAGCCCCTAGGAGCAGCTGCTGGCCTGTTTGCCCTTTCGCGTAGAAAGTACGAGATACCAATACCCCACCGAATGAACGGTTGTCGAGTAGGCCACCGTAGTCACGTGCGAATGGTACACCTTGAGCCACACACTGGTCAATGATATTTGCCGACACTTCTGCAAGGCGGTAAACGTTTGCTTCACGTGAACGATAATCGCCTCCTTTAATAGTATCGTAGAACAAGCGGTAAACTGAGTCACCGTCGTTCTGGTAGTTCTTTGCTGCGTTGATTCCTCCCTGTGCTGCAATAGAGTGTGCACGACGAGGTGAATCTTGGAAACAGAACGCTTTCACATTGTACCCCATCTCAGCAAACGATGCTGCTGCAGAGGCTCCTGCAAGTCCTGTACCTACGACAATGATGTCTATCAAACGCTTATTCGCTGGGTTTACCAGGCGAATGTTGTTCTTATGTTTCTCCCACTTCTCTGCGAGTGGTCCTTCCGGAATGTTCGATTGGAGTGCCATAACAGTGATATTACCAGCGCTGAACGAAAACGTTCATTAAGCCTGAGTGATGTACAAATAGATCGGAATAACAGCGAACAACAGTGGTACGAGTACACTGAAGCCTTTTCCAACCAATTTGATAAGTGGAGTGTATTTCTTGTGGTTTACACCTAGTGTTTGCCATGCACTTTGGAATCCGTGCCATAGGTGGAAGGCGATAGCGATCATTGAGATCACGTAGAACAACATTGCCACCAAGGCCATGCTGTTCACAGCCGGATTAAAGAATGCCAACACCACGGTGTGAAGGTCTTTCAACGGTTCCATGAGCATCGCTCCTTCTGCGTCTACAGTCTGCATTGGCATTTCTGAGAAATGCATCTTCGCCCAGAAGTTTGTCATGTGCGTTGCGATGAACGCTAGCAAAACTGTTCCGAGGAGTGCCATGTTGCGTGATGCCCACCCTGAATTCTCTCCAGGTTTGTTGTAAGCATACTTGACAGGACGTGCTTTTCTGTTTTCGAAGGTCAGCTTGATTCCATCGATTGCGTGGAATAGAATGCTGAAGTAAGTTACGTACGATAGAATCTTGACCGCCGGATTCGAGGTCATGAATTTAGCGTATTCATTGAATTGGAGTTGCCCTTCCATTCCAGGGATAAACAACTGAAGGTTTCCTACCAAGTGGCCGACTAGGAAGAGGCAAAGGAATAACCCTGTGAGTGCCATCCAGTACTTTTTGACTAGAGATGACTTAAGAATAGCAGAACGACTCATGATATTTTTCGCTTGTCTTTTGCGAGCTCAAAATTAGACCTCAATAGATATACAACCAAAAGCACTTCCTATTTAGAAATGTTCTTGATAACCAGCAAAAAATAACTCTTTGATTATGAGACTTCTTTCAACAAAGAGATAAATCAAGGGTCGCCATTTCAAAGACGACCCTAGAAATTAACTAGCCTTCTTCCCTAGCATAGCCATGTCATTGACTACGACTTCAGTGATGTAACGTGTATTCCCCTCCTTATCATCATAATTTCGATAAGTCAATTTGCCTTCAAGTGCCACTTCCTGTCCTTTACTGAGATATTCAGCGGCTGTCTTAGCAATAGAACCCCACATCACGACATTGTGCCATTGGGTGACTTCTTGTTTCTCTCCGTCCTTTTTATAGACTTCGGTTGTCGCTAAAGAAAAGCTAGTTTTTTGTCTTCCGTTATCGAAAGCTTTGGTTTCTGGGTCTTTTCCCAATCGACCGATTAGGCTCACCCTGTTGCGAATTGCGCTCATAATGATGCGTTTTAATTAATGTTTCGAGGTGCAAGGTGATGTCCTTTTTTCGATTGCGACGAGGAATAAACGTTTATAAACGTTTAAAGTGAAGCGAAGCGTTCCGCCGGAGGCGAAGAAAAGCCACTGTGGAAGATGATAATACTATCTTTGCGCCCTCAGAGAACGCAACTATGGCAACGAATCAAGTACGTGTACGTTTCGCTCCGAGTCCAACAGGACCACTTCATATGGGAGGTGTGCGAACGGCGCTCTACAATTACCTTTTTGCTCACAACCACGGAGGGAAGTTCATTCTTCGTATTGAAGACACTGATCAAACTCGCTTCGTACCTGGTGCTGAAGATTACATCTTGGAAGCGCTGAAATGGTGTGGGATTGAGCCAGATGAGGGTGTTGGATACGGTGGAGATTTTGGTCCTTACCGTCAATCTGAACGTATGGAATTGTACGGCCAATACGTGAAGCAATTGATCGAGAGTGGTCATGCTTACTACGCATTTGACACGCCGGACGAAATTGCTGCGAAGCGTACGGAAGCTGAGGCCAACAAATCTGTTTGGCAGTACGACGCATCTACGCGTATGGATATGCGTAACTCTTTGAGTTTGCCTGCAGACGAGGTAGAGAAGTTGCTTGCATCAGATATTCCAGTCACTGTTCGTTTTAAAATTCCAGCCGATGAAGAGGTGGTATTTGAAGACGAAATTCGCGGTGTAGTTCGCGTTCAGACCAAGGTTCTTGACGACAAAGTTCTACTGAAGAGCGATCAGTTCCCGACTTATCACATGGCGAATATTGTAGACGATCACCTGATGGAGATTTCACATGTGATTCGCGGTGAAGAGTGGTTGCCATCAGCACCGCTGCATGTTCTATTGTACCGTGCATTGGGCTGGGAAGCTCCGAAATTTGCTCACCTGCCGTTGATCCTGAAGCCTACTGGAAACGGCAAGCTCAGCAAGCGCGATGGTGATAAAGGAGGTTTCCCGGTATTCCCGCTGGAATGGAATGATCCTAAATCAGGAAATGTTTCTAGTGGATACCGTGAAAGCGGATACTTCCCTGAAGCATTCATCAACATGTTGTTGATGTTAGGATGGAACCCGGGAGATGAGCAAGAAGTATTCTCGAATGACGAAATGATCAAAGCTTTCTCTTTGGAACGGGTTGTTAAGTCTGGAGCACGCTTTAACCCTGATAAGGCCAAGTGGTTCAATGAGCACTATTTACGTGCGAAAAGCCATGATGAATTGGGAAGCATGATTCAATCCATGCTTACTGAGAAAGGTGTTGACTTAAGTGCTGAAAAGTGTGTTCAAATCGCAGCTATGATGGCGGAACGAAGCGCATTTGCTCATGAGTTAATTGCTGCCGATTATCTATTTGGATCTCCTGAAGCTTACCATGAAAAGACACTTCGCAAAAAGTGGAAAGAGGCTACTCCTCAAATCATGGAAGGTTTAATTGCCGTGCTTGATGGCATTGATTCTTTCGACGCCACATCCATCGAAACTGGCTTCAAGGGTTACTTGGAGTCGAATGAATTAGGAATGGGCGCTGTGCTTCCGAATTTCCGTTTGTTGGTGACGGGTGAAGGCGGTGGTCCTTCTATGTTCGCTATCGCGGAATTCCTTGGGAAGGAAGAAACCTTGAAGAGAATGCGTGATGGACTAGCCAGAATCACTGCGTAATGGGAATCATCAAAGTCAACAATATCCGTCTCCATGCCAATCATGGGTGCATGGAAGAGGAAGCGAAGATTGGCGGCGACTACGTTGTCAACGTGCGCTTGACGACCGATATGCGTCGTTCATTCGAAACCGACGCACTCGAAGACACGGTGGATTACGTAGCCGTGCATGACGTCGTATACCGCGAAGGCATGAAGCGATCAAAGCTGATCGAACATGTAGCTTTTCGCATTGCCGAAGGCATCAAGAGCGAGATTGAAGGAGTACACGAAGTAACCGTGGAGCTGATCAAAATTGCTCCTCCGATTGGTGGTGATGTAGAAAGTGTTGCCGTAGAAGTTACGCGCTAGAGCTTCATTTCTGGAACCTCATCCGGTACTACAAGTTTCCCGGCAGTAGCCGCTACGATTTCATCAACGGTCACTCCTGGCGCACGCTCTAAGAGGTGGAATGCTCCATCTTTAATTTCGATGGTTGCGAGGTTTGTCACGACCTTTTTCACACATCCAACACCTGTTAGTGGCAGCGAACAATCAGTGAGTAGCTTCGATTCACCGCGTTTGTTGGTATGCATCATGGCCACAATGATGTTTTCCGCGCTAGCGACAAGATCCATCGCGCCACCCATACCTTTTACCATACGTCCTGGAATCTTCCAGTTGGCGATATCTCCATTTTGAGATACCTCCATGGCACCAAGCACCGTCAATTGAACGTGCTGTCCGCGAATCATAGCAAATGACGTGGCGGAGTCAAAATACACGGCTCCTGGCATGGCCGTGATGGTTTGCTTTCCTGCGTTGATCAAGTCAGCATCTTCATCTCCATCGAATGGGAAAGGTCCCATACCAAGGATTCCATTCTCTGATTGAAATTCAACGTCCACTCCCTGAGGAATGTAGTTGGCAACGAGCGTAGGAATACCAATTCCAAGGTTCACGTAGTAACCGTCTTCGAGCTCTTGGGCAATGCGTTGTGCAATTCCGTTTTTATCTAACATGATGCTGAGTTAAGCCCTTGGACGGACAGTTCGTTGTTCAATTCGTTTCTCGTAGCGCTCTCCTTGGAAGATGCGCTGAACAAAGATTCCTGGAGTATGAATCTGGTTTGGATCGAGTTCTCCTACGGGCACCAATTCTTCTACTTCGGCAATGGTAATCTTGCCCGCCATAGCCATCATGGGATTGAAGTTGCGCGCCGTCGCCTTGAAAATCAAGTTTCCAGCGGTGTCTCCTTTCCATGCTTTGACAATGGCGTAATCAGCAGTTAATGCCGTTTCAAGGATGTGTGGTTTTCCATTGAACTCGCGTACTTCCTTTCCTTCTCCTACTTCAGTACCGTAGCCTGCCGGTGTGAAAAAGGCTGGAATTCCAGCTCCTCCAGCACGACAACGTTCGGCGAGTGATCCTTGTGGAATGAGGTCAACTTCGAGTTCTCCGCTCAACATTTGGCGCTCGAATTCATCATTCTCACCCACGTAGCTAGAGATCATCTTTTTAATCTGACGTCCTTGCAGCAACAAGCCAAGACCGAAATCATCGACCCCTGCATTGTTGGAGATACATGTCAAATTGTTGACGCCCATTTTCACCAGCTGAGCGATGCTGTTTTCGGGAATCCCGCAGAGGCCGAAACCTCCAAGCATAAGGGTCATTCCGCTTTGAATGCCGGCGCACGCCTCTTCGACGTTTGCCACAACTTTGTTAAGTGCCATGGAAAGGGTTTACTCGAAGAAATCTTCGTCTTCAAAAGACTCTTCTACATCCGATCCAAAGTTAACAGATTTGCCAGCATCTTGATAGGTTCTGCAATCAAGCATTTCGACATCCAGTCCTTCTGGCACTTCAAAGTCTTCTTGCGACAAGGCAATCTTCTTGTCATCGTACACTGACTTCATGTAGAATCCATAAATCGGAAGAGCCGTATTTGCTCCTTGACCTTTGGAAGTTGTCGAGAAACGAACCGCTGGATCAGCCGCTCCTACCCAAACTCCCGTTACTAGATCTGGCGTCAAACCGATGAACCATCCATCAGTGTTGTTCTGAGTAGTACCCGTTTTACCGGCCATTGGTGCTTTGATACCATCGTAATCTCTTGACTTTAGGTCCATACGCAAGCGCACACCTGTACCGCTGGTCTTTCCAAGTTCTTCATTGTAGGCACCATCAACCACACCCTTCATCATGTGAAGCGTTTTGTAGGCTGTGTACTCATCGATTCCTTGGCGAATGTTCATTTCAGGCTCGTAAATCACGTTACCGTTCTTGTCTTCAATTCGCGTGATGAAAGTTGGTTCGATGTATACTCCTTTATTTGCAAAAGTGGCGTTGGCCGAAGTAATCTCTAGCAAAGACAATTCTGCTACTCCAAGGGCAATCGACGGAACGCTTGGTACTTCTGACACGATACCCATATCATGTGCAGTAGTCACCACCGGATCTGTACCGAACTCTTTGATCAGTTTTGCGGTGATGGTGTTCATTGAATTTGCCAGGGCGTACTTCATGGTGACAATCTCTCCATACTTAAAGTCAGAGTTATCAGGAGACCATGGTGGTTGTCCGTCAGGCATTTCAATAACCACCTTTTGGTTCGGATACTCCGTGCACCCGTGTTTCCCAAGGCGTAACGCTGTAGCATAAACAAAGGGTTTGAAAGTAGAACCAACTTGACGGTGTGATTGTCTCACGTTGTCATATTGGAAGAACTTGTAGTTCACTCCACCAACCCATGCCTTGATATGACCTGTCTGCGGTTCAATAGAAACAACACCTGCGTGTAGGAAACTCTTGTGGTATTTAATAGAATCAATTGGCGACATCACAGTGTCAATAGGTCCACTATGGCTGTACACCCTCATGTTTGTCTTCTCTTCAAACTGAGCTTCAATTTGACCATCACTTAGGTGCGGCCATTCATGTCCACACCCTCCCTTTTCAGGGTCACAGTAGAAATGAGGAACTCCTTCTTTGTCTTTTTTGACGATGTAGAATTTCGGACGTTCACAATCAGGACAAAGTTCACCGGTTGCTTTCTTGTAGCGTGAAGATTGTTTCACGGCGAAGCTCATAATGCGCTCGCGGTCTTTGTCATTAATCCCATTGTAGAATGGGTAGTTCTTATCACGACGCTTCTTGAGGTCTTTCCAGAAGTCTTCTTGAAGTTCTCCGGCAAGGTGATCTTGAACGGCATTCTCCGCATACTCTTGCATGCGCGCATCGATGGTTGTGTAGACTTTTAATCCGTCACTGTACAAGTCGTACGGTTCACCATCGGCTTTAGCATACTTGTATGACCCATCGTCATTGGTTTCGTTCAGAATTTGTTTCAACTCTAGACGCAGCACTTCTCGGAAGTACGGTGCCGCACCTTCATCGTGGCTGACACGCTGGAAATCGAGACCTAAGGGTAGCACTCTTAGGCTGTCGTATTCCTCTTGTGATAAGTAGCCATAACGCACCATCTGGCTCATGACCACTTCTCTTCTTTTGAGCACCTTTTCTTCTCTTCGAATTGGATTGTAAAGCGACGAGTTCTTGAGCATCCCGACCAACATCGCTGACTCTTGAATATTCAAAGAATCAACTGGTTTGTCGAAATAGATATATGCTGCTGACTTGATCCCAACCGCTTGGTTAAGGAAGTCATAGCGATTGAGATAGAGCGCAACGATTTCCTGCTTCGTGTACTGCTGTTCCAGTCGAGCGGCAATAATCCACTCTTTCGGCTTTTGAAGGAGCGCGCGTTCAAGTCGACTGATTCTCTCATACTCTTCCGTGAAAAGGAGCTTGGCCAACTGCTGAGAAATCGTGGAACCTCCACCTTTACCACCCATGTATGCTGCGGCACGAGCCAATGAGATAAAATCAACCCCAGAATGCTCCCAGTAGCGTGCATCCTCTGTTGCTACCAGGGCATCCACCAAATGAGGTGGAAGGTTTTCGTATCGTATATCAGATCTATTCTCGCGGTAATAACGACCAATGACTTCATCGTCAGAAGTGAAGACTTCAGTGGCGAGGTTGGTCTTTGGATTCGATAACGCTTCTGTTGACGGCAGGTCACTATTTGAAGCAATGAGCAACAAAAGCGCTATGCCTAAAAAAGGTGATAGAACGATCAACCAGAAGATGAACAAGTACTTACGAACCTTGCTCTTTGGGATGGATGCTTTTTTCTTAGCCATAGTTACAGACTTGGTGCAAAGGTAAATTTCTAAGAATTCGTTTCTATTCTTTGGTCAAATGAAAAAGTGCAGGTCTTTTTCAATTATTCGCTAGCGCGGAATGGGATTCGATTGTATTCACACTAATTGAGAAAGAACTGCCCATGGATTTGCGTAAGTTTGCGGGTCGCTAACAGACTAAACCGCAAGTCGCTTCCATTGTTATAGTGGAAGAATTGAACATCATATTCGAATGGTAGCACTGATAAAAGCAGCCCAGCTCATTTTGAGCCTTTCTATACTTGTTGTCCTTCACGAGCTAGGTCACTTCGCGCCAGCCAAGTGGTTCAAGACCCGCGTTGAGAAGTTCTACCTCTTCTTCGATCCAGGTTTCAGCCTTTTCAAAGTTAAACGAGGAGAGACTGAATATGGTATCGGTTGGCTACCTCTTGGTGGATATGTGAAAATCGCCGGGATGGTTGACGAGTCTATGGATACTGAGGCCTTGAAAGAGGAACCAAAACCATGGGAATTCCGTTCGAAGCCAGCGTGGCAGCGATTGATCATTATGATTGGTGGTGTGACGGTCAACTTGATTCTCGGGTTCTTTATCTACGCGATGGTTTTCTTCGTTTGGGGAGAAGATTATTTGAAGGTTGAAGATGTTCCTTACGGCTTGCACTTTGAAGATCGCATTGAATTCTTGGGGTTCCAGGAAGGAGATAACATCGTAGCCCTTAACGGAACACCAACTGTAGAATACGATGATATTCGTCGTTCTATCTTCAGTGAAACAGTGTTGAACGTAACGGTAGATCGTAACGGACAAGAGATCGTTCTTGAGATGCCTGAAGACCTTGGTCAGATTTTTATTGACAGTAATGTGCGCCAACCATTTCTCTTGCGTTGTCCGACATTTATTGACTCACTGACTGAAAAAGGTTCTGCGATCAATTGTGGTTTCCAGCGAGCAGATCAAATTGTAGGTATCAATGAAATGCGTGGTACCTACTTCCAAGATATTGCGAAGGAAATCAACAAGCATATCAACGAGGAAATTGACGTTCACATCATCCGAAACGGTGTAGAACAGACCATTACTTGCAAAACTGACACCAACGGCACCATAGGATTCTATCCAGTAGCACCGAATAGGATCGAAGAGTTTAATTACCAGCACCGTTCATTTTCTTTTGGTGCGGCTATTCCTGCTGGGTTTGTCGAGGCTAAAGAAATCTTGGAGGGATACGTGCTTTCATTGCGCTTCCTATTCTCGAAATCTGGTGCAACCCAGATTGGTTCGTTCATCACTCTTGGAAGCATCTTCGATGCGTCTTGGAATTGGGAGGTTTTCTGGAGAACCACTGCCTTCCTATCGTTGATCCTTGCGTTTATGAACCTACTACCTATTCCAGCATTGGATGGGGGTCACGTTGCCTTCCTCCTCTATGAAATGGTAGCAGGTAAACCCGCACCACAGAAGTTCTTGGAAAGAGCACAAATGGTAGGGGTTGTCATCCTTCTTGGCTTGATGGTTTTCGCCATAGGGAACGACATCTATCGCTGGCTTACGGACGCTTTATAGTCGAGTGACCCCTCGTCACCAGTTCCGTCACAATGAAGTGTTGGCAAGTTGCTGTACCTCGAGGTATAGCGCTTGACTAACTACTTTATCTTGCCCTTATATGCTTAGATACCTGCTGTTTATCCTCTTTGGGGTGATCTGCTTCCGCGCTAGCGCACAAGACAATACACGCGCCTTTTACTACAACATTCACGATGGAGTACAGGCGAAAGTGACGATTGTGCCTTTTGAGCCGCGCATGCTGATCTCTGACCTTCATCGCGACATGTGCATCAAGAACGGAATGACCACTCAAGAAGTGAAATACGCCCTTGCCAGTGGATTTTGCCATGCCCTACGGATTTCAGCACCAAACCGAACGGAGTCTGATATTTTTGGCTGGGAAGATGAATGGCCAGATGCCCTGGAAGAGTACTACAAGAAAGTGGGCTACAAGTATCAGCCGATTCCAACGATGACCGATCAAGCAGCTGAAATTCATGGCAGCCGTGTCATTGGAGGTGAAATCCAACAATTTGAAGACACCATCACGCGCTATATGTCGGCCGTGATTGATGAAGGATTGATGCAGCGTCTGGCAGGACAAACCAACAGCGATTACACCTTGGTTATTTCTGAAGTTGATATTGTCAACCTCGGAACCCCGATCAAAGTCAACCCCGCAGGGGCAGCGTTTTACGTCCGCATTCACTACGACTTGTACAACGCTGACGGAACTCATCGCACAGGTGGTGTGGTAAAACGTCCGTTGAACGATTATGACTATGACCCAATCATCTTCTCTCGCGAAGAGTTTATCGAGGCCGCGAAAGGGCTTTACGATGCGCTCTCATTGTCAGTCGTTGAAGAGGAAGAAGGACCAAAATCAAGCGGTAAATAATGAACACCATTCTTATCATTAGTAGTGCCTACGGGCTGATGATCGGCGCCAGCCTGGTGATCATTTTGTCTTACTTCTTCCAATTGATTTCGAAGAAGACGAACATCCCAAGCGTATTGCTTTTGATTGTGCTTGGGATTGCGATCAATTACGGTCTGAAGTCAATGGGAGTGGAAGAAATTCCCTTTGAAGGATTGGTTTTAGAGGTTCTGGGAACCGTCGGATTGATCTTTATTGTCTTAGAGGCAGCCCTTGACCTTGAACTCACAAAAGAGAAATGGCCCATCATCTGGAAGAGTATGGTGGTGGCCCTCGCAGCCCTTATTGGGTCTAGTTTCTTGATCGCTGCTTTCATCAATTTCACGATGATTGATGACTTCTTCACCTCATTGGTTTATGCTGTTCCGCTGAGTATTATGAGTAGTGCGATCATCATTCCGAGTGTGGGTGGTTTAGAAGAAGACCAGAAAGAGTTCATGGTCTACGAGAGCACCTTCTCTGACATCTTGGGAATCATGTTCTTCTACTTGCTCCTCGGAAATGCAGGTAGTGACCAGATGGGCGCCGTCGTTGGAAATGTCTTCTCAAACATCGGGTTGACCGTCTTCTTTGCCGTCATGGTTGTTTATGCCCTCACTTGGGTGATTCAGAAGATTACCGGAGACGCAAAGATCTTCCTGACGATTGCGATTCTCTTGCTCATTTATGCTGTAGAGAAAATCTATCACCTGTCGCCACTGATCTCCATTCTCGCGTTTGGTTTAATGATCAATAACCCGAAGCTGTTCTGGTTTAAGGGCATTCGACGTTTCGTAGACTTTGACCGGATCCATCAAATGCACAATGAGTTCCACTTGTTGACCTTGGAGTCGGCGTTTGTGATTCGCACATTCTTCTTCGTGATCTTCGGTATTACCGTCTCGATTGCGTCGATCTTGAGCTGGACGGTTTTGTTCTACTCATTGATCATCACCGTATGTCTGTATCTGGTCAGACTGTTGTTCTTATGGATTTTCCAGCGGAAAAACATCTTCCCGTTGCTCTACATCGCCCCTCGAGGATTGATCACCATTCTTCTCTTTTTCCAGATTTACAGCGCATATCCTGAATATGCGACGGAAAGTTTCGACCGAGGGATTCTACTGCAAGTGATTTTCATTTCGTCGTTGATTATGACGATCTCTCTGATCCAAAACGGACTGGGAATCTCTGAGGTTGAGCGAAGTAGGACCACTGGAGACCTTACAATCATTGAGAGCAATGAGCAATATGAAATAGATGAGGAGGAGTCAGAAGGTGAAACTTCTGAAGGGGATGAAACAAAGGATAGTAATAATTAGTAGTAGAATCGTACATTAGAGATGGTAACTAGACCAATGCTGATCAACTTAGAAAATTTAAAGGCCCTCTCGCGTCATAACCAGAGCTTCATCCGTGAGATTCTGGAGGTGTATCTTACGAACACCCCGAAGGATATTGAAATGATGCGCTCGGCAGTCGATTCTGAAGACTGGTCTACCGTTCGTTACTACGCTCACAAACTCAAGTCATCTTCATTCACCATCGGTTTCGATGAAGGGTACCGTAAGTTCCAGGAAATCGAGCACCTTGTTAAAGACGAAGGTGACATCAATGAGATTCCACCGTTGTTCTCTTCAGCCTCTACGATGTGCGAAGATTGCATCCGTGAAGTGAAGATTGAGCTCACGAAGTACATTTAATTCCAACGTCAGATTTATCTGACAATACCCACAGTTTGCATCCTACGCTTGTCGCGCTTGTTTTCTTCTAACGTTGTAGTAAGAAAACTGAAAGCGATGATCAACTATCACTTACTTACAAAGATCTCAGGGTACGACAGTGACTTTAGGAAGCAGATCCTTGAGATGATTGCCAATCGTTTTGAACGCGCTAACGCGGAAGCGCTACGCTATGTTTCAGAGCGCAGATGGTCAGCGAATTACCTTCTTCTTCAACGTTACCTCCACGATCTTCAGCCTTACACTCAGCCGTCGTTCATGCAAGAATTGAATGACAATCTCTCACTGATTAAGGAAGCTGATTCCGACGAGGAGCGCGACCTACGAACGAAGTTCTTGCTCAACACCATTCACAATGGATTGGTGCAGGCTCAAGTATTCTTCGACAAGAACGCTACGACCTCAAAAGATCCCAACGCTGTCCAGGCAAAAGGCGAATAAGCCCCTTCATCTCCATCTGAAATAACAAACTGCTGATCTCTGAAGACGTCATCCCCAAGGCGTGTTGAAGAAGATCAACATGAATCGGTCCCTTCTCTAGAATGACCTCGCATAGGCTTCTTTCCTCTCCCTCCATTTCGAGGTTAAGTTGCAATTGTTGGCTCTCCACCCTCTTTTTCTCCCAACCCAACTCTCCTGCCAACTGACGCACATCGGTCAACAAATGAGCGATCATTGAACGTATCAACCGATGGCAACCCGAAGACTGTTCCCGTGTGATTTGTCCGGGTACCGCAAAGACTTCTCGATGGTAAGACGAAGCAATTCGTGCTGTAATCATCGATCCTCCTTTAGAGGCACTTTCAATCACAATTGTGGCATCCGACAGACCCGCGATCACTCGATTTCGCGAGGGGAAGTTCTTTGGTGATGCTTTCGACTTCCATGGGAATTCACTCACCCAAGCCCCTCCATCTTCTAACATCTTTCGGGCCTCAGGCATGTGTTCTCCAGGGTACATCGTTGCCAATCCATGAGCTAAGCACGCGACCGTCGGCACTCCATGACGCAAGGCTGAACGATGTGCTTGAATATCGACTCCATAGGCTAGTCCGCTGACAATGGTCACCTCATAGGGCGCCAAATCTTCGATGAGTTGATCCGTGACCTTCTTCCCGTATTCAGTCACCTTCCGCGTCCCTACGATGGAAATCAAACGGGGAGCGTCGAGATTAGCGTTGCCCTTCTTGTACAACACAACAGGAGAGTCAGCACATCTTGCAAGCCGCGTAGGATATCCTTCACCTCCCAAATGCGACACCTCACCTCCATGGGCAAGGACAATCTCTGCCTGATAACGGGCAAGGTCGAGCAATCCACTCTCATGAATGGCCTGAGCTAGTTTTAAGGGAACTTCCAATTTCACCAGCTGGGACACAGTGGTTTCAAACAACGCATCTACACCTCCAGCGAGCGATAAAAGTTTCCGTGCAGTAGCTGGTCCTACCCCTTCAATCATGCCTAGAGCGATCGATTTGGCAAACATTTCTAAGCGATCCATACAACAAGGATAGGTTGACAATCGTCTGCCTCAACAACGACTTTATGGTCGTGGGCTTTTATTATACTTGTGTGAACCAAAACCTTCAGATGAGGCTACTTACTATCCTTTTTGTGCTCTGCTTGCCATTTTTGGCGGCCTCTCAATCTGCGCGTGTCACCGGTACAATCACGGATAAGAAAACTGGAGATATCATTCCTGGTGCTACGATTATCAATCAAGATCAAGTAGGTGCCAGCTCATCCATTGAAGGAAAGTATTCCATTGAACTTCCTGCTGGTGAACACGAATTGACCTACTCATTTATTGGATACGCAGACCAAAAGCGAACCATCACGCTGACCTCTGGGGAAACCAAGGTGATCGACATCAGTCTCAGTGAGGAAAGTATCGAGGTGGGAATTGTGGTTGTGAGTGCCGGTAAATTTGAACAAGACCTGGGTGAAGTCACCGTTTCTATGGAGGTACTGAAGCCTTCGGTCATCGAGAACCGTAACACAACTAATCTTGACGAGGTGCTTCAACAAACACCGGGAGTTAGCATCGTAGACAACGAACCTCAAATTCGATCTGGAAGTGGATATAGCTTTGGCGCCGGAAGCCGCGTTATGGTGCTTCTCGACGACCTACCAATCCTGAGTGGGGACGCAGGTCGTCCGTCATGGGGATTCTTGCCCATCGAAAATGTCGAACAAGTCGAAGTCATTAAGGGTGCGTCAAGTGTTCTCTACGGAAGCGCAGCCTTGAGTGGAGTAATCAACCTCCGAACGGCCTATCCAAAGGGTGAACCTCAAACAAAGTTTACTGCCTTTTACGGCTTCTACAGCGACCCGCAAACCGAAGATGCAAAGTACTGGGATGGCTCCCTCATGAAGTCTGGTCTTCAGTTTCTCCACTCTCGTCAAATCGGTCAATTCGACCTCGTCGTTGGTGGAAACTTCCTTGCCGATGACGGTTATTTAGGTCCGATTATTTCACGTGACTCTCTCGGAAATGCCATAGACACCGCTTCATCGGCATACAACCCATTCAACGTGGATCGCTTCGCTGGGGAAACCCGTGGACGACTGAACATCAACACGAGGTATCGAAGCAAAAAACATCCTGGACTGTCTATGGGCATCAACGCCAACTGGCTTAAAGGAGAGTCTTTGGCCACTCTAGTATGGGAGAATGCTGACAGTGGTCTATACCAGGCCTACCAAGGTTCTGCCACACGTACGAAACAAGTGATTGGCACGGTAGATCCATTCATTGAATATTACACACCGAAGGGTAGTTCGCACAAACTGCGTATGCGCTGGCAGAACCTCGACAACGACAATGATAACAACCAAGGGAATTTCTCCGATGTCTACTTTGGTCAATACACCTTCCAACAGAATTTCGATCGCTTCGGCATACGGAACATGAAGGTGACCACAGGACTGATGGGTCAGCGTACCTACGGTGAATCGCAACTCTACCGTGGCGACAACGAAGATGGTATTAACGAAGCCGCCAACTATGCTGGATTCTTGCAGGTTGACAAGACCTTCCTCGATCGATTGACGGTATCTGCTGGGATTCGATATGAGTACTTCGAAATCAACAAAGACAGCGATGCCAAGCCGGTGTTCAGAACTGGAGTGAATTACCAGATGGGTATTGCCAGCTACATCCGAGCTAGTTTCGGTCAAGGATTCCGTTTCCCAAGTATTGCAGAGAAATTCATCCAGACTGCTGTCGGTTCATTGGTCATTTACCCGAACGAAGACCTCGTGGCAGAGACTTCATACAACGCCGAAGTCGGGTTCAAACAAGGATTTAAGATTGGTGAATTCAAGGGCTTTGCTGATATCGCCCTCTTCACCCAAGAATATGAGAACTTCATTGAGTTCACCTTCGGTCAGTGGTCGGCATCACAAGGACTTGACAACCTGTTCGGCTTCGGATTCCGCAGTTTGAACACTGGAAGAAGCCAAGTCCAAGGAGCCGAGTTCTCCATCCTAGGAACTGGATCCATCGGACCGTATGAATTTGATCTTCTCGCGGGCTACACATACACCCTGCCTATCACTTTGAACCCTGACCTCGCCTATGCTGATGGGAATTTCAGTGAAGACATTGACCTTCCAGTAACTTACCTCAGCACGAGCTCTGACACCACTAACAACATCCTCAAATACCGCATGCAACACCTCATCCGTGGTGATGTTGAAGTGAGACGTGACAAGTGGATGCTTGGTTTGAGTTACCGATTCAATACGCCCATCCAAAACATCGACGTCGCCTTTATTGATGTCACCACCTTTGACCCAAGTATTGACTGGGGATTGGCTGATTGGATGGAAAACAGGAACAATCCTGTCCACATTTTTGACCTCCGCTTAGGGTACACCTTCTCAGAAGGGCAACGTATCTCCCTGGTTGTTTGGAACTTGACCAATGAGGAATATGCTATTCGTCCGTTAGCGGTAGAAGCCCCAAGACTTACTACCTTGCAGTACACCCTTTCGTTCTAATGCGCATAATCGGAATTATCCCTGCTCGCTACGCTTCCACGCGTTTTCCTGGCAAACCACTTGCTGATATCCTCGGCAAGAGTATGATCCAACGGGTCTATGAACAGGCGCTTTCTTGTTCATCCATCAGCGAAGTCTGGGTAGCCACAGACGACGAGCGTATTGCGGTCCATGTGAATGAATTTGGCGGTAAGAGTATCATGACTCTTCCTTCCCACGATAGTGGAACAGAGAGATGTCATGAAGCTTTTGAAAAGATTGACGCTAGCGCGGAAGCGGTAATCAACATTCAAGGAGATGAGCCCTTTGTCTCGCCTGATCAACTTGATCAATTAGCTCAACTCATTGCCAAAGACGAAGTTGAAATCGCGACCCTTGTCAAGCGTATTGAAGATCCAGAAGTCTTGTTAGACCCGAACAAGGTCAAGGTGGTCATGGGAAGTCAAATGCAAGCCCTGTACTTCAGTCGTAGTCCGATTCCATACATGCGAGAAAGCAAGATTCAAGATTGGGTAAACTCACATGATTACTACAAGCATCTTGGACTTTACGCGTACCGAACTGAAGTTTTACGAGAAATAGTTCACCTAGAAGAAGGTGTGCTCGAACAATCAGAAAAGCTGGAGCAGCTTCGATGGCTTGAACGCGGGAAATCAATCTATTGTGGTATCACTAAGTATGAATCACCAGCAGTTGACACACCCGACGATCTAGCTAAAATCATCGCTTCCGGCGTCTACAGCTAGTTTCAGGGGCTAGATTTAACCAGATAGGATTCTTATCTTCGCTTAAGAATGGGATACCTACAACAACATCTTGCGAACTTACTCTTTGAACATGAGTGCGTTGTTATTCCAGAGCTAGGTGGCTTTGTGACTAACGATGTTTCTGCGCGTTTGAATGAGCGTACGCACGTCATTCTTCCTCCTGGGAAGTCGGTATCGTTTAATGCCCGTCTATTCCACAACGATGGTGTCTTTGCACAAGACATTCGCATGCGTGAAGGAAAGACGTATGCTGAGGCGATGACGTTGATCCGTTCTGAAGTTGCTTGGTTAGAACGTCAATTAGACGCCGGCAAGCAAGTTCAATTCGAAGGTGTCGGTATTCTCTTCAAAGACAATGAAGGTTCGCTTCAATTTTCACCAGCAGCCGAGGCCAATTTCGACTCTCGCGCCATCGGACTGGAAGCAGTAACGCTCAACCCTGTCGGACAAGCGGAGAAAGTTGAAGAAGAAACTCCTGTTGTTGCCATCGCAGCTGCCAAACCAGCTGTGGAACGCATTGAAAACGAAGATTCAAGACGTCGATACAGAACCCTTCGCAATCTTGCGGCTGCCGCAGCCATCCCGTTTCTACTCTTCGGTGGACATCTCATTCAGTCACCACCTCAAGGTGCTGAACTGACCATGTTCCCGAACATGTCCGAAACTTCTTCTGACTACACTCCTCGCTTTGAGGAAGAAGATATTCGCCTGACCCCTCCAAACGATGTCAACATCTTGGAAGAGCAGGTAAAACAAAACCCATCGCTTTCATCATTCTACTACTCGTTCGTAGATGACGAAATCAGTCCTGATGGTGTCCGCATTGATCTCGAGCAACCGGAAGCTGAGCTTCCTGTTGCTACTCCAGAGGCATCTGCATCGTCGTTGAATTTGTACTTCGTCGTTGGTGGTGCGTTCCGCGAACACGCTAACGCGGAAGAGTTTGTAAGCCAACTGCAATCTGAAGGATACGACGCAAGCATCTTCGGAATGAAAGGAGATCTTCACATGGTGGCTTATGGTAGCTACGCCAACCGTGCTTCAGCGACCAAGGCACTTGCAGACATTCGCAACGACCACAATCCAAATGCTTGGTTGAAGCGCAAATGAGCACAAAGCAGCTTCCAAATCCACAAGACTTAGACGCGATCATCCTCGACTTCGGAGGAGTACTTTTTGATATTGACTATTTCGCTCCCCACCGAGCCTTCCAAGATCTCGGGATGGATAATTTTCAAGAGATCTATTCTCAAGCTAGCCAGACTGATCTATTCGACCGCCTAGAGACTGGGAACATTTCCAATGAAGATTTCATTGATGCCTTGCATCAATATGTTCCCGAAGGGGTAACCAAAGAGCAAGTCCTTCACGCTTGGAACGTCATCCTTCTCGACATCCCCAAAGCGCGCATAGACCTCGTCCACCAACTCAAGGATAAGTACCGTATGTTCCTACTCAGCAACACGAATGCCATTCACGTCGCTGAATTCGAACAGATCATCGATCGACGAATGGGGCTTGATTACTTCAGAGCGGGCTTTGAGAAAGTGCATTACAGTAATGAACTAGGCAAGAAGAAGCCGTATCCAGAAACCTATCTTCACGTTTGCGCACTTCATGGGTTAGATCCAAAGCGCACTCTTTTTGTAGATGACTCGGTACAGCACGTCGAAGGTGCTTTAAAGGCAGGTTTATATTCTTATCATCTAGAACTTCCAGAAGAGGAGTTTACCGAGGTGTTTTCTTACCTCGTTTGACGTTGGCAAAGTAATCAGCCACGCAGGTAAAACGGTTGTGAATCAAGGGTATACAATCACTAATTTGGTGGTGAATCTAAAGCCAGAACGCTGGTAAAGTTTTCGTCGACACCCGTAAAATAGTCCTTGACAATCTCCCACCGAGGCCAGACCTTAGCCTCGGCCGGTGGTGGCGGGGGAGGGAGGGCCCGCAGGGCGTTGTGTGTTGTTATTTGATCATTCGACGGAGGGTTTCCCAAACCACCAATTTGCACGGCTGAGCCCCCTGCTCAATAAACCCAAACAACTCTTCATTCCGCTTACCACTATAAGCTCTCTGCCCTGTATACATCTCCAGATTCTCCGCTGCTAAATCAATCTTCCCTTGACTCAACGCAGCAATATCAGCTCCGTTCGTGAAGTCTAGTGATGAACCATTTGGAATACGCATTTCGATGAGCTTGGCCTCTTCTTCTTCGAAGCGAACCACACGAAGCCGTTTCGGTTCACGTAGCTCTACACATTGGATATTTCCCAATGCCTTCTCCCAAAAGATATCTGAGAACATCTCAATAAGTGTTTCAGCTTTCTCCTTGTCTTTCTTCTTCAGCTCTTCCCACTCATCAGCTGGGATAGAGTTGGCTGCAAGGAACTGGACGAATTCACTTCGGAGCTCTTCTAATTCTTCGAGATGTAGTTTACGATAGCGCATGGCTGCAAAGGTCGGAGGGTTGATTGAAATAAAAAAGCCTCCCGGAATGCGGGAGGCTTTTTGCACGTAGTTTAAAGTCCTATTCACACGGAGTACCGAATACTCCTAGGAAAGTCAGTAGATCAGCTCCGTTGACAATGCCATCGTTGTTGAAGTCTCCAATACAGTCTTCTTGACCTGGACAAAGACCAGCGAATGACTCTGCGTCTCCGCATCCGTCATCATCACTGTCTGGGTCTAGTGGGTTGGTACCGGCTAGATTAATTTCAAGCCCGTCGGTAAGTCCATCGTAGTCTGAATCTTGGAGGTTAGGATCTGTACCATAAACATTGATTTCATCTTCATCAGAAATTCCATCTCCGTCTGTGTCGATTGGTGTTCCTTCACATCCACAATCAGCTTGTACTTGATCATTTTCTGTGTAGACATTTCCATCATCACAGGCATCACCTGGGAAGATCAAACATGAACCATCATCGATCGTTGCCGTTGGGTCGTAGTCACATGATGTTGGATCAGTACAACCGAGACAAGAAGTGTACTCACAGCTAGCGTCGTCGCAATTGGCTGCTGGGTCATAGTTACATGCACCACTATCAGTACAGCCGAGGATGTCTAGACATGAACCGTCGTCGTCTGTTGCGTTTGAATCGTAGTTACATGCGATCGGGTTCGTACAACCTAAGGTGAATGTTTCCACTTGAATCGCTGCGTTTACCAGTTCTACACCTGCGAGCGATTCCACTCGGATAGTTAGATCGTAAAGACCATTTGCGAACGGATCGAAAGGTAAAATTGCCGGGTCACCCAGTAGCTGCCAGAATCCAAACCCGAGGTTTTGACTGTCTTGTGCCAGGGATGAGCCACCAAGTCCGTTATCGATGAGCACTTGTGACACATCTGCGGTGTATACAGATCCAGCTCCAACTGCAGGATCGAAATCAAGGTCAAGGTAAATCTTCACGTCTTCTGCGGTGAAAGAACCAAGGTTCACACTGAACAGATAATTCCAACGTGCAGTTCCCGGATCCGGAGTTGGATCTATCCCTGAGACCGGAGATTCACCGGTTTGAACGCGGTATAGTCCGTCAGTTGGGATGATGTCTCCTACGAATCGTTCAATGGCCTTGATCGAAGCGGAAACATTGCAGTTCGCTGATTGAGCCATGTGATCGTTCGAGATTCCGTTTCCGATGACAATCGGTTCTGGGATGGTGGTGTTGTAAGTCAGTGTTGCCGGACAGTAAGTACAAGACCCATCGTCAACGGTGTTATCGGCTTCATAGTTATCCGCGAGAGGATCAGTACATCCAACGCATGAGGTGAAATCACATGAACCGTCATCACAAAGGGCTGCTGGGTCGTAGTTACATGCTGTATTGTCTGTACAACCATCAGGGAGAATACATGAACCATTATCACATTCCGCGTTAGCGTCATAATTACAAGCTGAGGGATCAGTACAGCCTTCAGGTTTGAGGGTTATAGAGACTTCATCAAAAGAAGTACAGCCAAGATTACAACCGAGGTCTTCTCCTGTCGGTAATGCCCCACCTACGATTATTCCATTATTTCCATTACCCGAAATATCTTGAACAGAAGTACCGCTTACATTTTCGAAGTCATAGTAAAGAACCATTGAAGGACTATCAGGATCGAGACCGCAACGATTCGCTTCAATTTGTTCCGCCGTTAATGCTGAAGCCGAAATGAACATATTGTCAATAACCCCAGCTGGTTGTGTTCCACTGATGATATTCCCCATTGCTGTGAGCGATCCAAAAGTCACACTATTGGTGGTTCCAACCTCAACGCCATCGACGTAGAACGTTGTTGAACCGCCTGAGGCTACGGCAGCAATTTGGTGATATCCAGGCGCAAGTGAGCTCACGTTGTAACCGCTGTCACCGAAACCAGTTGCCATGTTGAACAATCCCAATTGCCCGTCGTCTCTGATCAATATAGGGTGGATAGCCCCACCTTGTCCAAATAGCGTGTTCCAACCGATGATATTCGTGGGTAGAGGGAATTCTACAAGTCCACCTACAGTGTTTTCGCTTGGAATAAACCAAGATGGAATATCAACGCGACCGCTATTGAAGAAAGTCTCGTAACTCTGTGAATTGATAACGGGATTACCCACTCCATAAGTCGCCTCCACCGAGTAACTCCCTGGGGAATCAACGGTGATCGTTTGGGTAGTCTCACCCGTAGACCACAAGTAATTCAAGAAACCAGCTCCGGCATCAAGAATCACTTCATCTCCCGAACAGATTTCTTGGTCTTCTCCTAAATCAATGATAATTGGCAATTCACAAGTTCCATCATCGTTAGTTGCAGTTGGATCGTAATTACATGCTGAAGGATCTGTACAACCTTGACATGATACAAAATCGCATGAACCATTATCGCATTCCGCGCTAGCGTCATAATTACATGCTAACGGGTCAGTACAACCATCTGGGAGTTGACATGAACCATCATCTGAAGTAGCGTTGGCGTCGTAATTACAAGCCGTTGGATCAGTACAACCAGGGGCTAAAGCTGCACAAACATCAAGGATTAGGTCTGAACCTTCTGCCCAATTGGACGACGTTCCGTTCAATGCCATATTAAGCAAAGCACCATCTCTACCATTGCCGGTTTGGTCAATGACTACGTCAATGCCTGTATTATCTATGCCAATTCCACCTTGATTAAATGAGTAATGAGCGAATAGATCCGGATCGGTTCCATCAATCTCACAATCACCGAGTAGGCCTACTTCTTGTTCAGAAAGACGGCGATTCCAGATACGACATTCATCAATAATTCTCGGTGCACAACACTGTCCCCAACCATTCGACGGCATGTGGCCGATATAGAAGGCTCCATCAGCAGGAACTGCTGGAATGTCATCCCAAGCTCCTATGTTATCCGTTTGGACAGCTGGTAGACCATTGTAGAATACTTGAGGGCCTCCATCTAAATCAAAAACCAAAGAAACCAACACCCATTCATCTGTCGGAGGAGCAAGGTATTGGCGATACTCATATCCTGGTTGGTTACGGTTGAATAACAACGCGACATTGTTAGAGCCTTGAGTGTAGAGCTCAAGGAAAGATGAACTCTGATTTCCAATATGGAAGAGTGTCTTATAACCGCTTGCAGTCTCTGTTGGATCGAGATAAACCATCATCTGCATCGAGAATTCTGATGCATTGAAACCTGTGAGATCTGAAAGGAAAACTCGGTCGTCGTCATTGTTCATATTGAGACCTGTCGCGTGTTCGGCACAGCTACCATCATCACAAGTGGCCGCCGGATCGTAATTAGGTGCCATTGGATCAGTACACCCGTCAGGAAGCTGACACGACCCATCATCAGTTTGAGCTGTTGCATCGTAATTACAAGCTGCTGGATCCATACATCCTTCGATCAATGGTAAACAAGGATCTGTCAGGTCTTGACCAACTACAAAATTGGCCTGAGCCCCCGTTAGTTCGAAACCAACTAGGGAACCATCAACAGGATTCGTGAGTTGATCACTGGTTGCCGTTGTAATGGAAGTATTATCTCCAAATGCCTCACCCTGATTGAGCTTAAAGTAGCGCACCAATCCAGGTTCATCACCATTGAGCTCGCAGTTCATTCGCGCATTGATTTCATCTTCATTCAAGGCGCGATCCCAAAGGCGTACCTCATCAAGATCACCGTTATGGCCCCACTGAGGAACATCCCCATATCTCCTTCCTAACAAAAGCGGAAGAGTCGGAAGGTTTCTCGAAGCAGGAGTAGTTCCTACGAGTACTCCGTTCACGTA
Source organism: Sanyastnella coralliicola (assembly GCF_030845195.1). Classification (GTDB taxonomy): domain Bacteria; phylum Bacteroidota; class Bacteroidia; order Flavobacteriales_D; family Sanyastnellaceae; genus Sanyastnella; species Sanyastnella coralliicola. The sequence goes on from NZ_CP132543.1 coordinate 3,413,945, forward strand.
CAATCTCAGTTCGTTATCATCGCGAACCCCGGCGATGTGATACCATTCGTTGAAGTTCAACGGACCAGAATAAATGCTCTCGAAATTGCCTGTGCTGGCAGAGTTTCCTACAATCCATCGAACGTTGTTCGCTCCGTTTTCTGGTTCATCACGGTGGAAGGCCCACCCTCCGTTAGAAACGTTGTACGCTGCTAGTAGTGATGAAAAATCATTCGCCGGCTCCATGCGGAACCAAGTCTCAATGGTAAACGCTCCCGAACCAAACTCAACTGAAGCGTCGGTAGGCACAGAAATGTAATCTGAATTGGTTCCAATGCCATTGAAATTGAGAGCTGAACCAAAGTCAGTGCAGCTTCCATCGTCACAAGTCGCGGCTGGATCATAGTTGTAAGCACCTGGATCTGTACAACCGTCAGGAAGCAAGCACGATCCATCTTCACATTCCGCGCTAGCGTCATAATTACATGCCGAAGGGTCAGTACAACCTTGAACAGTCAAACATGAACCGTCATCTTGAGTTGCCTCGGAGTTGTAGTTACAGGCGGTTGGATCGGTACAACCTTGGATCGCGCAAGAAGCCTCCATTACCGAAATGGCACCACCGCCTCCAGGACTATTGTCATGAAAGGCAATCACAGGCTCACCTGATGGATTGAGCGCTAATGCTACGTAATCTGCCAAATCCTCAGAAATGACCGCGTTTCCTACGTAATCCCAAGAGCCTCCTTTATTTGAAATCACACTTGCTGCAAATACCGGAGTTCCTGCGTTTCGCTTGATCGCAAAGTAGATATTTCCAGCACTGTCAAATTCGAAACCAAAGCGTTGATTCGAACCTGAGTTTCCATAGTTCGGAAGTGTATCGTCAGTCCAACTTACACCATCATAAGTGAACACATCAATCAAATTGCCGTTAACACGGGAAACAATCGTTGGATCTCCCGTGACAGGATTAAACTCTAAGGCTGCAGAATAAGAAGGACTCGAAGGTGAATTCGGTGAAAAGTTGGCTGTGCCCACGGTAGTCCAAAATGTTCCTCCGAATACCTGCAAATTAAGTGCGAAAGAATTGGTGGAAGTAAACATGACATAAGGAGTTCCTGTTGCGTCTACTTTAATATCAGGGTATGCAGTTCCATCTGTCGTGAAACCCTGCATCCCTACAAGCGACCAACTCGTCCCATCCCATCTTTGAACCGTGAGCTTATTCGCAAGACCACTGTTAAGGTCAGGGTACGCTATATATAGGTCTCCACTCACAGGATCTACGGCGAGTGATCCATTTCCATTGGCATCTCCAGTGAAGTCTGAAGCTCCTAGGATGACCCAATCTGTACCGTCAAACATCTGCACAGAATATCCGAAGGCAGGAAAGTGTCGATAGGATACATACGGCGTACCGGAACTATCAAATTCAAGATCAGGGTTGAATGACTGTCCTTCAGAAAAGCCAGCTGTTCCAACAACCGACCATGTAGACCCGTCATACTTCATCACCGTAATGCGCTCTCCAAGCGACTCATCTTGAAAGGCAACATAAGGCTCTCCTGTGACAGGATTGTATTCTATGTCAGTCCACTCTCCGGTACCGGAAGAAATGGCTTGTGAACCGAGGTAATCCCAGGTACAAGTTTGTGACGTAGTAGTTAGGCTAAGTCCTAGAAATAGGAATAGGACAACGCATGACAAGCATGGGTTGACATTCAGCGAGAACGAATGCATAGTGCTTTGGTTAAGTTTATCTCAGTGCTCAACGCAAATATAACCCTTTACATCGGGTCAAAACCGCCATTCGTCGAAACAACAGCCTAATCAACTGAAAACCAGGGAAATGAAAAAGTCCCGCTTTTGCGGGACTTCTTCAAATATCAAAACCCGTAGAACTTTCGTCCTTAGGGTAGCCTAAAGATACGGATCATTCTTCAATGCCCTCAAGCATCATGAAGAACGCGTATTCCATCGCTGTTTCTTTAAATCGTTCGAAACGACCAGAAGCTCCTCCGTGTCCAACGTCCATGTTGCAGTGTAGCAACAAGATGTTATCGTCAGTCTTCACTTCGCGAAGTTTCGCTACCCATTTCGCAGGCTCCCAGTACTGTACTTGGCTATCCCAGTATCCAGTTGTTACCAACATGTTCGGGTAATCTTTTGCTTCCACCTGATCGTATGGTGAGTACGACTTGATGTAATGGTAGTACTCCTCATCTTTCGGGTTACCCCACTCGTCAAATTCACCTGTTGTCAATGGAATGCTCTCATCCAACATTGTCGAAACAACGTCTACGAAAGGCACTGCGGCTACTACTCCGTTGAAGAGCTCAGGACGCATATTTACTACTGCACCCATCAATAGTCCACCGGCGCTTCCACCCATGGCGTAGAGGTGATCTGCAGAAGTGTACCCCTCAGCGATCAAGTGATCGGCACAATCAACGTAGTCTGTGAATGTGTTCTTCTTCTTGAGAAGCTTCCCATCTTCATACCACTGACGTCCCATTTCTTGACCTCCACGAATGTGGGCAATCACGTAAACGAATCCTCGGTCCAGCAAGCTCAATCGAACTGAGCTAAAGTATGGGTCCATTGACGCTCCGTAAGAACCGTAAGCGTAGAGAAGAAGCGGATTGCTTCCATCCTTCTGCATTCCCTTGCGGTAAACGATTGACATTGGAACCTTTGTTCCGTCAGCGGCAGTAGCCATGATGCGCTCGCTTGCGTAGTTGTCAGGAGAGAAGTTTGGATCCATCACTTCCTGCTGCTTGAGCAGCGTGCGCTCCTTCGACGTCATGTCATAGTCGTAGGTAGAGTTTGGTGTCGTCATCGAGCTGTACCCGTAACGAAGCACCTCTGTATCAAACTCTGGGTTACCTGCGATGTACGCCGTGTATGCTGGATCTTGGAATTCAAGGTAGTGCTCATCACCACCGTCCCAAGGCATCACACGAAGGTTTGTCAACCCTTCAATACGCTCGTCTACCACTAGGAAGTTCTTAAAGATTTCAATTCCTTCAAGTAGCACGTTATCGCGGTGTTCGATCACTGTTTCCCAGTTGTCTTTACCTGTATTGTTCACTGACGTTTTCGACAGCTTGAAGTTCTTCGCATCTTGGTTGTGTACGATGTAGAAATCATTTCCGTAGTGTGCCACACTGTATTCCAAGTTGCGCTCACGAGGCTGAATGATTTGCCACTCTCCACTTGGGTTGTTCGCATCCACGAAGCGCACCTCTGCTGAAAGCGTCGCGTAGCTTCCGATCATGAGGTAGTCTTTCGACTTTGACTTCCACACGTAACAAGAGAAGGTCTCGTCTGTCTCTTCGAATACCAACTCATCCTCTGATGCGTCAGTTCCAATCACGTGCTTGTATACACGGTATGAACGGAGGGTTACAGGATCTTTCTTCGTGTAAAACAGTGTCTTGTTATCGTTGGCCCAAGTTGCTCCACCTGTTGTTTCAGGAATGACATCATCAAAGATCTCCCCTGTTTCGAGGTTCTTGATGTGTACAGTGTACTGACGACGGCTTACCGTGTCAACTCCAAAGGCAAGCAGCTTGTTGTCAGGACTAACAGAACGTCCACCTACTGCGTAGTAAGCGTAACCTTCCGCCATTTCATTGACATTCAGCATCACCTCTTCTTCACCCTCAAGGCTTTCTTTCTTACGGCAGTGGTAAGGGTACTCTTGTCCTTCCTCGTAACGAGTGTAGTACCAGTATCCGTCAACCTTTACAGGAACACTTTGATCGTCTTGCTTGATACGACCAACGATTTCATCAAAGAGCTTCTGTTGAAGTCCTTCAGTATCTTTAAGTACCGTGTCTTTGTATGCGTTTTCAGCATTCAAATAATCGAGTACATCTTGTGTCTGCGCATCAGGCGTTTCCGCTTTCTTCTGATCGTCAGATAAGCGCATCCAGAAGTAGTTATCTACACGAGTATCACCATGAATGGTCATCTCTTCTGGCTGCATTTTAGCTACAGGAGCTTCAGGCATAGGTTTGCTTGCTTTAGTATCATCTGCTGGTGGCGCTGGATCACCACATCCGGCTGCAAAAATAAGCGCAGCAAAGACGAAATAGAGAAATTTATTTTTCATAATCGGAACAGGTTTGGAACGAAACTAAGCAAAGGATTCGAATGTTCAGGGAATTCTTGATGAGTGGTTCTAATAGGCCGTCCGCCTGAGGCGGATAGCATGGTTAGTATTACAAACCCTAACGGACGCCGGACGCCGGACGCCGGAATATCTACCGAATCACATTCACATGCCCAACCAACTTCTCCCTACCCTCCTTGGTATCATGGTACACGATCCAAACGTAGGTGTCGATTTGGACGTAATGTTCGCCACCTCTGACTGAGCCGTTCCACCCTTCTTCTGGGTCTTCTGTTTCGAAGATTAGCTCACCCCAACGATTGTAAATTTCCATGCGGAAGCCGCGGATGTTGGCTCCTACTGGGAGGAAGATGTCGTTGATGCCGTCGTTATCTGGAGTGAAGGTGTTTGGAACATAAATCGGACTGAATACATCAACGAATACGCTGTCTTTACCGATACATCCGTTGGCATCAATGGTGTGCAGCACGTACCATAAACTCTCAGGTGGGGTGATGATCGGCGTAAGGCAATCTGGACAGTCCATGTAGAGCTCTGGTTCCCACCAGAATTCGGTATCGTCGACGGTTCCGAAGAGGTAGTCGGATTCGAGATACTCCAGCACACGATCTGGACCTGCATTTACGTAGGGCAATGGAAGAACGTCTACAAACACTTCCGCGCTAGCGACACAACCATACTCATCTGTACCATAGACGGTGAAGACTTGATCATCCACCGGACGAACAAAGGTCTGTTCAGCTTCATCATTCGCAACCAAATAGGCAGGTTGCCATTGGTAGGTCTCAGCACCCCAAGCGGAAACGGGGTACCACTCGCCAAAACACACTGAACCGTCATTCCCTGCTTCAACGTTGGGGATGATGACATTCACCCAAACTTGATCTTCACCTGTGCCACAGGCATTGGTCACTTCAACGGTGAAAAGAGTCGTGTCTGGAACGGTGACAATCGGAGTCTGAGAATTCGGGTTATCACAATATTCCGCCGGTTCCCAACTCCAACTAATGCCGTCTACAGCTTCCAGTGTGGTGTACTGACCATTACAAACCGCTACCGGATCATAGACATTTCCACCTGGGAAATCCTGGTCTACATTGACGGTTACGGACTCTTCTGCCAAGCATCCATCAGCCGTGGTAATCTCAACGGTGTACGTGATGGTTTCTTCAGGGGAGGCGGTAGTTTCAGCATTCAACGGACTTCCCAATCCCGTAATTGGGGTCCATACATAATCAACACCCCCTTCTGCGGTGAGTGTTGTCGATTGTCCAACACAAATCGTGACATCATCTGAGATACCTGTCACCACCTGAATCCAATCTACCACCACTCCGATGGTGTCGGCTTCACAATCGTTAAAATCAACGGCGTAGTAAGTCGTTGGTGCGTCTGGCGTTGCCCATGGATTGGGGATAGAAGTATCGCTCAAGGTCGGATCATCTAGCCAATAGACATTATCACTTCCATTGACGAAGAGCTGAACACTATCGCCTTCACAAATCGGATCAATTTCTTCTAAGGTCGGGTTGACTCCAGGTAATACTTCGATCTGAAGGTAGGCGGTGTCAGACTCTAAGCAGTCACCCGAGTCACTAACAATCAGCGTGATTTCGAAGGTGCCGTTCGCTTCATAGATATGGTCGGGCTCGAACTGTGTGCTGCTATTATCGTCTCCAAAGAACCACTCGTAGCTATCGCCTCCCGAAGTGTTATTTACGAACTCAGCGATGCTTCCCTCACACACTTCGGCTGGCCCATCAATGTCAATTTGGGCCTCAATGCGCCCAAGGTCGAATTTAAAGACACCCAGGTTACAATTGACGCTGGCGTTGTCATTACTCCAAGCGTTAGGAGTAGTGGGAAAATCGTCGTTCCCTCCACAACCCGCACATACGGCTTGATAGACCGAACCATCCTTGTCGAATTTGGATGTCCCTCCATCTACGTGTTCTCGACTTGTTCCTCCTCCGAAGAAGGTCGCGTACATCAAGTCTTCCGCGTTAGCGGTAAGAACAGCCAGGTAGAAATCACTACCATCGGTATCTGCTTGTTGCGCATTCGCAGTGATGGGCAAACCAATGGTCGTGCTTTGATTGGCATAGTCAGAATTGAGCGCATTGGTCATTCCGCCCCAACCAGAAAAATAGATCTGATCACAGTCGCTGACCAAGAACGCTGTCGGACTAATATCAATGGCTCCACTACCGGTTCCGATGGTCGTTTGCCATTGAATAGCAGACAGGTTGTAGTCGTATTTCACAATGAATTGCCCACTTCCAGGGTTCCCATACACGCCTCCAATAATCTCTAGATCACCTTCGTTTTGCCCAATGAGATAGATATTATCATCGGCATCTAACTGAACGAAATAGGCTTGTTCGTAGGCTGTCGTTCCTAGGTAAGTTGCGGCTTCAACATTGCCCCCATCCGGACTAAACCTCACTACAAAAGCATCTACATCTCCATTGTAAGTGTCATCTACAGAGGGCGTGCCCCATTGATCAATGAATGAACTCTTGGTTCCGCCGGTCACAATCAACCCGCCGTTGCTGTCTTGCTGCACACTGTACGCCGCATCATCTGCTGCACCTCCGATATATGAAGCCCATTGCAAAGCGGTCAAGTCTTCATTCAGTCGAAAGACAATTCCATCCTGCATTCCAGGGTTCGACATCAATGGGGATGGAGCGCCCATCGGGAAATCGTTACTGTAAGTGGTAGAAGCAACAACGACACTTCCGGACGCATCAATGATGACTTCACCACGGAATGAATCTCCGTAGTTATAGAAGAGTTTGTCTGCGACATTTAAGCCGTCGGTATCATTACCTCCGATGTAAGTCGATGCTAGTAAACCGCTGTCGTCACCATTGAATTTCGTGACGAAGAAATCACATCCGTTTTGGTGCGTCGCATTCACGAAGAAAGTACTGAACGGGAAGGGCGGTCCTCCATTGAGTGTTGGCTGATAAGCCCCTCCTGAAGTCGGGAAATTGAGGCTTCCCGTGGTTCCCATCACCACAAAATTACCATCGTCATCTGCAATGATACTGTGCGGCATTTCTAAGCCATCACCCCCGAGATAGGTGCTGTACATCAGCTGTGAACCGTCGGCAGAAAACTTCGAAATACCCACATCGCAATAGCCGTTGGTAATAATATCCCAAGAATCCTGAATCGCTCCAATGGTTGTTGGATAGCCGGCGCCAAAAATGCAGGCTCCTGCGATCAAATTTCCATCCGGGTCATCTGTTGCTGTGAAACCAAAATTCGAAGCTGTCGATCCGATGTAAGAGGCGAACGTGATCTCAGGATCAATGACTAGCGCGTAGTAGGGATTGTATTCACCCACATCAAAACTTACCTCATTTCCGTCAATCACAAATTCGCATTCAACTTCAATGAGCTTCCCATCAATCAATTGATAGGCATATGGCCGCATCTCCACAATGGTTCGAACCGAAGTCTCAATTCTCAACTGACCGTAAACAAGTTCCAAGGCATCCACACCTTCGTATCCGAATTTCACATCTGAAACTTCTCCCCCCGGTCGCACATTGACATCGTACTTGAGGTTGCTCCCTTTGCTATAAATCAGCAGGTCAATGTTCTGATACAGGTCTGTGTATTTGATTCTCTCGAAGGCCTTCACCCCTTGTTTCCAGCGGCTTTCATCGCTACCGCGGAAATAGTTATATGACTGTGGGTAAGGGTCTTTTCCACTAATCGTGGGAATCGAAGCTCCCAAGAATCGCATGCGGTAGGCATGTGCCGAATAGTCGTCTTCTAAACCTTCAATTGGATGGCCAAAACTGGTCCAGGAATGACCTAGCAACAGATAGGTGAGCGCATTGTCTTCCATCCACAAGGTCGCACCCGGTAATTCGGTGCGGTACCTGATGTGTTCATCCCATTGTCCGTCGTTCTTCACAAACTCCGGCGCAGCAAGTCCTAGGTGTGCAAACAGCAGCGCACACCAAAGGCCCACTCCTTTGATCAGGAGCCGATGGATAAGACGGTAGTTCATGGCTATAAAACAGACGTAATTTACGGCCGTTTGGTTGTTTAAGATGTAGGGCGAAATCCCCTTTCCGTGGATTCTTAGCTGAGGCGATCCGCCAACAAGCGCATTTCGATCACTGGACTGATCTTTTCATACAGGATGCGATACACCGCTTCGGCGATAGGAATGTCGACTTTGAACTTCTCGTTCATCACGTGAATTCCACGTGCGGCGTAGTAGCCTTCTGCTACCATGTTCATCTCCATCATCGCGCCTTTCACGCTGTATCCCTTTCCGACCATCGTACCGAACGTACGGTTACGAGAGTAGGGCGAATATCCCGTTACCAGAAGGTCACCGAGGTAAGCGCTCGACTTCACATCGCGGTGTACTTCGTGAATCGCATCCACGAAGCGCTTGATTTCCTGAATCGCATTCGCGATCAATACACTTTGGAAGTTATCGCCGTAACCTAGGCCATGACAAATCCCAGCTGCGACAGCGTATACATTCTTCAGGACAGCACTAATCTCTGTTCCGAAAACATCTTCGCTAATGCTGGTTTTGATGTATCGGCATTGAAGCAATTCGGCCATCTCAGCCGCAATATCCAGGTTCGGACAAGCCAAAGTCAGGTAGGATAGCTTCTCACTAGCCACCTCTTCTGCGTGACATGGCCCCGCGATGATACCGATCTGTTCGTAGGGGGTTCTAAACTCCTTGTGTAAGTAGCGCGCTGGAATAGAATCATACTCGACAATCACCCCTTTGATCGCACTAAAAAGAATCTTCTGATCGAGTCCTTGAGGCTTGTATTGTTTCACCGCTGAATCCAGGAACGCCGAAGGAATCGCAATGATCAAGATATCCGAAGCATCGATCACTTCTTGCATATTGGTGCTCACTTGCACCTGCTCCATATCAAAAGCGATACTCTGAATATACTTCGGGTTATGACCAAACTTGCGCAGGTGATCAGCAGACTGCTCACTACGCATCCACCAATGAACCGTATCAAGGTTATTGCTGAGCATCTTGACGATCGCCGTTGCCCAGCTACCGCCTCCTAATACTCCAACTCGTTTCTTTCTCGATGCGTTTTCGGTCATGAAGCGAAGATAGAGTTTTAGGCGTAAGGCCTATGGCTTAAGGCGTAAGGCATGAGAAAACCAGGCCACAGCATACTGCATACCGCATACAGCCTACGCTAAAGACACTATTAGGCCTCCGTGAGCCAAGACCTGTGCCCAACTAGCTAAACCCCAATACCTTAAGCCTTAAGCCATACGCCTTAAGCCTAGCCGATAGGCGTTAGCGTTGCGTGATAGAGCTTCTGCTGGAGCGTGGTAAGTGATGATAAAACGTTTCATGATTCGGCGTTAGCTGATGTAGACATTCTTTCTTCTGCTGGGATCTCACAGTTGACCATCCACTTGATCCCAAATTGATCGGTACACTGTCCGAAGTAAGCGCCCCAGAAGGTTTTGGCGTAAGGCATAATCACCTTCCCTCCTTCAGCCAATGCGTTGAAGTAGGCTTCACCTTTCGAAGGATCTTCATGACCAATAGAAATCGCAAAGTTGTTACCCACGGTGAAATCAGGACTAAAGAAATCAGTGGTATCGCTTCCCATAATGCGTGAATTCTCTCCGAGTGGAAGTGTCACGTGCATGATCAAAGACTTGTGTTCATCAGGCATGGGAGGCATGCCCTCTTGCGGAGGCATTTCAGCGAAGGTGTTGATGACCTCGAAATCTCCCCCGAAAACCGAACGGTAGAATTCAAAAGCCTCTCTGCAATTCCCTTTAAATGTGAGGTATACGTTTGACGTTATCATGATCGTAAGTGTTTAAGTTGATTCTAAATATCCAGAAAAACTGGCAATAATTTTCTCAACAAACATTAAAGAAACACCAGCCTTCATTCGCGCAGAGGATCGCAACTATGAACCTTCACCTGTCCCTGTTCAAAATCAACTTCTAAACCCCCTCGTTCACAAAGGCAATTTCCAATTCTCTGTTCACAATTGTTGTTCGGAATTCCGTGTTCACAATGACAAAATCAAAACGCCTGTTCACAATCATCTTTTACGATTCCATGTTCACAAAGACATTTCCCCAATCCGTGTTCACAATTGATTTTTAGAACGCATGTAAACATCTACAAGCAAAACTCCCAGTCCACAGTCCACGGTCCACAGTCCACCCACTCTAATTCTCATTCTAATTCTCATTCTTCCTCTCTGGTTCACCACTCAGTTTATATATATGCCAATCACCGAACAGAACCGAAATAACCCCACCACCCCATTCATCGAACATCTCCCCACCCTCGTCTAAGATCGAGTGAACAATTTTATCTACCGCAGCGCCTGCAGTATCTTAGGGTAAAGGGAGGAAACATTTACATGATAGGCAGATTTGGGATTGAGCGCATGATACGTCGGTATCAACGATTCACCTTCTTTTCTTCAGTTTATGTTCACATGAAAGGAAAAACGATTGTGAACATGAAATCGCGAAAAACGATTGTGAACACGGAGTTCGAAAAATGATTGTGAACACAGAGTTCCGAAACACAATTGTGAACACAACATTCCGCAAAACGATTGTGAACATAGAACTGCCGTGAGTGATTGTGAAATCGGGTTCATCAAATACGATTGTGAAATCAGAATAAGAGATCAAGAATGTATTTCACAATCGGCACCAACAAACCCTCCTATAGGGGGATGTGTCAAATTCTTTCAGTTGGTACTTTTATATAATCAAAGTCTCGGCGGACGGATGAACACCATTGCCCAAAGTGCTCAGAAATGCTATGATATGAGACATTTTAAACCGATTCATAGTGGATGTGCATTAATGATTTGGAGACGTTCATGAGCCGTACATATGAGTTGACGGAAATTTGAAAAATGGAAGAACAATATTGGAACATATTAAGCAAGACAACGGATTGGATAAAGTTTTCTGACACCAAAGCAGTAGTTGTTTTGACCGTCTACGGCATTTTAATAACGGTCGTTTATTCGAATTCCCTGGCCGTGTATGAATTTATTTCAGAGTCTTGGTTTTTCATTCTATTGACTGTACCTGCAGTTCTTCTTAGCGTTCTGTCCATTGTTTATTGCTTCAAAGCCATAAACCCAAGATTGAAAAATGATAATCCGAATTCATTAATCTATTTCGGGCACATTCAAGAAAAATTTTCTAATTCTAAAGATTATCATGAAGAATTATCTAAAGCCTTAAACGCAACGAATAAGTTTGAACAACACCTCTCAGAACAAATACATACTAACTCAAAAATTGCATGGTCGAAATTCAAGAACATATCAATTGCAATTAGGCTTTTTGTAGCAACATTGGGAGTTCTAATACTTGAACTTATCACCTACTTCCTCACTCGATGAAAAGCAACTACCAATTATACTCTTTTGAAAAGAGCAGAGAAAGGATTGATGACATTCTCAGCACAAGTGACGGTTCTTTTGAAGAAGTTGAGAAAATTCCATCCCGTGATAAACTCACATTTACCAATGGATTTTACGTAACTAAGACTTCAGCATTATTCATTGATATACGTGACTCTAGTCAGCTACCAGACAAGTACAAGCGACCAACTTTAGCCAGAATCTATAGATCCTACATATCAGAATGTGTTGCGGTTATTAATGGCAATGATGATTGTGCTGAAATCAATATACATGGAGATAGCGTTTGGGGTGTTTTTGACTCAGAATATAAAAATCAAATTGATGGGGTATTTTCAACTGCAGCTCAACTTTCTTCAATAATCGATACTCTGAATTGTAAGTATAAAAAGAAAAGAATTGAACCCTTGACTGTAGGAATAGGTATGGACTTTGGTCGTGTATTAATGATTAAAGCAGGGTACAATGGAAGTGGATTAAATGAAGTTGTGTGGATGGGGCAAGTAGTAAATGGAGCTAGCAAACTTTGTTCATACGGTAACAAAACCTGGAATGATAAAGAGATGATGGTTTCAGATGTATTCTATCAAAACTTGAGTGATAACCACAAGAAACTACTTAGTTGGAATAGTAGAAGAAGTTGTTGGAATGGAAATGTAGTAGACAGTGTAATGAACGATTGGAACAATGAAAACTGCAAATAAAAACTACCCCCAACAACGGCTATAGAACGTGTTCTTCGGGGCACGTGCCACAACCAAATCGATGTATTTAATGAGAAACTTGAAGGACACATCACTAGAATGGGCATTGAAGCACGTCAGAAAGTTTTACGACTCTGATTTTTATCCGCGGCTATTCGAATTTGATGCTATCCAACACAACTGGATAAAAGTAAAGGAAGAATTGCTTAAAATCGACTTAGATAATTATGCTCCCCAAACGCCATTTATTTGTCTCGCCCCGAAGAAGAATGACACCTTTCGTGTTGTCCATCAGCTTGATCCAGTAGACACATTAATCTACACAGCTTTGTTACATGAGTTTGCGGAAAAAATTGAAACATACCGTATACCAAATGATAAAAACATTGCCTGTTCATACAGAATAAGTCCAGACATACACGGTTCCTTCTTTGGAGCTGATTTGGACGGCTATACTAGGTTTAAGTCTCGCTCTCTTGGCCTAGCCAAGGAGAACAGTTCTGGCTTTGTTTTGGTTTGTGACATCACCGATTTCTATAATCAAATATATCTTCATCGAGTTACTAACGTCTTGGAAGAAGCTGGTATTACATCACCAAAAGTATTAGAGGATTTTCTTTCCGGTTTAAACACAAATATTTCTAGAGGAGTACCTGTAGGTCCAGCACCGAGTATTCTCGTTGCAGAAGCAATTATGGGAGACGTCGACAAAAAAATTATGTCTCACACTTCTCGTTTCACGAGATATGTGGACGACATGCATATTTTTTTCGATTCCATTGAACAAGCCAAGTTTTTTCTTCATGAGCTGACTAAATATCTGTACTCGAACCACAGGTTAGTTCTTTCGAGTGACAAGACATTTATTGTCGATAGTCCAAAATTCATTGAAACATATTTTGAAGATGAAGAAAAAATAGAACAGAAAGCTATTCATGAGAAATTAGCCGAATCTGCCGACCACGACTTTTATTATTATACGGAACCCGAGATACCTGATTTCGAAGATCTTGAATCACCAGAAAAGTTTACCATTCGGTCTGAAGCATACAATGAAGTGTTTCAGAGAGCTCTCGAATTCGATGTTATTGACTTGGGAATAATGAGACACTTGTTGCGAAAAGCGGGAAAATATAAAGTAAGAAGCCTACTGCCTCTAATTTTTGAAAACTTTAGAACGATACTTCCAATTATTCGTGAATTAGTAGTCTACTTCGAAAGAGTACTTAATGAAAAGTCTGTGAAAAAATATCAAGCAGAATTCCAGGAAATATTGGATGATGAGTACGTTCAACTGCCATTTGTAAACATATGGATATATACTCTTTTACAAAATCCTGTTTTCAACTTCATCGAATTAAAAATTGATTATTCGAGAATATTGCGAGTGAGAGAACAAGCTCTTATCGCTCTTAGATTAAATGATCGAACATGGATAAAAGACCATAAAGACGGTTTAGATGTTCTTGGCCCTTGGGACAAAAGAGCCATTCTTCATTCTGCAGTGATTTTATCAAGTGATGAATTGAAACATTGGGCTGGTCTTGTTTCGTCTAGAGGAAATATTTTAGACAAGGCAGTTGCAGCATATGTTATTGCCGAAAAAAAGAAATAACTATGTACAACATGGTATATAATATATACCCTGCGGGACGCGAACCGCACACAGAACGTTGGCCAACATCAAATGAAAATCGAATTTAATCGATATAAAATTTCCAGCGGAGACTATTTGAACGGCTTTATCGATAATGCACTGCAATTTAAGTTACGGTCTTCCGGTTGGTTCGTATGGAAAAATACTCAACTCGTTTTTGACAACAATGACAACTTGTTGTTTTAAAGCAAAAAGACAAAGGGTTTTACCCAAATACAAGATTTCAAACTCAGAAAAAGTAATAGGTGTTTTCAAACCAAAAAACATATGGAAACTCCACTAAATACTTCATGTTGAAAATGACCATTATGACATATTGGGCATAAAGGAAACAAGGTTTCAATTTTTGAAGATGGAAAACAAATTGCTTGGTTCCATAAAGAGGCGATTTCATGGTTCAATGGAATTAACTACACTTTGACGTGTAATTCTGATTCTAATATAAATGTCTTAGCGTTAATTGTGCTCTGTTGGAATGATTTCAAAGAAATGAACGATTCAGAGCATTCAACAGTGACTTTTGACATAGGTAACATTGGACCTGAAGCACGGAAATTTGACAAGAAATGGAGGGAAAATAAAAACCTCTCCCAACAAAATCTATAAGCAATGCCCTACGGGACAATGCAAATGGCAAAACCATCGAACCCACCACTTCCATACTTTCCAAATGTCAACCGCAAGAAGAGGCAGAACACCCCACACAACAACAACCTCAAAAGCAAACAAAGAAAAGTAGGATAACAAATAGTTTAGTCGTCACTCCGGCTCCGCATCCCGAGACCTCCTCCGCTTCCTAATCGGAATAAATACCCCCCCTTCAATCCCCAAAGAACCATTCCGTTGCTTAATCACATCTTCATCTTTGAACTGCGCTGTCAGTTGTTGATTCCAGATCGCCATGACGCGGTACCCGAAGCGTCGGGTAATCAATCCTCTGTACTCCAACCCGAAATGAAGATCAGCTCCGAAGTTCTTGTAGAATCGGTTCTCTGCACGATAGCTCTCTGCTGAACAGAAAGTTTCTCCTTCTTCCTTTACATGCTCACTATCAATGTTGAATCTTCCACTAAGTCCAATCTGGGGGATGAACCCAAAATCTCGAAGGAATCTTCGATGGGTGAACATGAGCCGAGCATTAACAAAAGAGTACTCCATGGAGTATCGAAAGAGGTCAGTAAATCCTCCACCGGCCCCGACTGAACCGGCACACGTAGAGAATTCTTCAGATTCTTGAAACTTGATGTATTGAACCGACCCTGAAAGACCAAAACGAACGTATCTCCTGCGAAACCACACTCCGTAGCTAAACGCCGGCTCAATCTTCGAATTATCATAATAATCCGGACGATCAGGCACCCACCGATAGACGTAATGAGCCCCTAAAACTGGACCCACTGCAAATCGAGGAGTGAAAAACTTCTGTGGCCCATTAGCCGCAGCAGCCAACGGCAAAAGCAATAAAACCAAGAGTAATTTCTTCAGCATGGTAGGAGGGTTAAGGTAGGCGGAACGTGGAATGTTGAATGTGGAACGCGGCGATCGTAAATCACGGACGCCGGATGCCGGACGCCGGAATAGTAAAACATTTAGCCTTTTCGCCATTTAGCCATTTCGCCCTTCAGCCCTAAAAAATCAATTCCGAACCGCCTCCTCCCTCTTCCGCGAAAACTCCTTCCCCAACTTAGCCCCATGCTGAGCTAACTTCTCTTCATTAATTCCCTCCTTCGACAAGGCTTTTGCGGCCATCAAGCGTTGCACAACGTTCTTCTTAAACCCGGTCGTTGCCTGCTCTTCATACAAGATGGTATTCAGATCTTCGGGTTTATAGACTTCGTAGTAATTCAAGTTCAGGTCTTGAACATACACCCACTTATAAAACAGCAATTGATTCCCCTCCAAGTCGTTGATGTAGAATGAACCGCGCGTAGAGGCATCATCTTCGAATCCACATACTTTCGCCCCGTTCACGAAGGCTGCATCTCCTTTCACTTTCACTTTTTGGGCCTGCACACTTCCGCCAAAGGCGAGAAAAGCCAACATCAGGCTCAAGGTCATTGTCCATTTCATAGTTCACGTATTAGTATCTCAAAAATGGGAAAAATAGTCGAGCGTCGAGCTTCCAGCGTCTAGAGTCGAGTGACTAGGGTCTAGAGTCTGGTTCATTTGGGTGGAGCGTGGAATGTGGAACGAGACGAAGACCCCAAATTCAGTATTCACTAATTATTAATCATTATTCAAAACCCGCATACAGCCTACCGCATACTGCATACGTTAAGCCAAAACCCCAATCTTTCCCTACCTTTATTCTCTCGCCTTCCAACCTTGAATACTTGAAGTACGTCATTAACATCCTCCTATTCTGCGGTTCGCTCCATTGCTTTGCCCAAGGGTTTAATCAAAGGTATGAGCTTGGCGAAACTGGTGCTTTTTTCTCAGGAATTGTTGAGGCTAATAACTCGTTCTATCTCATTGGTTCCGCGGTCTATAACCAAGAACAAGAGGCGGTGATGGTGGAGATTAGTCAAACCGGAGAATTTATCAATGAAGTTCCTGCCATAGGACCTTATTATTGGCTCGCACTTTGGGGCAATGACTGGGAAATCTGGGATGACGAATTGTTTGTTCAAACGGGATTCACGCTAGATTCGCTGGGTTTTCACCGTGCATACATCGGTTTCTGGAATCATCAAGGTGAGGTCGTCGATACCATTTTTCATTATAGTCCGCTTTTTGATCCCGACGACCCAGAACCGTTAGATCAATATCGACCAACATTAATGGCGATCGACGAAGACCAGAACATTTACACCTTGAGTTTCATTGCCGCACCTTACAGGGAGATCTCAAAATTCGATCAAAATGGAGTGAAGCAATGGTCTACATTAATTGAAGACGACCCAGATTGGATTGCCGATTACTATGAGGGCATTACTTACCACGACGGAATTGTATACTTAGGACAGGACTTCATCTACGGCATCAACCTTGAATCAGGGGGTAATATTCTTCGTTTCGATGCGGAAACCGGTGCTCAACTGGAAAGTATTGTTAACAATGCCAATTCGCCCGATGGAATTTTTGACATGCTAGTTCTTGACAACGGAGATCTCATCATCGCCAGCGGATTTACCCATCCTGAACAAGTATGGCGCGCGCCTGGAGTGGGAAGGATAAACGAAGCCGGCGATATCCTCTGGAACCGAATTTTCGGTGATGGGGAACAAGGTGAACATCCTGAGATGAAGATTCTAGTAGATAATGGTGATGGTACCTTCACTGCCGCAGGGAACTATGCTGTTGTTCGAGATGAGCCCGATGAGATACTTGGGTGGATCGACCGCTATGGAGTCTTAGCAAAACTTGATTATGATGGCAACGTGGTGTGGTCACATACCTACAGCGGTGTCCTTACTTGGTTCGAAATAAACGAAATCAATGACATGATCGCGACTGCCGATGGAGGGTATATCTTCTGCGGAGAGTCTCGAGATTCAGATGTCGAAAACCCGAACTTTGAAGCTCCAGCACAACGAGGATGGGTGGTCAAAGTCGATGAATTCGGTTGTGTAGAACCAGGATGCCAATACGTGAACGTGGAGGAAATCATGCTAGGCCTTGAAAACACCATGTCTATCGCTCCCAACCCCAGCCAAGGCCTCGTGAACCTAAACTTTGAATTCCCACAAGACTTCACCCCTCCCAACAAATCAGAACTCCGAGTTTACGACCTCTCAGGAGCTTGTGTATTCGCACAACAAATCAACTCGCCAAGCACATTGCAAATCAACCTCCAACACCTGGCCAACGGGCAATACATCATGCACTGGCTAACAGATCAGCTCCTACTCGATTCTATCTCATTGGTGATCTCGAAATAGTCTGGAGTCCAGAGACTAGGGTCTAGAGTCTGATTTTTTCTGTGGAGCGTGTAATGTTGAATGTGGAAGGAACCATGAACCTCAAATCAATCAACACATTTCGCCATTTCGCCATTTTGCCTTTTAGCCCTTTTACGAAAAAAGGCATAAGCCTTAAGCCTTACGCCATACGCCTTAGAACATTATCGTATTTTTGCCGCCGAACAACGCATAACCATGGCACAAGACGATAAGCTCAAGAAAGTAATTGGCCACGCAAAAGAGTATGGCTTCGTATTTCCGAGTAGTGAAATTTATGACGGACTCAGCGCCGCGTATGACTACGGTCAGCTTGGGGTTGAACTCAAGAATAACATTAAGAACTACTGGTGGACAGCCATGGTGAAGATGCATGAGAACATCGTTGGACTTGATGCCTCGATCTTCATGCACCCAACTACCTGGAAAGCTTCAGGACACGTTGATGCGTTCAATGATCCGTTGATCGATAACAAAGATTCGAAGAAACGTTACCGCGCTGATGTCTTGATCGAAGAGCATGTAGGCAAGATTGAAGCGAAGATCATGAAAGACGTGACCAAGGCGAAAAAGCGTTTTGGTGATGCCTTTGATGAAAAGCAGTTCCGTGAAACGAACCCGAATGTGTTGCGTCGTCAGACTCAAATTGACGACATCAATGCGCGTTTCAAAACAGCGATGGACAATGAAGACCTCGCCGGGGTGAAGCAGTTGATTGAAGACCTTGAGATTGCAGATCCTGAAACAGGGAGCCGTAACTGGACAGACGTTCGTCAGTTCAACTTGATGTTCAAGACGGAGCTCGGAGCAGTATCAGGAGATAGCGGGGTGATCTACCTTCGTCCGGAAACGGCGCAAGGGATCTTCGTGAACTTCTTGAACGTGCAGAAGACCGGTCGTATGAAGATTCCTTTCGGAATTGCTCAGATTGGTAAGGCCTTCCGTAACGAGATCATCGCACGTCAGTTCATCTTCCGTATGCGTGAGTTTGAACAGATGGAGATGCAATTCTTTATCAAGCCTGGAACGCAAGGTGAATGGTACGATTACTGGAAAAACCAGCGTATCAAGTGGCACCAGAAACTAGGCATAGGAGAAGATTTCTACCGCTTCCATGACCACATCAAGTTGGCACACTACGCTGATGCTGCTTGTGATATCGAATTCAACTTCCCTATGGGCTTCAAAGAGTTGGAGGGAATCCACAGTCGTACTGACTTCGACTTGAAGAGCCACGAAGAACACAGTGGTAAGAAGCTTCAATACTTTGATCCAGAAGAAAACAAGAACTACGTACCGTACGTGATCGAGACCTCGATCGGACTTGACCGTATGTTCCTCGCTGTATTGAGCTCTTCTTTCAACGAAGAGAAACTGGAAGATGGAAATGAACGAACAGTCCTAAATATTCCACCTGCGTTGGCGCCAGTGAAAGCGGCTGTACTTCCATTGGTGAAGAAAGACGGACTTCCAGAAAAAGCGCGTGAAATCTTACGTGATCTACAGTTCGATTTCAACTGCCAGTACGACGAGAAAGACGCGATCGGTCGTCGTTACCGTCGTCAAGATGCGATTGGAACTCCATACTGTATCACCGTTGACCACGACACCTTGGAAGACAACATGGTCACGATTCGTGAGCGTGATGGTATGACACAAGACCGTGTGGCCATTGCTGATGTGCACAAGATCATCGCTGAACGCGTGTCGCTTCGCAAGTTGCTAGGCGAATAAGCCACTGGCTTTTCGTTACTTCGTATTCATGCGCGGACTCATCCCAAATGCTTTTACCATGGGCAACCTCTTGTGTGGTTGCTTAGCGATTATGTCGTTGTACGAGCATGACAATGACCCGATGGTTTTCATTGGGTTGTTGATTCTGGCTGCTTTCCTTGACCTTTTCGACGGACTCTTTGCCCGCCTTTTAGGAGTGGGGAGTGAAATGGGAAAACAGCTTGATTCTCTGGCCGATGCGGTGACCTTCGGAATTGCCCCAGCCCTCATGGTTGTGGAGTTACTACTCGATGACACCGATGGCAACGGGCTAGCACTAGGAGGACTTCTACTCGCTGTAGCGTCCATCTACCGCCTGGCCAAATTCAATGTAGACACTCGCCAATCCGATAGCTTTATCGGGCTTCCAACTCCTTCAAACGCTCTCTTTTGGATCGCCATGCTAGGCATGTGGTCAGAGGGCACGATTTCGGTAGGGCAGATTCCCATCTGGGGTTGGCTCATCATGATCGTTCTGATGAGTTGGTTTATGATTTCTGAGATTCCTTTGATCTCTTTGAAGTTTAAGCATCTTCGCTACCGCGGAAACGAACCACGGTTCTTCTTGATCATCGGTGGAATCATCACCTTGAGTTTGTGTTGGATTCTTGCTAACAGCTATTTCCTAGCTGTCCCGATTATTCTACTTTTGTACCTGCTGATCTCGCTGTGGGATCGTAAAAACCATCAGAATGAAATTTCGCGCTGAAATCGACATCATGCCACTAGAGGCACTACTTGACCCTCAAGGGAAAGCTGTATCCAACAACATGAAGAATATTGGTCTGGAAGAGATCGACAATGTTCGTATCGGTAAGCACATTACGCTGCAAGTAGAAGCTGATTCTCAGGCTATCGCCGAAGAAAAGGTGGATGAAGCATGTAAGAAACTCCTATGTAACCAGATCATGGAGTACTACAGCTTCCGCGTTAGCGAAATGCAGGAGGCTTAATTACTCCAGCAAGCCCAACGCTAACAACACGGCAAAGTATTCTGCCTGTGTTGCCCTTCCTTGTATAAAACAGACCCGATCAAACGGACTCGTTGAGGTGCCTTTGAACACCCCAATGCGAAGCCAGGTGTAGAGCAAATCTTCTTCCTTGGTGCTATTTCCGCGGTAGAATTTACCGTCTTTGATGGTGTACAGTGGAATGCTGAAGTCCTCATTACCACGGTAGATCTTGTTGTCGTTGACCGTGAACATGACCTCTTGTTCAGCGTAACTCCAGCCTCGGTATACTTTGTTCTCACGAACGGTGTACATCGCGCCTTCACTTGAAGTGCGGTTACCTTCCACCAAGGCCCCCTCCTTATTGATGTTCACGAGCATATCAGTGAAAAACAGACGGTTGTCTGGATACACCAAGATCTGCGCCTTCACGAGTACGGAGGCGAATAGGAGGGCCGATATGAGGATCGTTCTTTTCAAAACGCTTGCTTCTCAGCGAATTACACGCAGACATCTACGCGTACGCTATGCGCAATCACGCGCAATATAGCCGCGTGCAAGACCCGCTAGCCGATGAAACGGCCCGATGGTAGTGTAGGATGTTTCTGAAGGAATTAGTGTTGAGCCAGCTCACTCCGCTTAAAACTATACCCGAGCAACAAGCCAATGAGGGCATAAGCGGTGAATAAATAGAAGCCCAACTGAAGAGTTGAATTGTTGGTGGTGAACACCTCTAAGGTGCCGCTTTCACGCTCCAATTGAGTCAGTTGGCTGTTGATGACCCCACTAAATCCGATAAAGGCCATAAAGAGCGATACCACCATCACATCGGCCATGCTCCATTTCGCAGATCGAAAGAGGAAAAAGCGAATGAACTTGCTTTTAGGAATGTGCTGGCGCACTTGTGCGATCATCGTAAAAATCAGCTTCAAGAGCGGCATCAGAATACTAAACGAGAAGATTAACAAGGCGACTACCATCAGCGGCGCATCCCCCTGTTCAGTCATGATCATCACCACTTCCAGAATACTCTTGCTTTGGAAGAACAAGACCTGGTCTTGAAAGCTGACTGGTTCCCCTATCAACAAAAAGCTAAACTCCGTGATTGTCGCCTCGATATCGATCATGGGTAAGGTGACACCTCCAGCCAATAAGGCGAAGGCCGACAAGCTGAAGCACAACCGTTCAATTTGACTCTTCGCCCCCGTGAAAACGAGGATCAACAAGGCGATAACAGACGCCGCCAAACCAATCACAAAGGCACGTGAATTGGCCTTCGCTTTGACGCTTGTTTCTTCGAGGTAAAGCAGGCAGTCTTCTCGGTTTTCTTGTTGATGTCGGACTAAGATCTCATTCAAGATGGAGTAGTCCATCTCTCCTACCGTTTCATCGGCGAACTCATCGATTTTTTCGATCAATAAATCCTTGATTTCTCCTTTGGTTTCAGGATCATTCAAGCGATCGACAATCATTTCGGCATATTGAGGAATTCCCTTTCGAACATCGCTGAAGGGAACGAGAATATCCGAGGCTAGCTGCCGAAACATCCCTCCTAACGACTTCTTATTCTCCTCCCTCAGTACCTTTTCTACCTCATCAATGAGCTGGCGAAGGATCTCTTCCGTTCGCTGTATAACCTCTTCGCGATTCCCTTCCGTGATTTCGAATTCATTGACCTTTTTCTCTACGATCTCTGCCGCCACGATTTTCCATTCGTCGACATTGAAAAGACCGTATTTGATGTGGCTGAGCTCCACCGCATCCGCCTTCAGGGAACGACGAAACGTCTCTACCTGCCAGGTCTTCCAAGAAAAGAAGCAGGTGGAAATGAATAGGGCAATCGCAAGGGTGTTTCGAAGAAAGTCCACAGTAGCCGGTTAATGCCTAAAACTACCAATTTATTGCACGATCACCCGTTGCGTGCTGCCATCAATCGTTAAGAAATAAAGTCCCGGGGTGAATGAAGACAAATCAATACTGGCTTGGTTTCCAGCGGCGGTGAGTTGACCAACCGCATTACGAAGCTCCCAAGAAATCGCTCCTTGAATACCTTGGATTGTCAGTTGATCTTGAGCTGGATTGGGATAGATCTTCCAAGTAGGAATATCCGATTCCGCGATAGCGACATCAGAACAAATCACATTACTCAACAACTCCCACAACTCAATGCTAAAGTTGGTCGGAACCAATGAATTATCAGGCGATGCGCCCATGCGAATGACCACCAAGTCTTCAGAACTCACCACATTGATCAATTGCGAGTCTTTGCCGATGGCCGCGATCATATCATCTGGAGCAGAAGGAACAATAGGCCCCGGCAACTCGAGCTGCAGTCCAGGGAGCAAGTGAGAATCTTGTCCGTTCAGCCACCACAAATACCCGTAGCTCTCATTCAGCTCCTGCGAAGGCGTCACCATAGCTTGAAAAGAATCCGTGTCATCCATAATGAAGTCGCCATCCCAATAGCCATTGTTCTCAATCATCAATCCGAAACGGGCCATGTCGCGCGCATCGGAAAGGTAGATGCGGTTGAATCCAATCGGCGCATAGAACCCAGACATGCCAATGTCATCAAGCTTCGAAAAAGTGTAGAGGTTGTAGTTCATGCCTACCGCCTCTTCAATCACTTCAGTCAAGAGCGTGTACGGACCGTTATGATACGCCCAGCGATCACCCGGCGACTCCAAAAACTGAAGACACTCAGGGTCTGTACAAAAGACATCATTCACTCCGTCATCCAATCCACTGGTCATGGTCAACTGATTCCAAACGGTAATGGCTTGTTCTTGTTCAGGCGTGAGGCTAGTCCAACCTTCTCCCAGATAATTACTCGTAGGGTCATTGATATCCAAAAACCCTTCTTCTTGCGCCATTCCAACCGTAAAGGCAGTCACTGTCTTTCCTGCTGAATTCCAGACCCACAGGCTGTCTTCGTTGAATTCATCGAAGTACTCTTCAATGACAATTCTTCCTTGATGCAGTACAATGAATGCCTTTGAATTGCGATCATCCAGAAAAGAGATCAGGGTGTCTAACTCATCCTCGCACCACCCCAAAGCGTCCATGCCAATCGTATCCCATTCCTCTGAATCATTCGGCGGGTAGTAATCTGCCAACTGAGAAAAGAGCGCACACGGGAGTAGGATGAGGCACAGAGAGAGGAGGGATTTCATGGGAGTTAGACTTTGGTTTGAAGGTAGGGATTATTCCGGCGTCCGGCATCCGGCGTCCGGCTTGCGGCTTGCGGCGTCCGTTAATTAATACCTGTTATTCTGCTCCGTATCCGAATACGTTCAAAATCAAAATAAGATCCTGCACATTGACAACGAGATCCTCATTGATATCCGCTTCACATTCAACACCCAGACAACCGAAGGTGTTAAGCATTAGCATCAAATCCTCTACTCCTACATCGCCATCGCCAGTGATATCTTCTTCCAATTCACAGGAACCATCATCACAACCTGCATCTGGATCATAGTTCGGTGCATCCATCAAGGTACATCCAGGGAAGGTACATGAGCCATCATCGTTGTTGGCAGCTGGATTATAATTGCATGCTCCATCCTCCATGCATCCGAAGACCGGGAACTCAGGAATTTCAAAGAACATATCCCACGAGCAACCGCTTTCAGGAAACGACAATACGTAGTTGTAGATACCTGCATCTAGTCCATCAAGCTCAAAAACAACATCTGGATCCAAGGGCCCGGAATAAAAATCCCCAGTCATTTCAAACCCCTCCTGTAATGCATTGAACGACAATTCAACAGAAGCATTTTCATTGTTCTCATCAGCAGGCTCAATGATCTCAAAATTGGTGTTTGGACCTTCTTCGTCGTACACATCATTGATGGTTACCTTTCGAAGTATTTCGCCTCCAGAACTGATCCCAACCCAATAAACCCCTGGATTTAAGTTGGTCAACAAAACTTCGCCATCTATAGACGTCTCTTCAATTTGATTAATGGGTGTTCCACTAGAGTGAACAACGCCAACAGCACCTGTGGGGACGTCCCCTAACGTCCACCCAATAAGCGCGTCTCCATCTCCTGAATTCGCACAGGTTGCACTTGAAATGGTGTAAACCTGTGCACCGCAACACCAAGGAGAGCTATAAGGGTAAGCCATAAAGCTGTCAGACCACGTGCAACCAACTCCACCTCCGATTGGTTCGTAATCTACACTGATGCTGATTGTAAAGACCTCGTCAATTCCGAAATTATATCGCCATAGTTGATCTCCTTGCTGAGTCCAACTTCCCCCTAAAAAACCGAAACCAGCAGACGGTGAAGTACTCACTGAAGAAACTTCATACCCCTCTGGAATCTCGATCAAAACAGACCCGGTCTCCCATGGTAAGTTTTGAGTTCTATACAACAAATCCACACTAGGACACTGCGCAAACGTTGTGCTCGAGATGCATAAACACGTCAAAGCAGACAGGAATAAAGACTTGGATAAAGAGAAATGACAACGGCTCTCAAAAGCACGGTAAAAAAGGCCCATAAGCCCTTCTTTCAAGATTTTCATAGTAAGCGTTTTAGTGACACGAAAGGTATGAAAATCTCCTAGTCCAATAAAAACAACAATCCCAACGGACGCCGGACGCCGGACGCCGGATGCAGATGCCGGAAAAGAAAAAACCCCGCCAATACTAGCGAGGTCTCTGAGGTCTGGAGCGGATTCGAACCGCTGTAACTGGTTTTGCAGACCAGTGCCTAAGCCCCTCGGCCACCAGACCCTTTCCGTCGAAGGGATGCAAATATAACAAATCCCTTATGGTTTTCCACAATCATTACGCAAGCCTGTGCATAGGGTTACAATTTCTGCCTTAGATGCCGAATTTCCAGCGGATTGAGTGAAGCTATTGCTTAGCTTTGCCGCAAAATTTTAACCGATGGCATCGATTACCGACTACGATTTCAATGGAAAACGCGCCCTGATTCGCGTTGATTTCAATGTTCCGCTGAACGACCAATTTGAAGTGACTGATAATACGCGTATCCGAGCTGCGATTCCTACGATCAAACACATCTTGGATAACGGAGGAAGCGTGGTGTTGATGTCGCACTTGGGTCGTCCGAAAGGACATGATGATGCCTTTTCGATGCGCCACATTGTAAGTGAAGTAGAAAAGCTTCTCGGTCATTCGGTGACCTTCGCCGGTGATTGCATCAGCAATGAAGCCAAGTCGAAAACGTCGGTTGCGAAGCCAGGTGAAGTATTCTTGCTTGACAACCTTCGCTTCCACAAAGAAGAAAAAGAAGGCGATGAATTTTTCGCTGGCCAGCTAGCTGAACACGGAGATGTCTACTTGAACGATGCCTTCGGAACAGCGCACCGTGCCCATGCCAGTACGGCGGTGATTGCGCGATTCTTCCCGCACGATAAGCTCTTCGGTTTCGTGATGGAAAATGAGATCAAGAACATCGAAAAAGTTCTTGGTGACGCACAAAAGCCGGTAACCGCGATCGTAGGTGGTGCGAAGGTTTCTTCGAAAATCACCATCCTCGCTAACCTGCTTGACAAGGTTGATCACATCCTGATCGGTGGGGGCATGGCTTACACCTTCCTTAAGGCGCAAGGCGGTGACACGGGTTCTAGTCTGGTTGAAGATGACTTCCTTGATAAGGCGCGTGAGATTAACGCTAGCGCGGAATCGAAAGGGGTTCAAATCCACATTCCTGCTGACTCTGTAGTCGCTGATAAGTTTGACAACGAAGCCAATACACAGGTGGTAGCTTCTAACGCTATCGCGGAAGGATGGATGGGCCTTGACATCGCTGATCAAGCGATTGAAGCGTACAAGAATGTGCTGACTGAAAGCAAGACCATCCTTTGGAATGGACCAATGGGTGTATTCGAGATGTCTTCGTTCGCCAAAGGAACCGAAGCGATTGCACGACACCTTGCTGAAGTCACTAAAAACGGAGCCTTCACCTTGATTGGTGGTGGTGATTCTGTCGCTGCGATCAACAAGTTTGAACTCGCTGATCAAGTGTCATATGTGAGTACAGGAGGAGGCGCAATGCTCGAGTACCTGGAAGGAAAAGTGCTTCCTGGAATCGCAGCAATCCGCTCGTAAGTGTATTAGCAACACAAGGTTTGCACAGGTCAGGCTGCTGGAGATTTAAGGTTAAATCCCTAACTTCCAAGTCCCTGAAACCTGAAAATGAACCGCATTCTACTGTTTTTCTTGCTGCTTGCTCCATTGAGCTCTTTTGCCACCCACATTGTCGGAGGTGAAATGCAGTACACCCATATGGGCGGAGATGAGTACCAGGTTACCCTGATCATTTACCGCGATTGTGGTCCGACGAATACCAATGGCACTTACTTTGATGCCCTCGCAAGCGTAGGGATTTATCGTGACGGTTCGCTATTTCAGAACCTGCTTATGAACCTCAATGACGCTGACGTCAGTGAGCTCCCGGTGGCAGTTGACAACCCTTGCGCCGTTGTACCACCAGACGTATGTGTTGACCGCGCAGTTTATGTAGAAACAGTCACCTTACCTGCTTGGCCCACAGGATATACCCTGACTCATCAACGCTGTTGCCGTAACCCGTCCATCATCAACATTCAAATGCCGGAAGAAACAGGGGCTACCTTCTGGACACAAATCCCAGGAACAGATTTGGTGAGCTCGAATAGCAACCCGGTGTTCACGGCCATCCCGCCTGTAGCGCTGTGTGCAGGAGATGAGTTTGTGTTCGACCACTCGGCTTTTGATGCTGACGGAGACCAGCTCTTGTACAGCTTCTGTACCCCGCTCTTGGGAGGTTCATTCTTTGAACCTACTCCTAGTCCGCCGCCACCTGCGCCATACACTGACATTACATGGGCTGCTGGATTTAGCAACGACAATCAAATCACAGCTGACCCGGCCTTCGTCATAGATCCGGTCACGGGTATTATCGTGGGTACACCAACAGAACCCGGCCAATACGTCTTCGGGATTTGTGTAGAAGAATACCGTGATGGCGTGCTCCTAAGCACTACCAATCGCGACTTTCAAATGAACGTGGTGGCCTGTGGATTGACCACGGTTTCGTCTATTCAAACGTCTCCGCCTTGTTCAGGACTTGATATTCCATTCGGCAACAACTCGTTCGGTGGTGAAGAATTCTCCTGGGATTTCGGCGTGGAAGACATCGACACCGACGTTTCGAATGAGTTCGAACCTGAGTACACTTATCCAGATACCGGGACCTATGAAGTGACGTTGATTGTGAATCCCGGAACAGAGTGCGCTGATACTTCGCTTCAGACCATTTACGCCTATGACAATATTGAGGCACTCTTCGAAGTTTCCGGAGGTGAATGTGTCGGCGGTGGTAGGGAGTTCTTTATTGATGCCCAGTCGACCACCTTCAACGGCGTTGATTTCTTCTGGGATTTTGGGAATGCGAATCCTGCCACTAGCGTGGAAGAGGACCCTGGCTCAGTGATCTTACTTGACCCGGGAGAGCAAAGCATCACCCTGACCTTGAATTTCTTGGAATGCGAGAGCAGTCTAGAGGTTCCATTAGATGTAGAGCCTTTTCCAGTGGCCATTATCGAGAAACAAGACAATTTCTGCGGGGGTCTAGAGCTCACGCTCGGAAATAACTCTACCAATGCCACTGACTATTTCTGGTTCTTCGGTCACCCGGAACCAAATAGCACTTCAGCAGAAGAATCACCAACGCACACTTGGCCTGATTACGGAACCTACTATGTCACCCTCATCGCTGATCCTGGAACGGCATGCGCCGATTCACTGGTGACACCGATCGAGATCCTACCTCCGGATCCTATTGATTTGCTCTACAGCATTCAAGTTCCAGGACCCTGTGACGAAGACACCGAAGTATCGCTGCTCTATGCGGGAAGCGGTGCCGATGAAATTGAATGGGACATGGGAGACGGATCCTTCTATGAAACGGACCAAGTAGATCACGAGTACGAAAACAGCGGTGAGTACACCGTCATTATCACTGCCTACAACACCCTTTGTGATTTCGAAGAGACTGCAGAATCAACGGTGTATTACGACCCTGATGTCTTAGACCTTCCCTTGGCCTTACCGAACGTCTTCTCACCAAATGGTGACAGTAAGAACGAATTCTATCGTCCGTATTTCGAAGTGGAGCCGGGTGAACCATTCACTGATTACACGAACAATCGCAATGTCTTCGACTACCTCGAAGTGTGGGAGATCCTCATCTACAATCGTTGGGGTGCCTTGGTCTACGATAGCACTGGCGGCACAGAGCAATGGGACGGACGAATAGCAGGTGACCTGGCCTCAGAAGGAACCTACTACGCTGTGATCACGTACCAGCGCAAGTGCCTTGATTCGGCCCCCATTCAGACAGGGCAGCACTTCTCGCTGATGCGCTAAAAAGCACATGCTTTGTTAACAAGTACGCTTGTGGGAAAAAAGGCAACACTTAGTGACATTGGTGCAATGCAAACCCACTGATTCCGTTAATTTCGTAGTTAAATCTGCTCTCAACATGAATAATAAAGTCTATTTAGGGATCATCGCAGCATTGCTTCTAGCAATCGCGTACCTAGGCTATGGTCTCTCCAAAAAATCCGATGAAATTCAAGTGAAAACAGAGGAGAATGAGCAACTCGAATTCGATCGAGATGCACTCCAGCTTGACCTTGAAAAAATGCGTTTCAGTTATGACACGCTCGCAACTGAGAATTCTCTTCTCATGGCTGAAATGGCTGATCAACGCAGCCAGATCGATGAGCTATTGAAGAAGGTGAAAGACAAGAACTGGAGCATCAGCAAACTGAAAAAGGAAACGGAGACCCTGCGTGAAATCATGAAAGGGTACATCTTCACTATTGACTCCCTCAATCAGTTGAACCAGCAATTGATGGCTGACAACCAAGAATTGACGGATCGAGTGAATACGGTGGAAGGTCAAAACCGTGACCTCATGGAACGCCAAGAGAACATGGAAGGCATGATCGAAACAGGTCAAATCCTCCAAACATCACAGCTTTCGGCGACAGCCATTCAGTTGACCAACAGCGGTAAGCAACGCGAAACAACGCGTGCTCGTAAAGCAGAAATGCTCAAAGCATGTTTCACTGTCATGGAGAACCGCATTGCGAAGCCAGGTGATAAAGACATCTACCTCCGCGTCATTGCACCTGATGGCACAGTGCTTCCATCATCTGATGGCCAAGCAAGTCGTGAATTCGCTGAAGAAGGGGTTCAATACTACTCAGTAAAGCGTAACATCGACTACAACAACGCCCAAATGGATGTCTGTGTATTCTACACGGTACAAGAAGGCACGGAGCTCCAAAAAGGAGATTACAAGATGTTCGTATATGAAGGTTCAAACCGTATTGGAACCATCGATATGGTGCTGAAATAAGAAGAACTTACAACACACATAAAGGAACGGACAACACACACAAAGTTGTCCGTTTTCTTTTGCCTTCAGGTCTCGCGGATTCTTCACCTTTCGGCATGCGAACTACCAAAGAAATTGGAGACGAAGGCGAAGAAATGGCTGCTGCCTACCTTCATGAAAAGGGCTTCGTCATTCTCGAAGAAAAGTGGCGATTCGGACGCGTTGAAGTTGATTTGATAGCTCAAAAAGGCAATGTCATTTCCTTTGTTGAAGTCAAGCTGCGAAAGAACGCTTGGGCCGGCCAACCGTGGGAATTTGTCACAACCTCAAAGCAGCGATCCATCATCAAAGCAGCGGATCGATACGTGCAATGGAAGGTAAATTTCGATCCTGAAATCCGATTTGATGTCGTCTCCATCATTCATAATCAGGAGTATACGCGCATCGAGCACCTAGAAAACGCCTTCTATCCTACCCTCTAATCCTCAAATAGTTAGTACTTTTGCCGGCTCACTTATCCGCTATGAACAAAAGAGGACGATCAGATCGCAGCCGCAACAACACTTCGAAGCCCTTTGCAAAGGGCAAGCAAGGTGGTAAAGGCAAACCAGCTGGAAAGCCAGGAGGCAAACCGGGAGGTAAGCTTGCTGGAAAGCGTGCACCAGAAAAGAAAGTGCGAAAGACCGCTGCTGAAAACGAGCCGATTCGTCTGAATCGCTACCTCTCGAATAGCGGAATCTGTTCCCGCCGTGAGGCCGATGTACTCATCAGCACAGGTGTCGTAACCATCAATGATGAAATCGTTACTGAACTCGGTACCAAAGTATACCCTGGCGATGTGGTGAAGTACGACGGTGCGCGCATTCGTCCAGATAAGAAGCGTTACATCCTATTGAACAAGCCGAAGAACTTCGAGGTAACCGTGAAGGATGCTCTCGGACGTCGAACGGTGATGGAATTGGTGAAAAACGCGACCAAAGAACCGATCTACCCAATCGGTAAACTAGAGCGTCAAACCACAGGATTGTTGCTCTTTACCAACGACCCTGACATTCAAGCTCGCCTGACTGACCCTAAGCAAGGGGTGCGTACGTTGTTCCATGTTACGCTGAAGGAAAAGGTGCGTCAATTGCACTTGGATAAGATCAGACAAGGAATTGAACTTGAAAAAGGATTCATCAAGGTAGTGGCCGCTGATTACGTTGGAGATGGTGAGAATCATCACGAAATCGGCATCGAGATCTACGCCGCGAAAAACAATGTGGTCGCTGATCTTTTCAAGCACTTCGGATACCAAATCCAGAAGTTGGATCGCGTGATGTTCGCCGGTCTAACCAAGAAAGATCTTCCACGAGGAAAATGGCGCGAACTCTCGAAAGAAGAAGTCGGATTCTTGTTCATGTCGCGCTAAAACTATTTTTAACAGAAGAAGAAGACCAAAGCATTGCTAATTGCGTTCGGGAGAAAACCAAAACCAAATCGCAATGCCTCTTCATCGACATCCAGTATTCCGCAGCCTAGTAGCTGTTGGATTTCCTGCTGTATTAGGAATCTTTCTTTTAATCGGACGCTACTTCACTACAGGAAGTACCATGTTCTTTTTCTTAGTCTGGAACTTATTCTTAGCCGGAATTCCTTTGGCTTTGGCCGTGTTCCTTCGCTTTTCGAATCGAGCACAGAAACGATGGATCTTCTATCCTACCCTGGGGGCTTGGCTGCTTTTCCTTCCGAATGCACCCTACATCCTCACTGACTTGCTGCACTTGCGCACCAAAACTGCAGCGCCTGTTTGGTACGACTTGACCGTGATTCTTTCATTCGCATGGTCAGGACTTTTGGCTGGATACTACTCGCTCCGCTGGATTCAAGATTTGATCGTATCTCGTTTCAGAGGTCGCGTTTGGGTGGGATGGAGCTTTGCATTCTTGACCATTTTCGCCTCGTCATACGGTATCTACCTCGGACGTTTCCTTCGTTGGAATAGCTGGGATGTGTTGAATGCTCCTGGCTTGCTAGCACAGGATATTATTCACTCACTAACCCTTGGTGGTGAGATGCTGAAGACCTACGGATTTACCTTGAGCTTCGGTATGCTGCTTATGTTCATGTACGTATTACCGCAACTCAGACCAAGCTCGCGCAAAGTTCATAGAGCATGATCCGTTCCTTCCTACTATATTTGCGCACCAAGTGATCAAACGTGCCTGATAGTCTCGTCATCATACCAACGTATAACGAAAAGGAAAACATTGAGCGCATTACGCGTAAAGTGTTCTCAT
Source organism: Sanyastnella coralliicola (assembly GCF_030845195.1). Lineage (GTDB taxonomy): Bacteria > Bacteroidota > Bacteroidia > Flavobacteriales_D > Sanyastnellaceae > Sanyastnella > Sanyastnella coralliicola. The sequence goes on from NZ_CP132543.1 coordinate 3,446,137, forward strand.
TCGAACATCCATTCCACATTCTTGTGGTTGACGATGGTTCTCCTGATGGAACTGCAGATATCGTAAAAGGACTGCAACAAGAGTTTCCGGAGCGTCTGCACATTGTAGAACGTGAAGGGAAACTTGGTCTAGGTACAGCATACATCGCCGGATTCAGATGGGGAATTGAACGTAAGTACGAGTACATCTTTGAGATGGATGCTGACTTCTCTCACAACCCTGAAGATTTGATTCGCCTTCGTCACGCTTGCGCGGAAGAAGGGGCTGATTTCGCCATTGGATCTCGTTACGTCAAAGGAGGAAAGGTTGACAACTGGCCGCTTAACCGCGTCATGATGAGCTTTTTCGCCTCGGTATACGTGAACTCAATTCTTTGGATGGGAATTCGCGATTGTACAGCCGGTTTCAAGTGTTATACACGTAAAGTGTTGGAGACGATTGATCTTGATAGCATCACCTTCATTGGCTACGCTTTCCAGATTGAGATGAAGTACAAAGCTCAGCGACTTGGATTCAAGGCCAAAGAGGTACCGATCACCTTCATCGATCGCCAATACGGCGAAAGCAAGATGAGCATGGGCATCTTTAAAGAAGCCTTCTGGGGCGTTATGAAAATGCGCTTCATGAAAGTTAAACCAGCAAAGTAAGTCTACTACATGTCAACTCTAATTAAGAACGTCTCGGTCATTAATGAAGGCACCGTGCGTAAAGCACACGTACTCATCAATGAAGACCGTATTGAACGCATTGATCTCAGCTGCACGATTGAACCCAATGCACGAGAAGTCATTGAAGCCGAAGGGAAGTACCTTCTTCCAGGTGCCATTGATGACCAAGTGCATTTCCGTGAGCCTGGATTGACGCATAAGGCAGAGTTGGCTACAGAATCAAAGGCAGCCGTAGCCGGAGGAATCACTTCCTTCATGGAGATGCCGAATACTGTTCCAAATACCCTAACACAAGAGCTACTCCAACAGAAGTACGACCGTGCGGCGGAAGTTTCGCCAGCGAACTACTCGTTCTTCATGGGAGCCAGTAATGACAACATTGAAGAGGTGCTGAAAACAGACCCTAAACAAGTGTGTGGGGTGAAAGTATTCATGGGTTCTTCTACAGGAAACATGCTGGTTGACAACCGTGCTACGCTTGAAGGAATTTTCAAGGAGTGTCCGATGCTCATCGCTACACACTGTGAAGATGAGGCGACGATTCGTGCCAATACAGAAAAGGCACGCGCGACCTACGGTGAGAATGTTCCGATCAGCCAACACCCAGTCATTCGCGATGCGGAGGCATGTTACCGCAGCTCGTCTATGGCGGTAGAATTGGCAACGAAGTACGATGCGCGTCTGCACATTCTGCATATCTCAACAGCGAAAGAAATCAGCCTCTTCCGCAATGATATTCCACTCGAAGAAAAGCGCATCACTGCAGAGGCTTGTATTCACCACCTTTGGTTCACAGACAAGCAATACCTCGATAAAGGAACCCATATCAAATGGAATCCTGCGGTGAAAACTGCAGACGATCGTGCGGCAGTTCGCGCAGCGTTGAAGTCAGGTCATATTGATGTTGTAGCTACAGATCACGCTCCTCACACTTTGGAAGAAAAGTCTCAGAGCTACTTCAAAGCGCCTTCAGGTGGACCACTCGTTCAACATGCTATGGTGGCCATGTTTGAAATGGCGAAAGACGGTATCATCGATATGACAGACATTCCTCAGCTGATGTCGCACAACGTGGCTCGCGTCTTCGACATGGGACAACGTGGTTATGTGCGCGAAGGATACTTCGCAGATTTGGTTCTTGTTGACCCGAATGACAGTTGGACAGTGACACGTGATAACCTTCTCTACAAGTGTGGTTGGTCACCATTTGAAGGACAAGAATTCAGTCACCGTATTCACGCAACATGGGTGAATGGAGTGAAAGTTTACGATGGTGAAAACGTCACGGATAACCCTGCTGGTAAGCGCTTGACCTTCGATCGATGAAGAACTGGTGGGTCATAGTTTTGTTTCTCTTTCTTTTCGCCTGTGCGGCGGAAACGGAAGAAGGCTATCCAGAAGATATTCTACCTCGAGATCAATTCGTTGAGATCATGGTAGATGTTCAGCTTGTAGAAGCCGTGGGTAAGCAAAAGATGATCCGAACAGATGATCCTCGGTTGAAGTTGGCTGGGTACTACCAAGAAACCTTCGATAAGCACAATACGAACGACTCGATCTTCTTCAAAACCTACGATTGGTACTACGCTCATCCAGAAATGATGGTTGAGGTGTACGACGAGGTGATTATTCGATTAACAGAGATGGAAAGTCAGCTTTCTCGTGAAAACGAGGGTCAAGATTCTGACAACGAACGGTAGTATTTCCCTGTTTCTTCGATCACTCCTTTGAGTGGAGTGAATTTGAACGACGTGCTCAGCATGCGATCATTGAGATAACGGTAGTTGCTTGACGCACTCTTGACATTCTCTTTGGTGATGAAGGCGCGTTTTCCTGTGAGTCTTTCGCCGATAGATGAAAGAATGCGAACCGTATTCATCAACCACAATGGTGCTTCTTTTGAAGGTACCTTGGCACCAATGGATGCTCCTACCTGTTCAAAGAGCTCTTGGTATTTCAAGTGTTCCCCTACAAGCAAATAGCGTTCATTGCTATGATCATGTTCGATCAAATGCATGCTAGCCGCAATCACATCTTGTACGGCTACGAAACCGTTCGAACCTCCTGGATAATAAGGCATTCCTTTGTCGACCTGCTTAAATACTTCAGCGCTGCTTCGATCAAAGTCTCCAATTCCAATGATGATTCCCGGATTCACGACGAAGACCTTCAGCCCTTCTTCACTTCCACGCCAAACTTCACGTTCGGCCATGTGTTTGCTTCGTGCGTAGTGCGAGAGTTCAGGATCGTCTTTCCATTCTGTTTCTTCGTGTACCTCTAGGGCACCGTCTTGTCTGCCCAAGGCAGCAACAGACGAGATGTAGACGAACTCACCGATCTCAGCGCTCATGGCTACGTTAACCATGTTGGCTGTTCCTTCTACATTGACTTGGTAGAGTAGGTCGCGGTCTTTGCGATGGAATGATACCAGGGCAGCTGCATGGATGACACGGGAAACACCTTCCATGGCATCCATCAATGAGGGTACATCGAGAATGTCACCCTCTACCCAATCAACCGATTTCGGATCCAACTGCTGGTAGCGGAGGAACGATTCCACGCTAGTGAGATCAGCACCCTTACGAATCAGCGCACGCACCTCTTGCTTGTCTTTCAACAACGCCGCAATGAAGTGCATTCCAACCAATCCGGTACCTCCTGTGATCAGGTTCATACCACAAAGGTAAGGTACAAGGATGCGCCAATGTCACTTTAGACAGATTTGTTGCTAGGGAAGGTCGATTTGGCGAACTTTGGTATTCCGATGGAGACCCCAGAGAACATTCAACAGATTTTACGCCGCCTTCCGAACAAACCGGGTGTTTACAAGCACTTCGATGAAGAAGGAACCTTGCTTTACGTTGGGAAGGCGAAGGATCTGAAGAAACGTGTCTCGTCATACTTCAACAAGAACCGTTACGAAAACGGTAAAACACGCTTGTTGGTGAAGAAGATTGCCGACATCAAATTCTTGGTGACAGATACAGAGTTGGATGCGCTTCTTCTGGAGAATAGCTTGATCAAAAAGCATCAGCCGAGGTACAATATTCAGCTGAAAGATGACAAGACTTATCCGTCCATCGTCATCAAGAAAGAACGCTTCCCGCGCATCTTCCCTACCCGACAGATCATCAAGGATGGAAGCGAGTATTATGGTCCGTATGCTTCGGTAAAGACGATGCATGCCGTACTTGACCTCGTCAAGAAACTTTACCCGATTCGCACTTGCAACTACCATCTTTCACAAGAAAACATCGAAGCTGGAAAGTTCCGTGTGTGTCTTGAATACCATATTGGTAATTGTCTGGGTCCTTGTGAAGGAAAGATGGACGAGGAGACCTACAATGCCAACGTCGACTCCATTCGTGCGATCATCAAAGGAAACCTGGGGATTGCCTCAAAGCTCTTGAAGGAGCAAATGGAAATCAGCGCCCAAGAAATGCGCTTCGAAGAGGCTGCTGAATTGAAGAAGAAGTTAGACCTACTTCAGAAATTCCAGGCGAAGAGCACCATAGTGAATCGCAACATTCACAACACCGACGTCTTTGGCATTGTCACCGATAAGAAAAGTGCCTACGTCAGCTACATGAAGGTCATGAACGGCTCGATCGTTCAAGGCTACACCACCGAGCTGAAAAAGCGCCTCGACGAAACAGACGAGGAACTCTTGATGCATGCAGTCGTTCAAATCCGCGACCGTTACAATTCAACCTCCAAGGAGATCTTCTTACCGATGGAAATCGACTTGACCTTTCCTGATGCTAAAACGCACGTCCCGCAACGCGGTGATAAGAAGAAGCTGATGGAACTTGCTCAACGCAATGCGAACTTCTACATGCGCGATAAGCATAAGCAGCAAGAAATGGTTGATCCCGAGGCACATGTCAACCGCGTGCTGGAGACTTTAAAGGAAGACCTTCGCCTGAAAGAACTCCCTCGACATATAGAGTGTTTCGATAACTCAAACATTCAAGGAACCAACCCGGCTTCGGCTTGTGTTGTCTTTAAAAACGCCAAGCCTAGCAAAGGTGATTACCGGAAGTACAACATCAAAACGGTAGAAGGACCTAATGACTTCGCCAGCATGGAGGAAGTCGTGTATCGTCGATACAAACGCTTGAAGGAAGAAGGCGAAGGCTATCCTCAACTGATCATCATTGATGGTGGAAAGGGACAACTCAGCGCCGCGATGAAGGCCTTAGACATGTTAGAATTGCGTGGAGAAATGGCCGTAATAGGAATCGCTAAACGACTCGAAGAAATTTTCTTCCCAGGCGATAGTATTCCTATATACATTGACAAACGTTCCGAATCGTTGAAACTCATTCAACATCTTCGAAATGAAGCGCACCGATTCTCATTGTCACATCACCGCAACCGCAGAAGCAAAGAAGCTTTGAAGACCTCGTTAACCGATATCAAAGGAGTAGGATTCCGCACGGCACAGACGCTACTTGTACATTTCAAAACGATCGAGAAAATCAGACAGTCTTCTGTGGAAGACTTGAAGAAAGTGGTCAATGATCGCGTAGCAAATGCCGTCTATCAGTATTACCAAAACAACTGATAGGATTGTAATTTATAGTTCTATTACAAGCCCATCTAATTCGATATTCACCACAATAGTGCTACATTGTTTACAGTTCTAAGAACGTAACTAAAACAGCAATGTCTATGTCGAATAAAGCCTCTAACAACCTTCATGAGCTTATTAAATCGCTCACTAAAGCAGAAAAGAGATACTTCAAGGTATACGCTTCACGACACATGTCGAACAGCTCAAGCAACTACGAACGTTTGTTTGATGCGATTGATCGACAGACAGAATACAATGAAGATCTGTTGCTGAAGAAATTCAAGGGTGAAGCCTTCACCAAACGCTTTTCTATTGCCAAGAACCGGCTTTACCAAAGCGTTCTTCGCAGCTTGGATGCCTTCCATGCGAATAGCTCTACAGAAGCGCAGTTGAAGCGTCAGATTCATTCAGCTGAAATTCTCTACCACAAGAATCTTGACGGACAAGCATTGAAGATTCTTCGTTCGGCACGAAAAGTGGCGGAGAAACATGAAAAGATCACAAGTCTGATTGAGATCGGTAAGTGGGAGAAACGCATCCTAGAGAAACAGCAATACGAAGGACAAGGAAAGAAAGACCTGAAAAAATTGCTTGACGAAGATCAAATGCTCACCGCTAGACTTGATACATACAATCAGCTCTGGAACATCAAGAGCCGAATCTTCCGCAATCTGTATCAGAAAGGAAAGGCGCGATCTGGAAAAGACCTGAGCAAATTCAAGAAGATCTTAGATGAACTAGCGGTGAAACAAGAACATGAGGGCATGTTGACTGAGAACACCTTCTTATTGAACCACCTCTACAGTGCTTATTATTTCGGGATTGGTGAAGACGAAGGTTCTTACCCTTATTTGAAGGCCAATCTATCATTGATAGAGAAACAGCCCCACCTGTTCGATGAAGAACCAACACGCCTGATGACAACGCTTACCAACCTCATCTATGTAGGTCATAAGCTTGGTCACGAAAAAGAGGCATTTAAGAACCTTGAGAAATTGAGATCGCTTCCTGCTCAAGAAGGAGGAACGGATGTTTATATGGAGGTGAGGGTTTTTGCCTTGTCTAGCAGTATCGAACTTGCTCTACATATTGACTCCGGGAATTATGACGAAGGGTTTGCGCTCGTTCAGCGCATTGAAGAAGGCCTGTATAAGTACGAAGGCTACCTCAGTTCGGTGAGAAAGGCTTCGTTCTATTTCAACATTGCCGTACTCTACCTCAAGGCTTCGCGTTTGAATGAGTCGTTGAAGTGGATTAATCAGCTCTTGAACAACATTGAGATCGACAAAACGCAGGATATACATTGTATGGGACAAATACTAAATCTCATCATTCACCTCGAATTGGAAAACAAGAGTCTCATCCCATATGCCCTTCGAAGCACACAGCGATTCTTGGAGACAAGAGAACGCGTATATCGCTTTGAATCAGTCATTTTGAAGTTCATCAACGAAATCCTCAAAGAGCGCAGAAACAGCACAGAGCAGGAACTTTATGAACAGTTGGCGATAGATCTCAACGCACTCTCTGACGATCCATTCGAACGTCAAGTTTTCGAGTACTTTGATTTCCGTGAATGGGCAAATTTGCAGGTTCAGCGTTACAAGAATCCGCAATAGTTATTCCTGCATATTATTCCTGGAGTCTTGAACCTTATGCCTCATTTTTCGTTTAATAGGGTCGAAACCAATACTTCCTGGAAATGTTACGTACACTCCTTTTAGGGCTAGCTGTCCTATTCTCTAGTGTGTCGTATGCTCAGTATGGCGATTTCGGTCTGCCTGAACAGCCTCATGACACCACAGCAGTTGATGACCTCATCTTTTATGGCGAAATGCTCGATATGAGCGGAGGTTATAACGTCGGCGATACTGTCTACAATTTCACAGTTTATGACTTCGACGGTAATTCAGTTACACTTTATGATGAGCTCGCCGGACCAAAGCCTGTGCTGCTACTTAGTGGTTCAGTCTCTTGCCTCCGTTACCGAGACACCTTCGAAATTGGGAACAACTCGCAAGAGTATCTAGCCGTTCGAAACTTCTTTGATGAATACAAAGAACTATTCAACATCATCTTCATTTACGGCATAGAAGCACACCCAACAGATGGGAATTGCCCTAGTAATTGTCCGACAACGACTAGTAATGACACTACCGTTGTACAAGCTGTGGACTATCACTACCGCAGATGGGCGCTAAAAACTTGGCAAGATTCACCTGAGCACGAGTTTGAATTCCCGATGTATGCAGATAACCCTGATAATGCGGTTTACAACAACTTTTTCCAAAGACCATATGGGATGCTTGCAATCAATTGCAATGGAACAGTTGAAGTTCGCGCCGATTGGATGAACAGCTTTTGTCTGAATCAAGATAACATAGAAGCACTCGTTGGATGGACCGAAGGTGCTGGGACGTGCGTGATTGATTGGCAAGGAGAAGAGGAAGAGGAAGAGGAAGAAGGAGAAGGAGAGGAAGAAGGAGAGGAAGAAGGAGAAGGAAATAACGAAGGAGAAGAAGAGGAAGAAGAGGAAGAAGGAGAAGGAGAGGAAGAAGAGGAAGAGGAAGAAGATGACGACCCTGTAGTGGTTGATATTGACCCGAACTCTTTAGATGGAGATGGAGATGATAGCGTGGTGAGTGTCGAAGACATTACTACTCGTCCGTTCTCGTTGTTCCCGAATCCGTCGAATGGGCAGGTTTCTGTGGCTGGGTTGGCTGGCACAGGATTGTTGACCATTACCGACATGAACGGTCGTATGATCGATCAGCAGCAGATTAACGGCACCTTTGTGCAGCTAGACTTGAGCAACCTGGCTAATGGTAGCTACATTATTAGCATTCAAGAAGAAGGAAAGCTTCCTAAGAGAGAGCGACTTATTCTTCGTTAAAGGAATTCCAACCTTGCGCCTGAAGTGGCGTGTTGGTACCATCTTTTAAGATAACTGAGTGACCCTCATCTTTCTCCGCCATGTATCCAATGACGGTGAAGTGAGGGTCTCCTTTTAGCTTCTCATAATCATCTTGGGTGATGGTCATGAGCAACTCGTAGTCTTCTCCCCCACTCAATGCGCACATGGTTGGATCAAGGTTGAATTCACGCGCAACATCAAAAGTCTGCTGGTCGAGTGGAATTTTGTCTTCGTAGATCTTTGCTGACAATCCTGACTCTGTAGCTAAGTGAAGTGCTTCACTCGCTAATCCGTCTGAAATATCAATCATAGAAGTGGGCATCACCTTAATTTCAGCAAGGTGACTGATGATGTCTTTTCTAGCCTCTGGCTTCAACTGTCGTTCAAGGATGTAGTTGAATCCTTCCAACTCTGGCTGAGCTTGTGGTGCACTCTTATAAACCTCTTTCTCACGTTCCAAGACTTGAAGTCCGAGATAAGCGCCTCCTAAATCTCCAGAAACAACAATGAGATCGCCTTTCTTCGCTGTTGAACGTTTCACAATCTGTTCCGCGCTAGCGAGACCAAGAGCAGTCACACTAATGGTCAGACCACCAGTAGAACTGGTTGTATCACCACCCACCAAATCAACCTTATAGATCTCACATGCCTTGCGAATTCCTCGATAGAGCTCATCCAAGGCCTCAACGCTGAAACGGTTTGAAACAGCAATAGAGACCGTCACCTGCGTTGGACGCGCATTCATGGCGTAGATATCTGACAAGTTCACGACGATACTCTTGTAGCCCAAGTGTACCAACGGCGTGTACATCAAATCAAAGTGAACACCTTCTGTCAGCAAATCAGTACTTACTACCACTTGCTTGCCCTTCGGATCGATGACCGCAGCATCATCTCCAATGCCCAATTTGCTCTCTGAATTCAACAAAGGCAATTCCTTGGTCAGATGCTTGATCAGACCGAATTCACCTAGGCTTGATATCTCTGTGCGCTGTTCTTCCATGCCGCAAAATTACGTTTTAGTAGTTGACGAGGTCAGGCAGGCGAATAAAACAAATTCTAGCACCCGGGAAATACCATGACTACGGTATTTTCTTGTCTTTATTTAGACTTTTTCTAAATAAATGGCAGTACCTTTGCAACAAGCTTCAGGGCAAACTGTTAATACACCGAAATGATCAAAGTAAAAGAAAGCGCGCGCGAGCAAGTTTACAAGCTAAGAAGCACCGAAGGTCATCCTGAAGACTCCTTCATTCGTGTAGGGGTTAAGGGCGGAGGATGCTCTGGTCTCATGTACGACCTCATCTTTGATACGGAGATGAAGGAAGGCGATCAGGTCTTCGAAGACAACGGAGTGAAAGTAGTGGTTGACCGCAAGAGTTACCTCTACTTGATTGGGACTGAGCTCGACTATACCGGCGGATTGAACGGTAAAGGCTTTGTGTTTATTAATCCCAACGCCAACAGAACTTGTGGCTGCGGTGAGAGTTTTTCTGTTTGATCTTATTACGCTAACGCGGAAATCATAACCTGGAAATGGCTTACGAAGGAGACGAATTATTAGAAGAGGTTACGGGGAAAGAATATGAGTTTGGATGGACTACGGACATCGAAACGGATAAAGCCCCTCCTGGGATCAACGAAGACATCATTCGTCTGATCTCTTCAAAAAAGAATGAGCCGGAATGGATGCTCGAGTGGCGCCTCGATGCTTACCGTAAATGGGAAGCAATGGTGGAACCAGAATGGGCACACATCCAATACGAGAAACCAGATTTTCAAGCCATCAGTTACTACGCTGCTCCAAAGCAGAAGAAGCAACTGAACAGCTTGGATGAAGTAGATCCAGAACTACGTCGTACCATGGATCGTCTGGGAATCTCTATCGAAGAACAAAAGCGCCTTCAAGGAGTAGCCGTTGACTTCGTTATGGATTCTGTTTCTGTGGCAACATCGTTTAAAGAAAAATTGGCCGAACTCGGTATCATTTTCTGTTCAATGAGCGACGCTATTCAGGAACACCCTGAGCTCGTCAAGAAATACATTGGATCAGTTGTTCCTAAGAGCGACAACTTCTACGCAGCATTGAATAGCGCTGTCTTCACAGATGGTTCATTCTGCTACATTCCAAAAGGAGTGCGTTGTCCGATGGAACTTTCTACTTACTTCCGAATCAACGAAGCAGGTACTGGTCAGTTCGAGCGCACGCTCGTGATTGCTGATGAAGGAAGCTACGTAAGCTACCTCGAAGGTTGTACTGCTCCTCAGCGCGATGAAAACCAGCTGCACGCAGCAGTGGTGGAATTGGTCGCTCTTGACGAAGCAGAAATCAAGTACAGCACCGTACAGAACTGGTACCCTGGTGACGAAAACGGAAAAGGTGGAGTCTTCAACTTCGTAACGAAGCGTGGTATCTGCCACCGCAAGTCGAAGATTTCTTGGACCCAAGTTGAAACAGGTTCTGCCGTTACTTGGAAGTACCCTAGCTGTATTCTCAAAGGAGACCATTCGATTGGTGAGTTCTACTCTGTAGCTGTAACCAACAAGGTGCAGCAGGCAGATACAGGAACGAAGATGATCCACATTGGGAAGAACACCCACAGCACCATCATCAGTAAAGGTATCTCGGCTGGGAAAAGCCACAACAGCTACCGCGGATTGGTTCAGATCAACAAAACAGCTGACAACGCCCGCAACTTCAGCCAGTGTGATTCACTGTTGATGACTGATACGAGTGGGGCGCACACCTTCCCGTACATCGAAGTGAATAATAGCTCAGCGAAAGTAGAGCACGAAGCAACCACCTCGAAGATTGGAGAAGATCAAATCTTCTACTGTCTGCAGCGTGGTATTGATGAAGAAAAAGCGATCAGCCTCATCGTGAACGGATACGCAAAAGAGGTACTCAATAAACTACCGATGGAATTCGCGGTAGAAGCACAAAAACTATTGGCCATCTCACTCGAAGGATCGGTGGGATAAGAACATTTGAACTCGCATATCATGCTCGAAATAAAAAACCTGCACGCCTCTGTTGAAGGCAATGAGATCCTCAAAGGACTAAACCTTGAGGTGAAACCTGGAGAAGTTCACGCGATCATGGGACCTAACGGTTCTGGAAAGAGTACCCTCGCTAGTGTTCTTGCTGGAAACGAAGATTACGAAGTCACTGAAGGTAGCGCTCACCTTGACGGTGAAGACCTTCTTGACATGGGCACTGAAGACCGTGCTCGTGAAGGATTATTCCTCGCCTTCCAATACCCTGTAGAAATCCCTGGTGTAAGTAACATCAACTTCCTGCGTACGGCATTGAATGAAATTCGTGAGCACAAAGGACAAGAGCAACTTTCAGCGAAGGATTTCCTTCAGTTGGTGAAAGAGAAGTCTGCTCTCGTAGAGCTTGATGGTAAGCTTGCCAATCGTTCAGTGAACGAAGGGTTCTCAGGTGGTGAGAAGAAACGCAACGAGATCTTCCAGATGGCGATGTTGGAGCCAAAATTGGCCATCCTTGATGAAACAGACTCTGGATTGGATATCGACGCATTGAAAGTAGTAGCACAAGGGGTAAACGCTATGCGTAGCCCTGAACGTTCTTTCCTCGTGATTACGCACTACCAGCGTCTACTTGACTACATCGTTCCTGATGTAGTGCACGTACTGTACAAAGGACGTATTGTGAAGTCTGGACCAAAAGAGCTTGCAATGGAGCTTGAAGAGAAAGGCTACGATTGGATCAAAGAAGAAGTAACGGCTTAAATCACTTCCATGGAAGTAGCAAACGTGATAGACGAAAAGAAAGCGAAGTTCATGACGCCATTTGAAGGCTCTTCAGCCCTGGTAGATGTGCGCCCAGAACTTAAGTCAGCAGCTGACCTAGCCCTGACTGAAATCGCTGTTCCTACCACTCGCACTGAAGCGTGGAAGTACACTCGTGTTGGTAAAATCGTGAACCACGATTGGAACACCAACCCTTCCGCCGCAGGCGATATAAAAGAGATTACTGACCTCGACGCTTACCGCGCCATCTTCGTAAATGGGTTGTGCGACGCATCGAAAAGTAACCTCCCGACCCAAGTAGGTGTGACTTGTCAATTGCTTTCAGAAGCGTCTGACGCCCTTCAACAAATGGGTGAGCTTTCTGATCACCATAGCGACTGGTTCGAAGCCCTCAACATGCGTTACGCTCAAGAAGGTGTAGCTCTTTCCGTTGAGGCCAATACGACCTTAGACAAGCCACTATACATCGTTCATTATACTGACAACACGGATGTTGCTGCGATCAATCGTCACTTGATTCAAGTGGCGAGAGGCGCTAACGCGGAAGTAATTGTCCACTATGTTTCGAATCAATCTGCAAAGAGCTTCCAGAGCTGCGTGATTGAATCATTCGTTGCGGAAAATGCTGAACTACAAATCGACAAAATCCAGGAAGAGATGACTGGTGAGTCGTACGTTCACGCTACAGAATGGACGAAGCAAGCACGCGATAGCCGATTCAACATCCGTACTGTGACGTTGAGCGGACAGTGGGTTCGTAACAACCTCAATATTCGTGTAGCTGGCGAGAATTGCGAAACGCACCTCTTTGGCACCTACATGCCTCGCGCAAAAGAGCACGTTGACAACCACACGATGGTTGACCACCTCGTGCCTCACTGCGAGTCAAACGAAGTGTACAAAGGGATTGTCACTGATAAAGCTACTGCTGTATTTAATGGTAAGGTATACGTGCGTCTTGATGCACAAAAGACCAACGCCTTCCAGCAGAACGCGAACATTGTGCTTTCAGATGATGCACATATGTACTCGAAGCCTGAGCTTGAAATCTACGCTGACGATGTGAAGTGTAGCCACGGTTCAACCACAGGTCAGTTCGATGAAGAAGCTGTTTACTACCTCCGCGCTCGTGGAATCGGTGAAGCTTCTGCTCGTAAACTACTTGTGCAAGCCTTTATCAAAGAGATCGTTGAAGCGATTGGTGATGATGCCGTTCGCGAATATTGCTTGAACAGACTAGAAGAACGTCTCGATCAATGACAGAACTCCACCGACTCGATCAATGGCTCGTCGCACTGCAATTGGTTTCCTCCAGGCAGCGCGCAGAAGTATTGATCAAAGAAGGTGGTGTACAAGTCAACGGACAAGTAGTCAAGAAACCCGGTAAAAAGTTCGACGAGACCGCTGAGATCTCTGTCATCAAAGAGCCCATGAAGTGGGTCTCACGTGGTGCGCTTAAGTTGATTTCGGCCCTCGATCAATTTCAGGTGAATCCTGAGAACAAGGTGTGCCTTGACGTGGGTTCATCTACTGGTGGTTTCACAGAGGTCTTACTTGACCGAGGAGCAACGAAAGTGTTTGCGGTTGATACTGGCACTGACCAATTAGCTCCGAGTTTACGTCGCCTTGATCAAGTCATTAGTCTTGAACGTCAAAACATTAGAACCATTGATGAAACGTTGATTTCAGAGCCCTGTGCCCTGGTCGTGATTGATGTTTCATTTATCAGTTTACGCCTTGTCTTGCCCGCCATCAAGCGTTTTATGTCGCCTTCGGCGGAAGTGGTTGCACTCGTGAAACCGCAGTTTGAAGTAGGACAAGACTATCTAGGTAAAAACGGAATTGTACGAGATGTCACTGCCCGTGAGAAAGCACGACGCGACATCATACTCAAAGCAGAAGAATTAGGTTTTCAGTTGAAAGGACAGATCGATTCACCGATCACTGGAGGAGATGGAAACCATGAATATTTGATCCACCTATCATGACAGGTACGGAAACTACATACAACGTTGACCGCGTCCGCGCACAATTCCCGATCCTCAATCAGGAAGTACATGGACGTCCGCTCGTATACTTCGATAACGCTGCTAGTAGCCAAAAACCAACCGCGGTTATTGAGGCGCTTCGTGAATACTACAATCACTACCACTCAAATATTCACCGAGGGGTGCACCACTTGGCACAGTTGGCCACTAGCGCTTACGAAGAGACTCGTACCAAGGTCAAGGCTCACCTTAACGCTTCTGCCCGTGAAGAGATCATCTTCACCTACGGAACAACAGATGGAATCAACCTCATCGCTCAGAGCTGGGGACGCAAGAATATTACTGCGGGAGATCTCATCTTGATTTCAGCCTTGGAGCATCACTCGAATATGGTTCCATGGCAAATGATCGCTGAAGAAAAAGGCGCTCAAATCAAGGTCATCCCAATGAATGATGCTGGAGAGCTAGATCAAGAGGCTTATGCCGAACTGTTGAAGGAAGAGCCAAAACTCGTTGCCTTCAACCACGTTAGCAATGCCTTAGGAACGGTCAATCCGGCCAAAGAAATGACGGCTGCTGCAAAACAAGCTGGAGCTACGGTGGTGATTGATGGAGCACAAGCTATTCCTCACCTCCAGGTAGATGTACAAGACCTTGATTGCGACTTCTACGCCTTTTCTGGCCACAAAGCATACGGGCCAACGGGTATTGGTATTCTTTATGGAAAACGAGAAGTACTCGAAGCTATGCCGCCTTGGCGCGGAGGAGGTGAAATGATTTCATCGGTGAGTTACGAGCGTTCAACCTACAATGATCTTCCGTACAAGTTCGAAGCAGGGACTCCAAACATTGCAGATGGAATTGCCCTTGGTGTAGCCCTTGATTGGATGAATGGGATAGGCGTTTCGGCGATAGCCCAGCACGAACACGAACTCACCACATACGCCACCGAGCAAATGCAAGCCATTGACGGCATGCGCTTCATTGGTACAGCGAAGGAGAAGGCTGGTGTGATTTCATTCTTAGTTGGAGATATCCACCCGTATGACCTGGGCACCTTGCTTGACCAAATGGGTGTGGCTGTTCGAACTGGACACCACTGTACAGAGCCACTCATGAACCGTTTGGGAATCCCGGGGACGATCCGTGTTTCATTCGGCGCATACAACACTAAACACGAAATTGATCGTTATATAGTGGCGCTGGAACAGGGAGTTCGCATGCTCTCGTAGCGCCCCAACCAAAACATCATGAAGAAAACACTCGTCCTCAGCATCTGCCTGTCGCTGCTATCTACCCTTTCATTTGCGCAGATTAAAGAAGTCGGTGTCTCGTTTGGAGCACATCAAGATGTGTACTCCAATATGTCTATGAACTTCATGCGTGACCTCTCGTTATCGGATGAAGCATTCAACGTTGATCTTACCTCTTTCGAAGAAGAAACCTACGCCTACGTTGACGGAACCGTACTTAGTGGATTCGTTCACATTGAACGTCCTTCTATCAATGAAGGAGTTTCCAAAGAGTGGGTCATTGGAGCTCGTGTCATTTTTGACCGTGAAGCGATGGTTAGCTGGCACCGACCAGTGGTAGAAGAAGGTATTCAGTATCAAGACAGCTATGTGTTTTGCATCGTCGACAATGAATTTGGCCTTACCGGATCACATTTGTGGCGCAAGGATGGTCGATTCTTTTCTGCTTATACCGGACTTGGAGCCAACCTCGGTATCACCTTCAATCCTGAGTTACTGCGCATCCGCCAGCAGTTCCCAGATTTCTCCGTAGAACAAGAAATCGATCCTGTATCTAATGAAGATCGCGTTGATATCATCACCTACCAGGCTCGCCATTCTGGCTATGCACGCATGATGGTACCCATTGGCGTTCAGGCGCACATTCTGAAGAAGGCTGTTTTCGGTTTAGAGTGGATGGGAGGCACCGGAGTGCATCAAGCATTTGGAGGTGACACCTACCATATTCGATTCAGTCACAACATCACCCTCCGACTGGGCTACAATTTCGTCCGCTAAGCCCTGAACATTCTACATTTTTGTGAGGTTCTTCTGCTAAAGCAATATGTATCTTTGCGGCAGCTTATGAGTATTGAAGAGAAACAGCAAGAGGTCATTGAAGAATTCGCCTTCTTCGATGATTGGATGCAGAAGTACGAGCACATCATTGAATTAGGAAAGGAACTTCCCCTCATTGATGCTGCGAGTAAAGATGAAGACCACCTGATCAAGGGGTGCCAGTCACGTGTTTGGTTGAATGCCGAACGTAGCGATGACGGGACTGTCATTTTCACTGCAGATAGCGACGCCATCATCACCAAAGGGATGATCGCTTTGATGGTCAGAGTTCTTTCAGGACAACGACCAGAAGACATCGCCAATGCTGACTTGCATTTCGTGAAGGAGATTGGCTTGCATGAGCACCTATCACCAACACGCAGCAACGGCTTGGTTTCCATGATCAAGCAAAT
The DNA here is from genome assembly GCF_030845195.1 of Sanyastnella coralliicola. Lineage (GTDB taxonomy): Bacteria > Bacteroidota > Bacteroidia > Flavobacteriales_D > Sanyastnellaceae > Sanyastnella > Sanyastnella coralliicola. The sequence continues at coordinate 3,462,542 of NZ_CP132543.1, forward strand.
GAAATTCTACGGCGTTGCTTTTCAAGGAGCTCAGCAATAGTCGAGCAAATTGAACAATTTCGAACACTATGCGTTTCCTATTCTCTAAGTCAACCAAAGAAAACGAAGTACCTTCGTCAACGGATAATTCGAAGACAAAAGAGGCTAACGCCACTATCGTTATGGATAAAAGAAAGATTGAGGACGAAATTGTTGTCGCATTGAAGACCATCTTCGATCCGGAGATCCCAGTTGATATCTATGAACTTGGACTGATCTACGAAGTAAAGGTGAACGATGAGGGGAACGCATTCATCCAGATGACATTGACTTCTCCGAGCTGTCCAGTTGCTGAATCGCTTCCACTTGAAGTGGAGCAGAAAGCAGCGAAAGTCGAGGGTGTTTCTTCAGCTAAGGTTGACATCACATTTGATCCTCCTTGGACTCAGGATATGATGAGTGAAGAGGCCAAACTCGAACTTGGGTTCCTTTAATCAACCCTCATGGCAGACGAACAACGCAAGAAACACATCGCCATCCTAGGCTCCACTGGTTCTATTGGAACACAAGCCCTGGAAGTGATGGAAGAACAAGCTGACCATTTTCAGGTCGAAGTATTGACCGCAGGAAACAACGCTGATCTCTTGATCGAGCAAAGCTTGAAGTTTCGTCCGAACGCTGTTGTTATTGCCAACGAAGACCATTTCGACAAAGTACGTGATGCTCTCTGGGATGCGGACATCAAGGTCTATGCCGGTCAAGAGGCGCTGACTCAGGTGGTTGAAATGGAAGAAATCGACATCGTGCTCACCGCACTCGTTGGTTTCGCTGGATTGAAGCCTACCATTTCTGCGATTGAAGCGGGCAAGCACATTGCACTGGCGAACAAGGAAACCCTTGTTGTTGCTGGTGATATTATTACAACGCTAGCGCGGAATAAAGGGGTAAACATCTACCCTGTTGACTCAGAGCACTCGGCTATTTTCCAATGCCTTGTGGGCGAATGGAACAATCCGATTGAAAAGATCTACTTGACTGCTAGTGGTGGTCCTTTCCGAGGACGCACACGCGCTGATCTTGCGGAAGTAACTAAAGCGCAGGCGCTGAAGCATCCTAATTGGGACATGGGTGCGAAGATTACCATCGATTCTGCCAGCCTGATGAATAAAGGTCTGGAAGTGATTGAAGCCAAGTGGCTATTTGGCCTGAAAAACGAGCAGATCGATGTGATTGTACATCCGCAATCGATCATTCACAGTATTGCACAATTTGAAGACGGAAGCATGAAAGCGCAGATGGGCTTGCCTGATATGAAGCTCCCCATTCAATATGCACTCGGGTTCCCTGAGCGACTAAAGAATGACTTTCCACGATTTAACTTTTTAGACTATCCTCAGCTGACGTTTGAAGCTCCAGACAAAGAGACCTTCAAAAATCTTCAATTGGCCTTTGATGCCCTCGAAAAGGGCGGAAATATGCCATGTGCATTGAATGCAGCCAATGAAGTAGCCGTAGAGTTGTTCCTGAAAGACCAAATTGGCTTCCTTGAGATGAGCGACGTGATTGCTAAAGCAATGCACGCCACTCAATTCAAAGAAAAGCCGACAATAGATGATCTTATTGAGACCGACCGAGTTGCCAGAGCATTCGTTCGTCGTTAATCACAAGTAGTTCCAAAGAACGACAAGAATACAAGTAGATCGGCCGCATTGATCGTTCCATCGGCATTTCCATCCATTACACAAGTGCTTCCCTCTCCGCAGCTTTCAGGTGCGATATATGCATTGTTTAATACAACAGTGCACATTGGGTTTTCCAAAACAGAGATGACAAGATTTCTTGCGGCACCTGTTGAAGGTTGATCAGGCACCACTTGATACTGCACTTGGTCTGTAATAGGGAAAGGTTGTCCATTAATCAGGTAGGTAGTACCACCTACATTCGAAGCTTCTATTTCTAATGAGACTTCATGAGTGCCCGTGGCTGGATCACATGCTGAAACATCATCCACACTTACGGTTAGTGTACAACCAGGCACATCATCAGGCACCCAATCAAGGAATAGTTCATAACACCCAACAGTATCAAAAGACGCTCCTTCACTGGCTTTGACATGGATAAAGTAGCTTCCAACCGCCAGTTCTTCTACGTACTGCTCAAGGAATTCAAAACTGTCAGAATTATCTGCTGAAGCCAGTAACGTTTCATTATTCCATAGCTCCATTGTTAAGTCAGCGTGATTTGCTTGAGAAACTAGGTTCAAAAACATACTACCCGGAGCACTGATATTGACCATGTATATATCGACATCAGAAGCGCTGGAAATAGCCGCCTGCACGTTATCTTGTATTAAATCGAGCGACCATAAGCCAAGGGTGGTGGCAGAAGCCACAGTATTGTTTGGTTCAAAACTGCTTGAACAAATCAATCCGTCATAGAGCGCTTGACAATCCGCGTCCCAAAACGAATTACAACATGAGGGCTGTGCGGAAATAACCTGCTGGTAAATGGGGTTTTGATTTTCGAATACGTGCATCCCTGAATACGCTGTGAAGCACTGCCCACAGTAGTCAGAACTGTATACGTGTAAGTCGAAATCTCCTTCGTCTCCGTTGATTCCCGTGATTGCCACGAAATAGGTCTCACCTTCTATCGTGGGTAATTGGTACGAAGCAAGTGCTCCCCCTATTGCAGAGTCGCTGTTACCAAGGCATTCCGGACTCGGACACTCACCGATGAATCCATAAATCTGTGCATTCCACGCATTACCCCTTTGAAGGACATCAAAGTTAAATGTAGAGCCATCTCCGACGAATGTATACCAGATGGACCCGCTAGTAAATGACGTATTGTCACACTTTTGTCCAGTGTAAATAGGTTCGCCAATAGTAGAACCACTAAGCGTATCACCACAAGTTACAACCGGGGAAATCGCGCAATTTGGGAAGTAAAAGAACTCATAAGAAGACTGACATGAAGCACTCCATTCTGCACAACAAGAAGGATTTAAGCTAACAACGGTATCAAATACCGGGTCATCGAGAGGAATATCCGCCTCACCAGAAATTAACGACTCGCAATAACCACAGTTGTTTGGGTCTAGAATTGTCATCTCATAAGGATTGCTAAAATCCTCGTCTTCGTTGTTGTCAGCAATCATTATATACGCAGTTGTACCTGACGGTACGAAGATCTCTCGGCTGAAATTCAACACTCCGAAAGGCCCATTTTCAGATGCAAAACTGACGTCGAGAATATAGTACTCATAACCTTCCCCATCATCAAAATAGACCATGATTCCAGGTGCAGCATAGTGAATCGGATTCACGCCGTCACGATGGAACTCGAAAGACATTACTTCACCCGTTCCGTCAATTGAACCCAGCCACATTTTCTTCGTCGTTTCGAACTCATTTCCTAGATCATCACTGTATTCGAACCCGTCAAACAAATCGAAACCTTCAGCGCATTGTACAGTGTTCGAACCGCAATTTACCGACTCACTTAAAGGGGTGATTTCGTCGAACAGCGCGACCTCTCTGATGTAATCATCACAGATGGCATCCCATCCAAGCAAACAACACAAAGGGTTGGCATCGAGAGTGGCCTCCAATAGAGGAGAGTCTGATTCGACAGGGAACCCGGGAGCACTAAACTGACCGAAACAATCGACACAAAATGGCGAGTATAATTCGAGATCAAGCCATTTAGACCCACTACCAGCAGCTATAGCCTCGACGAATATGTAATATCTCTTTCCTAACTCGGTAACTAGATTCTCTTGAATGAAGCCATTATTATCGCTTTCGGCTTGGTAAATCAAGCATTGATAATCACCTCCATCTTCTTCAACCACAGTTAAAAATGCGAATACTTCATCTGGCGAACCTGATCGGTCAATTGTTTGGATTGTATAGGTATCTCCATCTCCAATGAATGTCTGTGGCTTGAATTCATTCTGAATTGAAACATCTCCACAAGGTGTATTAAATTGAATTAAGCTCCCTTGAAGATTGGCGGGTTGAACTTCGATAGAAGTTGTGCTCCCACAAGGGAATGGTTCTGCAATGTCTTGAAGAACATTATCTAAACTTTGGAACTGACTGCCAAAAGTCAAGTTCCAACTTGTATTCCGGAGCACATAATTCAATGGATTCGGAGTGTATGAGGGATAAACGAGCAATCGATATTCATCACCCAATTCTGCTATAAATTCTAAGTTGTAGGATCCTGATCCATTCGAAAGTGACAATTCACACTGCTGGTCCGTTTCATTCCATAATACAGCCAAAACTGGATAGTTGTATTCGCACGGCTGGTATGAAAAAACGCCACAATTCTTCGTAAAGGATAGCATACCATCAAGATGAATCCAATGGCTACTTCCATCACCTATGAATTGAAAATACGCTGCATTTGAGCTCAAGTTTTGTAAGCAAGGGTTCATTGTGGCGTCCGGGAAACTAGAAGATTGGCCTACCATCTCAAAGCCATCATAGAGAAGGAAAGGAGCCTCATTTGTGCCTTGTCCACTATTATTTCCTAAATCATCAAGATCTATAATTGAAACAGATGTCTCCGGTTCAACATCATTGGAGTCTTGATCATTGAGTTCAAAAACCAAGATGTATTCGGTGTTGATTTCAGTTGTGAATTCAACAGAGCGATTGGCCACATTCGATTCCCACAAATCAGCGCCAATAATTGTAAAGGAATCATCATTATTCGTCTTCAAAACGTACAAGGTCCCTTCCCAAGGCTCAGCGTCACTATATGATAGGTTCACGGCAACGTCACCTCCTGTGCCGAAAAATTGATATGCCGCAAAATCAAACGCAGGGAACGTACTGCCCCCGGACGGCCGAAAATGCGCTCCATAACCTGCTGAAATGATTGACGCAGCGTTAAACTCGGCAGTGCTCGAAACGCCATAGGCCAATGGTAATGTTAACAATCCCGATCGAACTTCGCTGATTTCATTGCAAAAGCCATCAACATTCAACTGACAAAATATATCCTCCATATTCACAGCCGACACGGCCATAAGATAGCTCCGGCCTAAATCATATTGAAAGGTGATTTCTGCGTGTCCCGCTTCTTCAACATTAGAGTTGTCATCCCACGCAACCGGAATTGGTACTGGACCGCTGTTGTCGAATAGATGAAGTTGAACATCTCCATTTGGTTCACCAACCACGGGAGAGGTTGTAATTACTGTGTACTCACTTCGCGCTTCAAATTCAAACCAAACAGTTTTTCCTGTGATGGGATGAAGCGGATCGTATTGAACAATGGGAACCGAACCTTGGCTTAGATCTACCGTGAAATCGTCGCACTGTTCGATGAATTGCTGTCCTACCATTGGGCAGGCTAAGCTTAGAATAAATAAGATTGTTAAGGTTAAATGCTTTGGCAACATAATTGAAATTATTTGGTTGCCGCAAATCACCGACTCAACTCGCCGTTTGAAAAGGAAACAGGGTCTACAAGGTATCTACAATGGTCGACATGACCTATCCTTAACGAAGCCTTACCCTCTGTCTATCTGTGTGTTAACTGTTATTTCTAGGTCGACAACCCCTTCAAGAAGGAAGGAAGTTCCGAAGCATCATTTAGACCTAATTTCTTTCGTAAACGGTACTTATTTTGAATTACCGATCGTTCAGATATTCCCAAAATTTCGGCAATTTCCATGTTTGAAAGGTCTAGCTTGATCAATGCTGATGTACGCTGTTCTCCTTGTGATAAGTCATTCGCGCAGTTGTGCAGTTTTTCGAAAAACGACGGAAAGGCAAGATTAAACGTGCGCTTATAATTGTCCCAATCTTGGTTGGTGAGAATCTTCGAGCTTAACACCTCCTTCATTTCGTCATCAATCTCCACTTTCTTATAGCTTTCTAGCTCTTTTCGAATTTCCGCAATGCGTCTATTTCGCTCTAAGAGTCCTTTTGTTTGTTCTTCAAGCTCCTTTTTGAATCGATCTAATTCTTCCTCTTGTTGCTTCAACTGAATATCAAGCAACTGCTTTTCTTGCACCTTCGATTTCAAACGCAATCGGAAGAACACCACGCTTCCAATCAGCAGAATTCCAAACAACGCCAGTGCCCCATAAGTCCTGAACAGCTCCTGATCCTTCAAAAGTTGTTCGTTTTCGAGCTCAACGATTTCCTTTTCTTTCTTCTCTATTTCATATACCGTGGTGAGCGTATTGATATAGCGTTCGCTTTCTTGTTTGTTTGATTCTTCTACTAAACCTTGATTAAGTTTTAGCCAATAAAGCGCACTATCTGGAGCGTTCAATGCTTCATAAGCAGCTGCTAATTGCTTAGAAGCAAACCTCTGTTGACGCTTATTCTCTATGACTACCGCTTTATCATAACACCAGATAAGCAATTCTTTGGCCTCTTTAGGTTCTCCTGTTTGAATCAACGCTTGACCTTGATTGCTGTATAAGTGTATTTGATCTAACACGGCCTGATTATATGCGAAGGTTTTTGCTTGATGGTAAATACGAAGAGCCTCAGGATAATCTTCATTTCGAAACGCCGCAATACCTTTATTAAGCAAGAGCGAAAAACGCAACGTAGAATCTTCAACTTCACTTAGTAATTGATCAAACAAGGCAATGGCCTCTTTGGGATTGCCGTTTGCCGACCAATTCCCTCCAAGATTATTCGCAGCAAGCACCCACCCCATATCATCTCCATTCTTTTTTGAGACGGACATCGCCTCGGTAAGGTATGTTTCCGCTTTATCAAAT